>CAZRIE010000151.1:0-8261 GCA_964600075.1 uncultured Flavobacteriaceae bacterium
AAATACATAGCTGAATTTACAGGTCTGCCGTTTCGCACAGCGGATAACAAATTTGAAGCTTTGGCCGCGCACGATGCCATTGTAGAGAGCCACGGCGCCTTAAAACAATTAGCGGTGTCACTCAATAAAATCGCCAACGATATTCGTATGATGGCCTCGGGACCTCGCTCGGGTATTGGTGAAATTATCATTCCTGCTAATGAACCTGGTAGTTCCATTATGCCCGGAAAAGTAAATCCTACTCAATGTGAGGCACTAACTATGGTATGTGCCCAAGTTATGGGTAACGACGTCGCCATATCGGTAGGGGGCACGCAGGGGCACTACGAACTCAATGTATTCAAACCAATGATGGCAGCCAATATTTTGCAATCAGCACAGCTTATTGGCGATGCCTGCGTAAGTTTCGATGTTAATTGCGCATCGGGTATAGAGCCTAATCACGAGGTCATAAAAGAGCTTTTGAACAATTCTTTAATGTTGGTAACAGCATTGAACACCAAAATAGGCTATTACAAAGCTGCGGAAATTGCAAATACCGCTCATAAAAATGGCACGACACTCAAAGAAGAGGCCGTTAATCTCGGTTATGTTACTGCCCAGGACTATGACGAATGGGTCAAACCTGAGGCTATGGTAGGGACCTTAAAGTGAAAATTCAAGACAAAAAAAGGGTCAATTCGAAAATTGACCCTTTTTAATATAAAATGTTAGTGTTCCCTATTTCAAGGTGAACTTAGAAGTTCCCAATAATTTTAATCTGTCGTCGTAGACATTGACCATATAGTTACCATCTTTGAAATCACCTGCTGGCTTGCTGATGTAGTCACAGACGTCCAGTGATTTGTTCTCGTAGTAAAAACTAGTTCCTTTGCTGTAAGTTACCGACGCGCCAGAATCGTTTGTCTTAGAGTAACTTTCTCCCAATACGTTACCTTGTGGGTCAAGTACTTCTACGAAAAACTCTCTATCACCTGCTTCGGCGATTACGTTGTCAGCTACCGTAAAGCAAATTTTAAACTTATCGGTTCTTTTGGCTCTTGAAGTAGAAACCAATTTACCACTACTGCGTTCTTTTACTGCGTCAACATTGAACTTTGAAAGATTTAAAGCGGAACCTTTTTCAACAACATCGGCCAATTGAGTGTTCTGAACGACCAAAGAATCGTTGAAAACAGTTTGTTTCTCCAATTCGGTATAGGTACTGTCACGCTGCATTGCGATCATAGTATTCGACTGGGTAAGCGAATCAACTTGTTTCAAGAGTTGCTCTCTTTCTTGTTTCAATACACCGACTTGTCTTCTGTAGCGTCCTAAAGATGAGATATCTGCTTTCATGTTCTTTACAGAATCAATATACTTAGCGATATTGTCCCTCGCAGAAACCAACTCTTCATTGGTTGCATTACTCTCTAAGATAGCCTTATCATATTCAGATTTTAAACTATTAAGGTCTTCGACCACCAATTCCTTCTCTTGTGAAAGAACGCTTTCGTTCTTTTTCTTTTCTTGATAAAGACTAACAGTATAGATAATAGTACCCAATAGTACAACACCCAGTAGACCTGCCAGTACTTTTAATCCGTTGTTACTTTTTGTTTCAGTCATAATGTTTAAATTAATTTCTTTTAAATCAAGTGTTTGTTTGTATCAGGTTATATACGATAAGATTTTATTTTTAGATTTTTTATCGAAAAAAAATCGATTAATTACACGATTCAAAGGTACCAATATTTTAACTTTAGGAGTTAAATCAAAATTTAAGGTTATTATGTCTTTGGAAATTATCCCCTTCGAACCAAGGCATTCCCATATATTCAGGGATTTGAACGTAGCTTGGCTAAAAAAATATTTCTATGTAGAACCCAAGGATATCGAGCTCTTGGAAAACTGCCAAAAGTCCATTATAGATGAAGGCGGCTACATTTTTTTTGCAAAAAATGAAGATAATATTGTGGGATGTTTCTCTTTTATCCCACTCAACAATACTACTTATGAACTTGGAAAAATGGCCGTAGACCCTAATTTTCAGGGTTTAAAGATTGGTCAAAAACTACTTACTTTTGCCATAGATTTTGCGATAAGACACCATTGGGATAAAATCGTGCTCTATTCCAGCACTAAACTAGATACCGCGTTACATATCTATAGCAAATATGGTTTCCGTGAGGCGGTATTGGAAAAGGAAGTGCGCTATGCGCGCAGTGATATCAAAATGGAACTAGAATTAAATAACCAAATTTAAAATCGAACTTGCTATGAAAAAATCAATATGTATTGCGTTTATCGGTAGCCTTTTGTTATTCGGATGCAAGGAAACCAAGAAATCTGATAAACCCGCACTTTTGGATGCAGACCCTGAGTACATTGCCCCCGAAATGCCCAAGGTGAAGGTTGAGAAAGCAATCAAAATCATTCCCATAGAACATGCCACCGCCGTATTGGAATGGAACGACATTACTATTTACATAGACCCCGTAGGCGGAGCGGAAGCTTTTACAGGTCAAAAGAAGCCCGATTTGATATTGGTTACCGACATTCATGGTGATCACCTTAGTGTAGAAACCTTGGAGGCATTGGATACCGAAAAAGCCAAAATTATGATGCCCCAGGCCGTTGCTGATAAAATGCCAGAAAAATTCACACCTCAAATCGATGTACTCAACAATGGCGATTCTAAAGAACGCTATGACATTACTGTTGAAGCCCTACCGATGTATAATTTGAGAGAAGAAGCCTTAAAGTTTCATGAAAAAGGGCGCGGAAATGGTTATGTACTAAATATTGGTGGAGAGCGGATCTATTTTTCGGGCGATACCGAAGACATTGCAGAAATGCGGAGCCTAAAAAATATAGACAGAGCATTTGTTTGCATGAACCTGCCCTACACCATGACTCCCAAAAGTGCGGCCGATGCTGTTCTTGAGTTCAAACCAAAACAAGTATACCCCTATCACTATCGTGGAAAACCCGATGTAAGTGATATCAATAAATTTAAAGAATTAGTGAACGCAGGTAACCCTGAAATCGAGGTTATTCAATTGGATTGGTACCCAAAGGAAGCTTACTGATATTAGTAACTACGAAGTACGCTTTATAAATCGGGACTTTAAATCTTACTTCGGCCTTCTAAAATCGTCTATCTATCTTATCAACTTCTTATACTTAATACGCTTAGGCAAGATATCAGCACCCAGGCGCTTTTTACGGTTCTCCTCATAATCAGAGAAGCTGCCTTCAAAGAAATACACCTGAGAGTCGCCTTCAAAGGCTAAAATATGAGTGCAAACACGATCCAAGAACCATCGATCATGAGAAATGACTACTGCGCAACCTGCAAAATTCTCAAGGCCTTCTTCTAAGGCCCGTAACGTATTGACATCTAAATCATTGGTGGGTTCATCTAAAAGCAATACATTGCCTTCTTCCTTTAACGTCATGGCCAAATGGAGGCGGTTTCGTTCACCTCCTGAGAGCATATTTACTTTCTTGTTCTGTTCGCCCCCCGAAAAGTTAAACCTACTAAGGTAGGCCCTTGAATTGACCTGCCGACCACCCATCATAATCAATTCTTGTTCGTCACTAAAGTTTTGCCAAATGGTCTTATCGGGATCGATATTCGAATGGCTTTGATCTACATATGCGATTTTAGCTGTATCACCGACCTTAAAATCTCCTTTATCTGGGTTTTCCTCATCCATAATCATTCGGAAAATGGTCGTTTTACCGGCACCGTTAGGCCCGATAACCCCAACTATACCAGCTTGGGGCAATTTAAAGTTCAAATCTTCATAAAGTAACTTGTCTCCATAAGCCTTGCTCACACCCTTTGCTTCCAATACATTGATACCCAAACGCGGACCGTTGGGAATGTAGATTTCAAGCTTCTCGTCTAATTGCTTTTGGTCTTGGCGCATCAACTTATCATAGTTGTTCAAACGTGCCTTTTGTTTAGTTTGGCGCCCCTTGGCACCTTGTCGTACCCATTCTAGCTCACGCTCCAAGGTTTTTTGTCGCTTTGAAGCTGTTTTGCTTTCTTGGGCCAGACGTTTTGACTTCTGATCTAACCAACTGGAATAGTTTCCTTTCCAGGGGATACCCTCTCCCCTATCAAGCTCCAGAATCCATCCGGCTACATTGTCTAAAAAGTATCGGTCATGGGTAACGGCGATAACCGTTCCCTTGTATTGTGCCAAGTGATGTTCCAACCAATGTACCGATTCGGCATCCAAATGGTTGGTAGGCTCATCGAGGAGTAAAATTTCAGGTTCTTGTAAGAGTAGTCGACAGAGCGCCACTCGCCGTCTTTCCCCTCCGGAAAGTACTCCGATTTTTTTATCGGATTCGGGTGTGCGAAGCGCATCCATGGCAATTTCAAGTTTCGTATCGAGTTCCCAAGCATTGGAAGCGTCTATTTTATCTTGAAGGCCCGCCTGTTTATCCATCAACTTCTGCATCTTATCGGCATCCTCATAAACCTCGGGTAAGCCGAACATATCATTGATTTTGTTGTACTCGTCGAGAATAGCAACGGTTTCGCTTACGCCTTCCTTTACAACATCAAGAACTGTCTTATTTTCATCAAGTTGCGGCTCTTGTTCTAAGTAGCCCACATTATATCCAGGAGAGAACACCACATCTCCTTGATAGTTTTTATCAGCTCCAGCGATAATCTTCAATAAAGTGGATTTCCCGGAACCGTTCAGCCCCAAAATACCGATTTTAGCTCCATAGAAAAAACTCAGATAAATATTCTTAAGAACAGGTGTATTGGCGTTCTTGTAGCTTTTTGTCACTCCCGACATGGAGAAAATGACTTTTTTATCGTCGCTCATTTTTCAATTATTGATGATTACTTACTGATTAACAGTCAATTATAAAATTTATTGAAATTTATCTGGGTAGATAATGTTTCTGTTGCTTCTGGTATCAAGTACGGTTAAACATGAAAACAGAAAATTGAAACTCTTATACCCGTCCTTTAAGTGCATTAAAGACCCATGCTATGGCAAAAAAACCGATTCCTACAGAAGCGAAACCCCACCCGGCGACGTCATCGTAACGGAAAGCCCCTAACGCGATAAGCGAAAGACCTACAACTATCATAATAAATGTGGCCCATGCCAGTACAGTGTTTTTGTTCATTCCCATGGTGTTTCGGTTTGGATTATAGGTAACATCAAATATCGTAATTTTAATAGCAACTCTAGACTCGAAAGTTAATTTTGTTCTTCAAAAGGAAAAATGATTCCCGCTTTTTGACGAACATCGTATAGTAGCTTTGCCAAATCACTGCTATTCTTATGACTCCAGAGATCGCTTTGCAATCTTCCAGAGGTCAAGCATGCGTGCACTTCTTCTATTTCATAGGTATATCCCTTGCCGATCTTAGGCATTTCATGATCAATGATTTCACCTTCTTTTTCAAGCGAATACCTAGAAGCTTCATGCCATCTAGGATGTAGAAAAATGGTGCCTTCACTGCCCGATATTTCGGCCTTCATTTCGGAATTTGAGCTAAGCCCACTATAAAGAACGGCTTGTGCATTAGGATAATCGAAAATCATGGAAGTTTGTACCTCTATTCCTGTTTTGTAAAATTTCGAACTCGCCTGTATGCGCTCGGGCATTCCTAATAGTAAATAGGTCAAAAATATAGGATAGATTCCAATATCCAACAAAGAACCACCCGCTAGAGCAGGATTTAACAATCTACCTTCAACATCCTTTCCTAAACCATAAAAGGCAAAATCCGCATGTAAATAGTGGATATTTCCAATTTCTCCATTATCTATCAACTTTTTTGTTTTTTGGATAGCCGGATTAAATCGGCTCCAAAGGGCTTCCATTAAAAATACCTTGTTTTTATTGGCAACGCCTATCATTCGTTCCACTTCTTTGGGATGTACTCCCATAGGCTTTTCGCAAAGTACATGTTTGCCATGTTCCATAGCTTTTATGCTTAAAGCTTCATGCGATGTATGTGGTGTGGCAATATAAATAACATCTACAAGGTCGCACTTAAATAGCTCCTCATAACTACCGAAAGCGCTAGTTGCTCCGTATTCGTTTGCAAACTCCACCGCTTTCTCATGGCTTCTAGAAGCAACCGCCGTCAAATTCGCGCTTCCAACCAATGCTAAGTCTTTAGCGAAGGTGTGTGCAATACCACCCAAACCTATTATTCCCCAACGTATCTCTTGTGCCATATGATTCCAATTTTTCCAAATGTAAACAATTTTACTGCTTACCTTTAGAATCTAAAAGAGACGATATTCGATGGATTTAAAATTCAACAAGAACGAAGACCATAATAAACTACTACTTTCCGAACTGAAAAAGCGGCTTGCTGTTGTAAAATTAGGCGGGGGGAAAACGCGAATCGAGAAACAGCATGCTCAAGGTAAAATGACTGCACGAGAGCGTATCGACTATCTCTTGGACAGCGGGAAGGATAGCCTAGAAATCGGGGCCTTGGTAGGCGCCGGTATGTATGAAGAACACGGTGGCTGCCCATCTGGCGGTGTAGTCATTAAAATAGGATATGTCTCAGGAAAACAATGTATCGTTGTAGCCAACGACGCGACCGTAAAGGCAGGTGCTTGGTTTCCTATTACGGGGAAAAAGAATTTAAGGGCACAGGAAATTGCAATTGAAAACCGCTTACCCATTATTTATTTGGTGGATAGTGCGGGGGTTTATCTGCCTTTGCAAGATGAGATTTTTCCCGACAAAGAACACTTTGGTCGTATTTTCAGGAACAATGCCGTAATGAGCAGCATGGGAATAACCCAAATTGCCGCGGTCATGGGCAGTTGTGTAGCGGGAGGCGCATACTTGCCGATTATGAGCGACGAGGCCCTTATTGTAGATAAAACCGGAAGTATCTTTTTGGCAGGGAGCTATCTGGTAAAAGCGGCCATCGGTGAAAACATTGATAACGAAACCCTTGGGGGAGCAACAACCCATTGCGAAATCAGTGGTGTCACGGACTACAAAGCTAAAGATGATTCCGACGCTCTAGACACCATTAAAAACATCGTCGATAAAATCGGGGATTTCGATAAAGCCGGTTATAACCGTTCAAAAGCGATAAAACCGAAAGAAAATGTTGAAGATATTTACGGTATTATTCCTGATTCTCGAACAGATCAGTACGATATGCTAGAAATTATGAAACGTCTTGTTGATAATTCAGAATTTGAGGAATACAAGAAAGGGTATGGAAAAACTATTTTAACCGGTTACGCACGAATCGATGGCTGGGCCGTGGGCATCGTGGCCAATCAGCGCAAAGTGGTAAAGAACCAAAAAGGGGAAATGCAATTCGGGGGAGTCATTTATTCCGATTCCGCGGACAAGGCCACCCGATTTATCGCCAATTGCAATCAGAAGAAGATTCCCTTAGTCTTTTTACAGGATGTTACCGGTTTTATGGTAGGTAGTAAAAGTGAACACGGCGGAATTATTAAAGACGGTGCGAAGATGGTGAACGCCGTTAGCAATTCCGTTGTACCAAAGTTTACTGTAGTTATAGGAAACAGCTATGGTGCCGGAAACTATGCCATGTGCGGTAAGGCCTACGACCCTAGATTGATCGTTGCATGGCCAAGTGCCGAACTGGCCGTGATGAGCGGTAATTCAGCTGCTAAAGTGCTATTGCAAATCGAGAAAGCCTCGCTTAAGAAGAAAGGCGAGACCATCACCGAGAAAAAAGAGGCGGAACTGTTCAACAAGATAAAAGACCGTTACGACAACCAAGTGTCGCCCTATTATGCCGCGGCAAGACTTTGGACTGATGCTATCATAGACCCGCTCGATACCCGAAAATGGATTTCAATGGGCATTGAAGCTGCTAACCATGCGCCAATTACCAAGGACTTCAATTTAGGCATTTTACAAGTTTAATTGTAAACGGAATGGAATGGTAGTTCACAAACGATAGGATTTCGCTTTAGAGATCCCTAATATGGTCTTGAAAGATATCATGGGTTTCTCTTTTGCCTACAATAAAAACCTGCGCTGCCTTCATCAGTTTTGAAAGAAGATAAAAAAGTAAAAGTACCTTTCGGTACTTTTTAGTGGATTCTTAAATAATTAGCCGCTGCCGCATCCGTGGCGACGGCTATATGTTCTATATCGGCAGGATTCAATGTATTCAATATGGAAGCATCAGAACGAATACTGTCAACGATAACGATGGTATTGTTATTGCCTCTAATTCGTATTGAAGAACTTGAAAAGTTATTTGCATTACTTAG
>CAZRIE010000152.1:0-8209 GCA_964600075.1 uncultured Flavobacteriaceae bacterium
TCGTTTATTGATTTGAGATTTTTGCTCCATTGAATAATTTTCCTTCTGATGAAATAATATAGTGTTCATCAGCAGAGAGTCCTGACAATACTTCTACCCTATCTCCAACTATTCTCCCCAATCGCAACCATCGTAACAATGCAGTATTGCTTTGACTCACGGTATAAATTCCTGATAATTGTCCGTTTTTCACAATGGCTTCTATAGGGATCATTATAGCTGAACTAGTGTTATTTCGCTCTACCGGAAACTGCACCGTGGCATACATGCCCGACATTATGTTAACATCAGTCTTATCTAAATTCGCTTTTACCAAATACTGTCCTCCCGTACTTTTAGACGAAGTACTTACTTCGACCACCTTGCCCTTTATGGTCTGGTTCAAAGCATTTAGTTGTACGGTAACTTCCGCATTGTTTTTAATTTGAAGAATTTCAGATTCGGGCACCATTGCCGATACCTGATAGGTGCTTGGCGATTCTACTTCCAATAAGGACATACCCGGATTTGCCATATCGCCCGCATTGATAAACTTGTTGGTTACCACCCCATTAAATGGAGCACGAATATTCGCATACCCCATTTGGGCATTTACACCATTCTTCATTTGATTGGCAGACTCCAACCGCGCTTTTGTCATTTTGTATTGTGCGGTGATATCGTCTAATTCTTTTTGTGAAGCACTGTTTTCTTGAAACAAGGCCGTAAATCGGTTATAGTCTTTCTCGGCGTTTGTAAAGGCCGCAGTTGCTTCGGTAATACTAGCATTCACCTGAGCTAATTTTGCAGAAATGTCTGCATTGTTGACACTCAACAATAATTCTCCTTTACGCACTTTATCGCCTACCTGAACATAGACTTTGTCAACATAACCCATCGTTCGCGTACTGATGTTGGCACTTTTGGCCGCTTCTACCTTGCCGCTTACCGTCAAATAGGGGCTGCTTCCGTCGTCAGAAGCGGTCTTTATTTGAACGGCTACCGCAGGGTAATTATCGGTCACCGCCTTTTTGTCTTCGCCACCACAGCTTGAAATTAGTAGTGTAGCCCCTAAGGTTGCTACTAGTATGTATTTTTTGTTTTTCATTGTTTTAGTTTATGGTACCTAGTACAAAGTGTTCTGTAATTATGTTTTATTTTTTCTGCTAATCTCCTTAACCGCTGACCGCAACTGCAAACTGCTTACTTTTTTCATTCTTTTGCTAAAAACTGTACATACGCCAAGGCGTAATTGTGCTGAAAAATGGTCGCGTAATACTCCAGTTGCTTTTTAGAAAATTGTGTTTCAGCTATCAATAAATCGGTAGTTTTTTCCAATCCCTGCTCAAACCTATTGGTACGTATTCGTAATGATTCTTCCGAATGTTGCAAGGCCAGCTTTGTGAGTTTTAGTTTGTTCTGTGCATCTTCCAAACCTCTCTTGGCCCTGTTCAATTCTAAATGACTTTCAGATTTATACTGTTCTAACTCTAATTTTGACTTGTCGTAATCTGCTTTGCTCTTTTGTGATTTTCCAAAACGTTTGCTGCCTTCGAAAAGATTCCACTTAAGTTCTGCTCCGAACAAATAACCGTTGGCGCTGCCCTGAAAAATTTCATCATCATGCATCTCGTAGGTGCCGAAAGCATTCAATCTTGGCAGAAAGGCCATTCGGTCTGCCTTGTGTATTTGTCGATATGCTTCGGTAGCCAAATTCATCGCCAAAATATCCGTTCGGTTTTCGGACAAGTCAACGGTGGGAACGGTATGGTAAACTACCGACAATGTATCGGACGGCTTTAAAATTTGATTGTCGTCAGCATTCATTAAAACGGATAAATAATTACTTGCATTAAGAATATTGCTCTTGGCGTATTGCAATTGATTATCGATTTCAGTTACCCGTACTTCTACCGCCAACACATCCGATTTTTGTAGGTAGCCCTGTTTGAAACTATTGTCCGCTATCCGTTTGTTTTCCAAAGCGGTCTCATGGGCTTTCTGCAGAACTTCTACCGTTTTATAAGCGAGTTGCAATTGCATATAGGCTTTTTCAACCTCCAATGTCAGATAATCTTGTGTACGTTCAGATTGTAGTTCAGTAGCATTCCATTTGGCCTTAGCCGCCTTGCGCTGAAAAATTCCATCGAAATTCAAAAGCGGCTGTTGTATCTCTACACGTGTGGCATAATCTTCAATTTGACTGGGGTCGTTCAATAAATCGGGATTAAAATCAGCCACTGTCAGTATTTTCTGATTGAGTTTTGAACCAAAAGCCATTAACGGGTTCGTAGTGGCAATACCGGTATGCGAGACGCTGATATTGGGCAATATAATAGCATTCGTTTGATTGAAATCGCCTTTGGCAGCCAGCACATCTTGCTGGGCCATTTTAAGTGTATTGTTACTCTCCTTTACTTTGACTAACACTTCTTCCTTAGTAATCGGTTTGACCTCTTGGGCCAGTCCTGAATAAAAAGCGAATAACAATAGCCATCCTAATCTGTACTTCATCGTATCAATTTATTTATTACAAAATTAGAGTAGTATAATGGTCTGTACAGTAACCAATGTTACCGAAGGGCATAATAGAGAAAATGGCCTATGCTGAGGGTAGTGTTATTTTTCCTTTTTAGTATTGAACCAATAGCTGACACTAGCTGAAAAATAGAATGAACTTTTTAAATCCTCGATAATTACATCATCTTCGGTCTTAATAGTTCCGTTGGTCTGGGGTATGGCCAAAACTGGGGAAAAGGAAAAAAATAAACTGTTTATAGTAATATTGAAGAGGTAAGCTGAGCTCAACGTTCAATATATTGAACTGAGAGACATCTTGAATTTCTATTGAAGTAGGTGTCGAGGGTTCCGAACTACCAGTATCTAACCCACTGCCTTGACCTTTTCGATTACCCATGCAACTGGTATTGTAGTATTCCTGATAAAAATGTTGAGATCAAGCATAGATCGCTATTTTTGGGTTGATTAAAAACTGTTGGTCATTGCCATAAAAAGTACCTTAATACGAGATGTTAATATATTATAAAATGGCAACCTCGGTTCGTCCTTTAAGTTTTGTCAAGCTGCTCAATTTTTTGATTATAATAGTTCAAAATTGATTGCATAGTGTTATTCTTAGGTAACCCTTGTTACCAAATTTCCCATCGAATGTGACAAATATCATGAAAACAAAAGTACTTAAGTAATAATTTTGAGGTCATTATAACTTTAAGAAGACATCTAAATTATAGGTTATGGAAGTACTGGAAGACGTTCAAACAAGAGTCTATCGATTTGGCAACAAAACTGCCGATGGAAATAGCAAAATGAAAAATCTCCTTGGAGGAAAAGGGGCTAATTTAGCGGAGATGAGCGCTATAGGTATTCCGGTACCTCCCGGTTTTACTATTACTACAGAGGTATGCACTGAATACAACGAATCCGGTAAGGAAACCGTTGTTGAGATGATTAAAACTGAAGTTGAAGAAGCCATAGCGAACATAGAAAGTATAATGGGTACTTCTTACGGAGATACGGAAAATCCGCTATTGATTTCTGTTCGTTCGGGTGCAAGGGTCTCCATGCCCGGTATGATGGATACCGTTTTGAACTTAGGTCTGAATGATGAGGTAGTCAAAGGTTTGGTGGCCAAGACAGGTAACGAACGTTTTGCTTGGGATTCGTACCGAAGATTCGTTCAAATGTATGGAGGTGTTGTCTTGGGGATGAAACCGGAATCAAAAGACGATATCGATCCCTTTGAGGAAATCATGGAACACCTTAAGGAAAAAAGAGAGATTAAACTGGATACGCAATTTACCATACAAGATTTAAAAGACTTGGTCTATGATTTCAAGGATGCGGTCAAAAAACGTACTGGACATGATTTTCCTTCAGACCCTTGGCAACAGCTTTGGGGAGCGGTAATAGCCGTATTCAATAGTTGGAACGGAAATCGAGCCATTTATTACCGGAAAATGCACAGCTATCCTGCGAATTGGGGTACTGCAGTCAATGTACAGGCCATGGTGTATGGCAATATGGGAGAAGGTTCTGGTACAGGCGTCTGTTTTACTAGAGATGCCGGAACCGGTGAGAACGTCTTTAACGGAGAATATTTGATCAACGCCCAAGGCGAAGATGTGGTCGCCGGGGTCAGAACGCCGCAACAGATTACCGAATTGGGCTCAAAGCGATGGGCAATATTGGCAAAGATCGAAGAACCAGATCGGGCGGAAAATTACCCTTCCCTGGAAGAATTGATGCCGTCAATTTATAAAGAACTTTTTGAATACCAAAACATACTGGAGAACCATTACCTCGATATGCAGGATATGGAATTTACCATACAAGAAGGAAAGCTTTGGATACTACAGACCCGTAACGGTAAACGCACTGGGTCCGCGATGGTTAAAATTGCCATGGATTTACTAGATAAGGGATTAATCAATGAAAAAGAAGCCATTCTCCGAATTGAACCCAATAAATTGGATGAGTTGTTGCATCCTGTTTTTGATCCCAAAGCAATAAAAAGGGCACATATTATAGCGCAGGGGCTTCCGGCTTCTCCTGGTGCGGCAACAGGGCAAATTGTTTTCTTTGCCGATGAG
This sequence comes from uncultured Flavobacteriaceae bacterium, assembly GCA_964600075.1. Taxonomy (GTDB): domain Bacteria; phylum Bacteroidota; class Bacteroidia; order Flavobacteriales; family Flavobacteriaceae; genus CAZRIE01. The sequence continues at coordinate 4,590 of CAZRIE010000152.1, forward strand.
GCTAAAAAATTCCGAAATACAATTTTGACACGTATCGAAACTTCCCCTGAAGATTTGGAAGGTATGAACTTGGCCAAAGGAATATTGACCGCTCGAGGGGGTATGACCTCACATGCGGCGGTAGTTGCAAGGGGAATGGGCAAATGTTGCATTTCAGGCGCGGGTGCATTAAAAATCGATTACAAAAACCGTACCCTGACGGTAGACAATAAAGAATACCATGAAGGGGACTGGATTTCATTGAATGGCTCCACCGGAAATATTATCGAAGGAAAAGTAGCTACTATCGAACCCACGTTAAGCGGCGAATTTGCTAGGCTGATGAAATTGGCAGACAAATATGCCACCATGGAGGTACGAACCAACGCAGATACTCCTAAAGATGCCAAGGTTGCCAGAAATTTTGGAGCTAAAGGCATCGGTTTGACCCGTACCGAACACATGTTCTTTGAAGTAGACCGTATCAGGGCCATGCGGGAAATGATTTTGGCCGATACCGTAAAAGGACGAAAACATGCGCTGGAAGACCTTTTGCCCATGCAAAGGGAAGATTTTGAGGGTATTTTTGAGGCCATGAACGGACTACCTGTAACGATTCGCTTGCTAGATCCTCCTTTGCATGAATTCGTTCCCCACCAATTGGCCACACAAAAAGAACTGGCCGACGATATGCACATCTCGCTATCAGCGGTAAAAAATAAAGTGGCGGAACTTCAAGAGTTCAACCCTATGTTGGGGCATCGGGGTTGTCGATTAGGGAATACCTATCCAGAAATTACCGAGATGCAAACGAGAGCCATTATAGAAGCAGCCTTGAACTTGAAAGAGAAAGGCATTGTTTCTAAACCAGAAATCATGGTACCCCTGGTGGGAACGATGAACGAATTTATCCAACAGGAAATCATCATAAGGGCAACCGCCAATAAAGTATTCGAAGAATACAATGATACTATAGATTATTTGGTAGGCACCATGATCGAGATTCCCCGTGCAGCTTTAATGGCTGATAAAATTGCAGAATACGCTGACTTCTTTTCCTTTGGAACAAATGACCTTACACAGTTAGCTTTCGGATATTCCCGTGATGACGCTGGTAAGTTTCTACCCATTTATTTGGAAAAAGGAATCCTTACCGTAGATCCCTTTGAAGTATTGGACCAAGAAGGTGTCGGGCAATTGGTCAAAATGGGAACGGAACGAGGCAGAAGTACCAAACCGAATTTGAAAGTCGGTATTTGTGGGGAGCATGGCGGCGAACCTAGCTCTGTGGAGTTCTGCTACAATACGGGAATGAACTATGTAAGCTGTTCTCCTTTCAGGGTTCCTATTGCTAAGGTTGCTTCTGCCCAGGCAGTGCTAAAAGCTGAAAAGGACTAATTCGGAATTGTTAGTACAAGCCCAACAAAGCGAACTGTTCAACATGAGATTATAGTTGAACAGTTCGCTTTGTTCTGTAATAAATACCCTCGTAAAACCAAACCATGCCATCTCTCAGAAACCCTATTTTAAAGCTGTTAAATATTGAAAAACAGGAAATTAGACATTTCCTTATGTGACAATTGTTACCAAGTTTAGGGTATGTACATGACTTTCGTCATCTTTTTTAGGGTGGTGTAAGGGTAACTTTACGCTATTGAAGAATAATCATAAAAACTTAAGAATGAAGAATCTGGTCATATTAGGTGCGGGCACCTCAGGCACTATGATGGCAAATCATCTGGTTTCAAAACTTCCGAAAAAAGAATGGAGAATTACGATTATAGACCAATACAAAACCCATTACTATCAACCCGGATTTCTATTTCTTCCCTTTGATATTTATACGACCAAACAGGTAAAGAAAAAGGGTAAAAAATTTATTCCCAAGAACATAAATTATATCCTGGAGAAAATCGAGCTCATTGTTCCCGAAACGAAGATCGTAAAGCTGGAATCAGGAGAAGGTTTACCCTATGATATTTTAATCATCGCCACTGGAACAAAAATCGCTCCTGATGAAATTGAGGGCATGGATGGCCCGAACTGGTATAAGAACATCTTTGATTTTTATACATACGAAGGGGCCAAAGCCTTACGCAATAAACTTCGGGAATGGAAAGGAGGAAAATTAGTGGTACACATAACAGAAATGCCTATTAAATGTCCTGTAGCACCTTTGGAGTTTGCCTTCTTGGCCGATTCTTATTTTAAACATAAGGGCATGCGAGATAAAGTGGATATCACTTTTGTTACACCGCTTGGCGGAGCTTTTACAAAACCCAAAGCAACTAAGGCCCTCCATTACCTTTTAGATGAAAAGGGTATTAAGGAAGTGACCGATTTTGCTATCGAGCGAGTCGATTATGAAAATAATAAGATTATCGATTATGCCGATACCGAAGTGGAATATGATCTATTGGTTACTGTTCCAACGAATATGGGCGATGCCCTTATCGAACGATCGGGTTTAGGAGACGACCTGAATTACATTCCGACGAACAAGGGTACACTTCAGACACTGGACCACGAAAATATTTTTGCGATAGGTGATGCAACAAACCTACCTGCTTCAAAAGCAGGTTCGGTGGCACACTTTGAGGCAGAAATTTTGACCGAAAACATTCTTCGTTTTATCAAAGGGGAAGAATTAAAAGAGGAGTTCGATGGCCATGCCAATTGCTTTATAGAGACAGGAAATGGTAAAGCGTTATTGATTGACTTTAATTATACCCATGAACCTGTGGAGGGAACCTTTCCTTTTCCCGGTGTGGGGCCCTTGAATCTATTAAAAGAAAGTAGAACCAATCACATGGGGAAAATGGCATTTCGTTGGGTATATTGGAATATGTTAATCAAAGGAGTACACATTCCCTTTGTATCGGCTACCATGAGTACCAAAGGCAAACATTTTGAAGAAGTAGAATAAATAACCTAAAATTTATAAAGATGAAAAAGATTATAGCACAAACCGAAATTGAGGTAAACGAGGAAGGCTATTTGACCAACTTTTCGCAATGGACCGAAGAGATATGCGAGTGTATTGCCGATGAACAGGGAATTTCTATGACAGAAAAGCATTGGGAAGTCATAAAGTACATTCATGAAAAACATAATAATGATGAGCCGCTTTCCATTAGGGGTATCAAAAAAAGTGGCGTTATAAACATTAAGGAATTTTACAGCCTTTTTCCCGGTGGCCCACTTAAAAAAGCTACAATGATCGCTGGTATTCCAAAGCCTAAAAGTTGTATCTAAAAGGATGTTATCTATCCGTAACAACAAAATTGAAGTGGAGTTGTTCCTAGGTCTTACAACTATTTGATAATCATAGAGTAAACAAGACAATTTAAACCAAATATTATGGGAAAGACCAAAGTACGTAAGATGATGTTCATACTTTCAAAGGCAACGATTGAAAACGTCTATGCTGCATTTATTATGGCGAATGGTGCACGAATGGAAGGCATCGAATCAGAGATATTTTTTACTTTTTTTGGATTGGAAGCTATCCAGAAGAAAAAACTGGAGCATTTACGTGTGGCAACAGTGGGGAACCCTGCTATGCATATTCCCACGATGTTGGGAGGCTTTCCGGGAGTAGAAGCATTGGCTACAAAAATGATGAAAAATGAAATGGAAAA
>CAZRIE010000153.1:0-8125 GCA_964600075.1 uncultured Flavobacteriaceae bacterium
TGAATACATCGCCATGCTACATCAAAAATCTTAATACTTAAGTGCCTAAGTCAATCATTTTATAAGCACATATAACTATCATACAGCGTTTAATTGCCTTTGTACAATTAGAATCACCACAGATACATTTTAACCTAGATTATAGTGTTCCTACAATTATCTTTAAAAACAGTTAACACGTTTAGCTAAAATATAGTTTAATCCATAATTTATATAATATGCCAGTACGTTCAGATTTCAACGTTGTCCCAATAAACGAACATTTAGGGGACAGTGCCAATGATTTAAATACTGATTTCCCTTTTATGGGAAACAACGGTTCGGTAAAATCATTCCCAATTGAAGGCGATCCCGTAGATGACGCCTACTTATTAATCAATCATACCGATGTTCATCATTCGGGACATCGAATAAAAGTCAATAATGTTGACCTTGCCGGACTCGACATGCCCGATGCGGACGGCAAATCGGTAACTCAAATGGTACTCATACCGCCGGGACGGTTACGTCCAGGAACAAATAGTGTGCAAGTAATTCAAACAGGTAGCGATGATTTTATTGTTTTTGAAATCGTTGTTCATTGGAAGGAAAGAGATTAAGCCATGGATTACGTACGAAAAAAACTATGTTCAAATTCGAATCTTCGGGCCAACAATTCATGATACCGGTAACAGCAGTGTTCCTTTAAACGAAGGTGCTACCAAGTAGTGCTGATTGTATTGAATTCATTTCTTCTTTGTTTGAAAAGATTTATCGATTTCCTTCGGATACCTTTCGGCTTGTTTTTTCCACCAAGCATCAAGTTCTATCCTTAGTTTTTCCCGTACTTCGGCATACTTCGGATTATCGAATACGTTTTGGGTCTCAAGAGGGTCTTTGTCAAAATCGTATAGTTCATATACGGCCTTTTTGTCGGCAATACCCTTGCGAATAATTTTCAAAGGGCCAGAGCGTAGCATACAAAGGTTTTTTTCAGCATCTTCTCCAATAATGGAATACACCTTGTTTTCCCATTCAGAGGTAGTACTTTCCACTTGGATCAAAGTCAATAGGCTTTTTGATTCCATTTCGGGTAGGTTTCTCCAATCTTTATCCCCGGCTATATCCAAGAGGGTACCATAAACATCAAGGGAATTGACCAGTTCATCACGAATCCCTTTCCTCCCATATCCTGCCGCAGGCTTTATGATCAAGGGAATTTTGGCACTTACATCGTACATCTCACCTTTGAAAAATGTGCCATAAGCGGTATTAAAGTCACCATGATCTGCTAAAAAAACAATCCAGGTGTTTTCCCATATCTCTTTTTCTTTCAATTGTTCGAACATTTTTCCTAAATAGTGATCTATCATCGATATTTGGCCGTAATAGGCAGCTAGCACCTCTTTGTATTTTCGTTCGTCCCAAGAAGCTCGTAGATGCTTTGATAATTTGCCAAACGGACTCATAGTGAATATCGGACTATTTTCCATATCCATATAGAATCTTGGTCCAAGAACTATGTCATCGGGGTTATACATAAGGTCCCAGGGAGGAGGGGCCAAGTAAGGCTGATGGGGACCGAAAAATGAAGTAAATAGAAAAAACGGCTCGTTCGGGTCGCTATTTTCGATAAAGTTCATCGATTCTTGAGCGGTCCATGGAATATCATGTTGTTTTTTTGTTCTCCAACCACTGCCCATGATAAATTTATAGATGCTATCTGGGTAATAGCTTTCGTCTCGATCAAAAATGGCTACAATGTCCTCTTCATTGTGCTTGAAATGGGTTTCCTGCAGCCATTTAACATAGTCCGAATTTTTATTATCATCGGCATATACCGAGTAAGGTGCGTCATTGAGTGCTTTAAAATCAAATCCAAATTTATTATCCGCGGGGACAAAGTGGAGCTTGCCTACCAAACCGGTATGATAGCCTTGTGATTTTAGTCGCTCCGTAAGAAGGTATTGATCAATATCTGTGGTGCCGGCCACCTTCTCTTTAAAGGGCACCCAATTGGTGACCATACCATTTCCCGGTGGGTATATTCCTGTTTTTACCGATGCTCTTGAAGGGGCGCAAACAGGAGAGGGGCAATAAGCGTTTTTGAACAGCAATCCATCATTTAGCAAAGCGTCTATATTTGGGGTCTTGACAATCGCATCTCCCATCGCACCAAACCTGTCAAAGCGCATTTGGTCGACCATTATCATAATAATATTTGGTTTTAGCTCCTTTTTTTCGCCCTGTTGAACGGTTTCCTTGCAAGAAAAAATCAACAGCAGTACAACTACGGTGAGTCCTCGTATTATTTTGCTTTTATTCATTTCAGTCGGTTCATAATTATTGATTTCATTCAGCAGGCAAGAGGCAAGAGGCAAGAGGCAAGGGACCATGTTTGCTAAAATTTTCTGATAACCTCATTTACTCATACCAGTCGCCAATTAAACTTTTCTAAGCTGTTCGTATTTGATGTGAGCTAAATATTTGTTGTTGAAGTGTAGGCTGCTTAATTCCTTTGGAGCAGGAGCATCTCTTGGGTCTACCATTGGAATTGGGTCAATATAATTTATGCCCCGCTTCTCTAATGCGAGTTCCCATTCCCTCTTAACCCATAGTGATTCGGATGCCGATTTGGACCAAAACAAATAGAAAACATCTTGTTTAGGCACATGCTCATGGAGTTTTTTCTCCCAATCGTCTCCCGAACGCAATTTCATCACATCTTGATAAATATCCACCTCTGGAGAAATCTTCTCCATTCCTTGTATCCTGGCCAATACCTCAGCTCTATCTTTACTGGAATAAGAAGCAAAAGCCTTTTTGATATACTTTGGCCTTGAACTAGATTTTACTGGTAGGGCGTCCTCCAAGTCCTGCGATACGGTCATAATAAAAGGAATTGTGCATAATTTCATACCTGCTACACTCAATTCTGCACTGCCTTGATAATTTGCGCTTTTGCATTTTTTTTGACATTTTACAACGAATGACGCGTTAGTAGGTGCCCCATTCCATTGAATACATCCACTTGATTCTTCAATTTTAAAATGTTGAATTGATAACTGAATTGATATAATAGTGCCTAGATCAACACTAACTCCCGCTTTTGTGCCAATGGTCTTTTCTCTATCCAATTCCCTTGCCAATTGCTTTATTTTATCTAAATCAGAATACAAATAGGCCCAAACGTCAACAATAAAAATACTTCCGGCAAGGATTTTTTTAGGAGTCATTATCGAAAAATTGACAATTTTTTTATTCTCATTCGGCTTTTCCCCAATTATTTTGTCACGGCCTGCTGTATCACCCGTATGCCTATGAGTTCCTAAAAGACCTTTAATTGGGCCCGAATTAACAGGAGTTGATAGGTTTGCACCAGATTTAAACTTTACAATATTCTTGCGGGCAATTCGAATTGTCTGGCCTGTTGAAGGATTTCTACCTTCTCTGGCATTTCTTCTACTCACCGCCCAAGACCCAAATCCCACTATCGAAACTCTATTTCCTTTTTGAAGTTCTTTTTGAATATTCGCCAACATTGATTCTAAAGCCAGTTTGGCTTGCTTTATGGTGATACCTGCATCCGCGGCCATCGCCTTAATCAATTCCGTTTTGTTCATTTTTTGAATGCTTTGGTTTGCTTCTTGAAAGTTTTGCAGCAAAATCTAATTTTCGTCCATTAAGATAATTAAAACATTCCAAAATAATAGTTTTTAAGTAGAGTTAAACGGTCGGCAATGATAACCGATACCTGAATTTATAGGCAGTACTGTTCGGATGTCTTTCGGGAATTATATCCCGATGTAGAAAAATATCCGGGTTTCTCGCATAGGAACGGAAGAAGGATAGATTAACTTTACTATAAAGAAAAAGGGTCGAAGAATACTTCAACAGAAGTTATCTCCTCATGGCCAATGGGCTTTTCTTCGGATCATTATCTGGTCGTATCAAAGTTTAAATTGAACTACTAAAATCTAAAAATAAATAAATTTTATCTGAAAAATCATGGAACAAATGAAACTAAGAATGTTGGTCGTTTTATTGTTGACGCTACCTTTTGCACCTATGCAGGCGCAAACGAAAGTTGAGAACAAAAAAATAGTAAAAGTATTGTCATTTAATGTCTTAGGAGGGCGAACCACCAAAGGGGATTTCAATCTAGACGTAGTGGCGAAGGTTATTAAAGATGCAGACCCCGATTTTGTAGCCATACAAGAAGTCGACTACAAGGTAAACAGATCCAAAAAATATGATCTGGCCACCGAATTAGGGTGGAGAACTAAAATGGCTCCAATCTTTGCTAGGGCCATGTACTATGATGGCGGTGAGTATGGAGAAGGAGTATTGTCTAAATTTTCTTTTTTGAATACTAGAAATGTAGCCTTACCGCACATGCCCGGTGAGGAACCCAGAACTGCGTTAGAAGTAACTTTCGAACTGCCCACTTCAAAAGATACCATCTCATTTATAGGAACCCACTTAGCACATGAGGGAGAACCGGGAAGAATTTTAGAGGCCAAAAAAATCAACGAAGTGTTTTCCAAGAATAAATATCCTACCATTTTAGCGGGAGATCTTAATTCGCGCCCGGGAAGCGAACCGATGAACATTCTTGAAGAAATGTGGACTCCTACTTATGACAAGGAAAACCCAGAGCCTACAAGCCCTTCTCATGGTCCAAGAGGAAAAATAGATTATGTAATGTACTATCCAAAAAACCGATGGAAGGTACTTGAGCGTAAAGTGATTTGTGATACCTATGCTTCGGATCATTGTGCTTATTTGGTAACCCTCGAACTATTGGATGAGTAGCTTTATTATGGATTACTGTTCGTACGATGTTTAGCGTATGATATATGTATAGATTAATCACGCCGAGCTGTCCTGAGACCGTTTGCATTCGGTCTGTCGCATCTAAGTTTGCAAAAGCTAAACATTCAATCTACAAATCATTTAAGTCATTAGCTTCTTAAAAAATGATCTAGTCTAAAACTTTAATGCTTATTTTTAGTAGATGCGACAAAACCAACAATAGTATCTTTAATTCACTATAATAGAACAACCAATGAAAATTATTAAAACCTCAAAAATTGTCACAATAGGTGCTTTAGTATGTACATTCGGATTTACTGCATGTATAAACGAAAAAAATAGCATCAAAGATGAAGGTGTTTCACTTTCCGTAGATTTCGAAAAATACGAACTAGCAAATGGTCTAGACGTTATTCTTCATCAAGACAAGAGTGACCCCATCGTATCCTTGGCCATTCAATATGGTGTAGGATCGAACAGAGAAAAAACAGGAAGAACTGGTTTTGCCCACCTTTTTGAGCATATGTTATTCCAAGAATCTGAAAATGTTCCTCAAGATCAATTCTTCAAGAAGATTCAGGATGCCGGTGGAACCTTAAATGGTGGAACTTGGAAAGATGGTACTATCTACTACGAGATTGTTCCTAATAACGCTCTTGAAACAGTATTGTGGTTAGAAAGTGACCGTATGGGCTTCCTTATTAATACCGTTACGGAATCTGCATTTTACAATCAACAAGAAGTGGTTCAGAACGAAAAGAGACAACGTGTAGACAATAATCCTTACGGTCACACGAATTGGGTTTTAGACAAGAATTTATATCCTGAAGGACACCCCTATAACTGGCAAGTAATTGGTGAGTTAGTGGATTTGCAAAGTGCCACTGTTGAGGATGTACGTGAGTTTTACGATCGGTTTTACGGACCTAACAATGCTACATTGGTTTTAGCTGGCGACTTCGATACTGTTGAAGCAAAGCAAATGGTGGAGAAGTATTTCGGCGAAATAAAAAGGCGTCAGGAATTAGAACCATTAGAACCACAACGTGTTACCCTTGCAGAAACAAAGAGACTATATCACGAAGATGCCTTTGCAACGGCCCCTCAAATAAATATGGTTTGGCCAACGGTAGAACAGTATACAGATGATGCCTACGCCTTAGATTTTCTTGCTGAAATATTATCTAGTGGGAAAAAGGCCGCGATGTATAAAGTACTGGTGAAAGAAAAAGACTTAACCTCAAGAACTACTGCATACAACAACTCCCAAGAGTTGGCAGGAGAATTTCATATCAGAATTACAGCAAACGATGGTATTGATCTAGACGACGTTGAGGCTGCAATTAATGAATCATTCGCCTTATTCGAAAAAGAAGGAATTACAGATAGAGATGTGGAACGTGTAAAGGCAGGTCTTGAAACCGATTTCTATAATGGTATTAGTAGTGTGCTTGGAAAATCATTTCAGTTGGCTAGTTATAATACGTTTACAGGAGACCCAGGGTTTATTGAGGACGATATCGAGAACATCAAAAAAGTAACAAAGGAAGATGTGTTGCGTGTTTACAACAGCTACATTAAAGACAAACCTTTTGTTATGACCAGTTTTGTTCCGAAAGGAAAAATGGAACTGATTGCTGAAAATTCAGGAAAAGCACCTGTTGTTGAAGAGGAAATTAAAGAAAACATCGCTAAGACTGTTGAAGATGCCGAAACTGAAATCGTTAAAACGCCTTCAAATTTTGATCGTTCCGTGGAACCACGTCAAGGGGAAACTCCAGCACTTAAAGTACCCTCTAATTGGACCACTGAGCTATCGAACGGTATGTTGGTTTACGGAATTGAACAAAATGAAATTCCTACGGTTAATTTCAGCCTTGTGATGGATGGTGGACATCTATTAGACGATAAAAATAAAAATGGTGTTGCTAACCTTATGACTGATATCATGATGGAAGGTACTGCCAACAAAACACCAGCTGAGTTAGAAGAAGAAATAGAAATGTTGGGCGCGAGTCTTAATATGTATACTACGTCTGAAACGATTGTGATTCAAGGAAATACCCTAACTCGAAATTTTGATAAAACGATGGAATTGGTAGAGGAAATTCTGCTTCAACCACGTTGGGATGAAGAGGAATTTGCTAGAATTAAAACAAAAACTATCAATGAAATCAAGCGTTCGAATGCAAATCCGAATGTAGTAGCCAACCGCATTTTTAATAAGATGCTCTATGGCGAAGATCATATTTTTAGCTACCCAACAAGCGGTACCGAAGAATCTGTTTCGGCACTTACTATAGACGACTTAAAAGCTTACTACAACAATTATTTCTCGCCGTCAGTAAGTAAGTTTCACGTGGTTGGAAAAATAAATAAGGAAAGAGCATTAACTAATTTAAAAGCACTTGAAGCAGGATGGGCAGCCAAAGATGTTGAAATGCCTTCATATCCTGCTGAAAACAATAGAGAAAATAACGGTTTGTATTTTGTTGATATCCCAGATGCTAAGCAGTCTGTTATTAATATTGGTTATATCTCGATGCCACGAACAGATGAAGATTTCTATCCGGTTGAGGTTATGAACTATAAATTAGGAGGTTCCTTCTCTGGAAATGTGAACCTTATCCTTCGTGAAAAAAAAGGATATACCTATGGAGCACGAACTAATTTCAGCGGCAGTAAAATTCCAGGTACATTTAAAGCTTCATCAAGTGTGCGAACGAATACGACAGGAGAATCTGTTCAGATTTTTAAAGATCAGATAGCAAGTTATAGGGAAGGTATTTCTGAAGATGATTTAACATTTACCAAAAATGCACTGATCAAGTCGAATGCCAGAAGATTTGAGACACAATTTGCACTTTTGGGTATGTTGCAAGAAATAAGCACCTACGGTTTAGCCCCTGACTATATAACCAAAGAAGAAGCTATTGTTCGCGGAATGACCTTAGAGCAACATCGCGAATTGGCTAATAAATACTTAGATGAATCCAAAATGGCTTATCTAGTCGTTGGAGATGCTGCAACACAGTTTGCACAGTTTAAAGATATGGGCTTCGATGAAGTAAAATTATTAGACAAAGAAGGAGAAGAAGTAAAATTGAAAGACGTAAAAATGTAGTTCTGCAAAATACTTTTTGAAGAGGGACGCCAGGGAGCGTTCCTTTTTTTGATATCTTTTGCTACTTAGAAGCGAAGTTTGAAAAAATTCCTTAAGAAAATTAGCCTAGGCACCTTGATTTTACCTGTATTTAATGGTCAGGGTGGATGAGCCGGTCAAGGTGGTTCTTCCTCATATTTGGGGAAATTTCCAAGCATTGACGAGTAT
>CAZRIE010000154.1:0-8112 GCA_964600075.1 uncultured Flavobacteriaceae bacterium
TATTTTCCAAAAGAGAATTTACGGGCAACATCTTCTTTCTTTTAGTATCTAGGAATGATTTCCAATCCTATCATACGTGCTGTTTAAAAGACAGGATAACCACTTGGTACTATCTGAATTTACAGAAAAGTCTGTTACAAAAACTACTACTTAAACTGACCTAGATCAGTTTAAGCTACTTTGTAATGGCGTACATTTAATTGATTTTTTTTGGTAAAAGTAAAGTATGATCAATAAAATTCTAATAGCGATAGATGGTAGTGATTCTGCCCTTAACGCAGCGAAGTACGGCATACAACTGGCAAAGCAAGTTCATGCGGCATTGGAGCTGGTTTATGTAGTAAGATATTCAGCCGGTAATATCGATGGCGGTATTTTTCCGGCAGAGATTGAAGCACAGGAAAAGAAAAAGGCCATTCAACTTATCAATAAAATAAAAGGGGATTATCCGGACATCAAAATTCAGGATTTCGAAACCAAAGGGCAACCTGGAAAAGAGATAGTCAAAGTCATACAGAGTTGGGAAGCCGACTTACTAATTATCGGTCACCATACCCATCATTTTTTAGAAGGCTTATTGACCAGTAGCATAGAAAAAAAATTGTTGAAGTATCCCAAAATTCCTGTTTTGATTATTCCTGAAAATTATAATTTCTGATAAATTTGTATTCCCCAATTTTGTAGGTCTAAACCCTTTCGATTTCAATTATTTGTCTTGGATTCTATCAACCCCGGATGGTTTTTCCTTAAAAAAGAGTTTCGAAGGGGATCTATTTTTCTTAGCATTTCGTTCATGTCCATAGGTTGTCTTTTCCAGCGGTCAAAGAAATAGTCATCATTATAAAAGTCTTTCATAAAAAGGGAGTCGCGCCCCGGTAAATAAGAAAAACGTTCGTTCCAGTTAAAAGGATTGTTTTCCTCAAAATAGCATGAAAAAAAATCATGATGCTATCCAGATTTACCATCACGGAATCTCCCTCGCTATCGGAATATGAATATATAGAATCATATTTAGTCAAATTTCCTTGTTCATCATATACCCTATGCACATCCCATTGGCCTTTAGGCTGCTTAACGCTATCCTTTTTTTGTTTGGTTTCTTCTTGCTTTTTTCCCTTTTCCTGTCCATTACATCCGTAAGGAGCATTAAGAAAAAAGTGCCGTCATACTTTTCATGATATATGATTTTTAAGTTAATTAATGCTACTTCTAATAGTGTCCTTAATATTCGACCTGCCCTTCCGGACATTAATCATAGCTTTTAGGTAGTCGGTCTATAAGTAATACTGCAACAAATTAAGATTGGAGCCATGTAGTGCAAAATGATTTAAATCATTCTGTATGTGCTTTTCTAGAAATAGCTTTGAAAAAATAAGTTACAGATTTAATAAAATAGATGAACCATGACAAAAGATTTTCCAAAACATTATGACACGCTGACGGAGTTAATGAAAGAATTGGGTGCCAAAATCCCTTCCACCATGACAGCGTTCGGCAGTTTGCACGAAGCAAGTATTGCCGATAGTGCCCTAACTTCCAAAACAAAGGAGCTCATAGCCTTGGGCATTGCCATTACCGTACGTTGTGATGGATGTATTGCATTCCACGTTCACGACTCCTTAAAATCGGGTGCTACCCCCGAGGAAGTCACAGAGGCCATTGGGGTGGCAATTATGATGGGTGGCGGACCATCGGTAATGTACGGCTGCGAGGCCTTGGAGGCGCTACAGCAGTTCCAAAAATTGGAGAAAAATTGAAAGTAGAACAGAAAAAACAAAAATTATGGAAAAAGAAGTACTGTACAATTCGAATATGCATTTTGAACATAAACAATGGAAAGGAGAGCTTTTTTTTTGGGAAGACGAATTGAAGTCATTTAAAAATAGACTGAGTGAGCTTGTCAGTCGTTGGACCGATAAAGAAGTATTGGCCCAACTGGAACATTATCAAAATGAATTTATCCTTCATAATGAGGTTATAGACACCCTCCAGCATGAAATCAACATTCATGAAACAGAAATGGCCGAACATAGCAAAAAGGGAGAGGACGTACTGAACACCCATTTTGTTAAAAACCATCTGGAATTCAGAAACCGGATGGAAACACAGAGGCAAATATATGCAGACCTTAAAAAAGGGTTTTTCCGCTTTCTTTCAAAATATATGTGATTATCCATGCTAGGGGGTTAAACTTCCAAAAAAGAAAGAATTTATTAGGTATGCCATGCTGTTTAATATAGTGGCAAAGTATGGTTTTGAAGATGCTATGGCCGGGGGTCAGTTAAAAAAGTTAATTCCGAAAAAGCTATCTAGAAAAACACCCCAATACCGAAAAAATCATTTCTTTTTCAAGATATGAACGCATTCGAATGGTATTGGAAGAATTGGGGGCAAACTATGTTAAACTAGGGAAGATATGTTGCCCCCAGATTTAATAAGGGAACTGTAGAAATTATAGAATCATTTGCAGCAATTGATACAGCCACTTCGAATGGCCCTGTGAAGCCTTTATCAAGTATATGAACGTGCTTTCCGATTTGCAGATGAGGCTTCAAGATAAAGTTAAAACGGGATCGGCAAGAACAAGGCGTACGAAAAACACACAAGTTTAAGTATCTAAAAAACAATAGATGAAACCATCCATTATCAACAACCAAGTATATGGTTTTTTGCCGACCGACATTGACGGGGTAGATACACTTGCGGATCTTGCCCTCGACCTACGATGGTCGTGGAACCATGCCGTAGACGAAATCTGGTATCAGCTTGATCCAGATCTGTGGATGGAAACCCATAACCCATGGGTAGTTTTGCAAAACGTATCCCGTGATCAGCTTAAAAAGCAAATGGCCGACCCAACTTTCAGGAAAAAGATAGACGAAATGATGGAGTTGAAAGAAAAATCAATTTCTGAGCCCGCATGGTTTCAAAAAACCCATCCGAATGCTCCTCTTAGCTGTATCGCATATTTTAGTATGGAATTCATGCTCAGCGAGGCGCTACCTATCTATGTAGGGGGGCTGGGTAATGTTGCCGGTGATCAATTAAAATCGGCTAGCGATTTAGGGGTACCTGTCGTCGCCGTAGGATTACTCTACCAGCAAGGCTATTTTAGACAGATCATAGACCGGTATGGAACCCAACAGGCACTTTTTCCATACAACGATCCTGGCCAACTACCCATAAGCCCATTACGTTTGCCCAATGGCGAGTGGTTAAGATTGGCGATAGACTTATCCGGGCATACTGTTTGGCTGCGCACTTGGCAGGTTCAGGTAGGGCGTGTAAAGCTTTACCTAATGGACAGTAACGACCCTGCAAATAATCCGATTCATAGAAGGATTACGAGTGAGGTCTATGGCGGGGGATCCGACCTTCGTATTCAGCAGGAAATTATATTAGGAATCGGGGGATGTAAATTACTCCATGCGTTGCAAATAGAGCCAGAAGTTTACCATATGAACGAAGGTCATGCCGCATTTCTGGTATTGGAGCGTGCCCGTATTTTTATGAAAGAAAAAGGAACAAGTTTTCAGGAGGCATTGGCTAGTACCCGGGCGGGTAACATTTTTACGACCCATACCGCTGTTGGTGCAGGTTTTGATCATTTTGACCCTTCTTTGATGTGGCAGTTTTTTGGAGCTTATGCCAAGAATGATCTGGGTATTGATTTTAATGATTTGTTAGCGTTGGGCAGGGAGAATCCTTATAACTCCTCAGAAAGGTTTAATATGGCTTTTTTGGCCATTCGGGGAAGCGGTGCCGTGAACGGGGTGAGTCGTTTGCACGGAGAAGTGAGCCGCCAACTTTTCGCGAATATGTTTCGGCGTTGGCCAAAAGATGAAGTACCTGTCGGTTCAGTAACCAACGGAGTTCATATGCCTAGCTGGGATTCGGAATTTGCGGATAAAATCTGGACAGAATTTTGCGGAAAAGAGCGATGGCGGGGAAATCTCGAAACCGTAGAAGGAGATATTTCAGGAGCGTCCGATGCCGAACTGTGGCAACTTCGCAAAGATTCGCGAATCAAATTGGTCGATTATATACGGGAGAGATTTACTAAACAAACAAAGGCTGCTTCGGAATGGCCCGAAGTTGCCGATATAGCAACTGACATCTTTGATCAAAATACATTGACATTGGGTTTTGCAAGACGTTTTGTGCCCTATAAAAGGCCAAATCTACTTTTACACGATGCGGAGCGGTTTATTCGCATATTGACGAATCCTGAGCGTCCCGTACAACTTGTCATTGCAGGAAAATCGCCACCTTTTGATGAATCGGGAAAAGCACTTATACGACAATGGGTACAGTTCATCGAACAACATAATTTATATCGGCATATAGTCTTTTTAAGTGATTATGACATGTTGTTGACGGAACATCTAGTGCAAGGCACCGATGTATGGGTCAACACGCCTAGGCGCCCTTGGGAAGCCTGTGGCACAAGTGGCATGAAGGTACTGGTCAACGGTGGTATCAACTTATCCGAATTGGATGGCTGGTGGGCCGAAGCTTACACTCCAGAGGTGGGGTGGGCATTGGGCGACACCTACGAACATGGTAATGACCCCAATTGGGATGCAATGGAAGCTGATGCATTATATCGGATACTTGAACAAGAGGTTGTGCCCGCATTTTATAACCGGAATAAAGATGGTATCCCTGAGCATTGGGCAGCAAAAATGCGAAGTAGCATGGCAACATTGACACCAAAGTTTTCGGCCAACCGTGCTGTACGGGAATACACAGAGGAGTATTACATACCTGCTGCCGTCAACTATCTAAAAAGAGCCGCTAAAAATGGCAGTGTTGGGAAGAGAATCGTAAGCACTAGAAACGACTTGAGGAACAAATGGAACGGTATCTCTTTTGGGGAAACCGCCATTGATCATGTCGAAGGTGGTTTTCAGTATAATATGTCGATATCCCTGAACGCCATAGACCCTAAGACCATTTTGATTCAACTTTTTGGAAATGGGTTGAATGGAGGGATGCCGGAAATTATAAAAATGGAGATTGTGGACGAACAAAAAGAGGGAGTATATAGATGTCACGCCCATGTAAACACTACACGACCCGATGGCCATTATACCGTACGGATTATACCGAATTACGAAGGTATTTCAGTACCCTTGGAAGATAATCTGATACGATGGCAACATTGAATTGGCGGTATTCTCCATTTTTATATCAAACAACAATAACTTCTTCAATAGATTAAGTTTAATTATTTAAAATAGGATGACAGATTTAAAAACAAACCAATGTATCGCCATTCTGAAGAACAATTACCTTGGTCGCTTGGGCTATATTGCAAAAAACAGCCCTTATATCGTTCCAATTACCTATTTCTATTATGACGACTCCAATAATTCGATTATATGCTATTCAGGGGAAGGTCATAAGATAGAAGCGATGCGTAAAAATCATTCCGTGTCCTTACAGGTCGATGAAATTGACTCCGTAAACAAATGGCGCTCGGTCTTAGTGCATGGTGTATTTGAAGAACTTAAAGGAATCGATGCCAGACATTTACTACACGAATTTGCCGAAGGCGTAAAAAGTATTATTTCCAAAAATGAACCTACCATGCCTCATGCTATAGGTGATTTTTCGAGTAAAATACATCAAGAAAAGATTCCCATAGTATATCACATCAAGATTCTTGAGATTACCGGAAAAATAAGAAAAGCATAGACCTACTAGAATTAGCATTCCATCACCATTGCAGGGGTTCAGTTCGGCCAATGGTTTAATTATTAACTTTGAATACTAAGACGAAATAGCTTAAAAGAAGATTATAAGAAATGAATACTAACTTTTTGATACTGAAACTATGATAGATTTAAGAGCAAACGAAAGTATGCGTATTCTCAGGCACAATTATGTAGGCCGTTTGGCATTTATTGCCGAAGGGAAGCCTTTTACAGTTCCCATAACCTATTTTTTTGATCCGTCTGATAATAGTATTATCAGCTATTCTGGACAGGGGCATAAAATAGACGCGATGCGTAAAAATCATTCCGTGTCTTTGCAGGTCGATGAAATTCAGTCAGTTCACAATTGGGAGTCGGCCCTTGTTCACGGCACATTCGAAGAACTTGAAGGTAGTGCCGCCAAGCAGAAGTTGCATCGGTTTGCCGAAGGTGTAAAAAGTATCATCCATAGTAAGGAGAGAAAAGAGGTCGAGTTTATTAATGAGTTCTCAAGTAAGGAATACTCAGGGGAGAATTCGATTGTTTATCGCATCAAAGTACTTGAAGTCACAGGAAAGCGTAAAGAGACTTAATGGTACTTATAGCTATACTTTTTTACAGATTATTGATAGGTTTTTTTTATTCTGAATACGTTACAAACATGAGCATAGTAAGAGTTTGAGTAGCTTAAGAATTGTTGCCAGAAATACCCCCCTTTAATGCCTCGAACCCTGAAACTACATCAAAAAGTTCCTCATCAATGGAGCTTTGGCGCAAGCGGTGGTAGGTGTGGCCAAGATCCTCTAACAACTCCCCTATGTTCTTTTCGGCACGTTGCATGGCCACCAAACGACTGTGGTTTTCGCTCGCCAATGATTCAGCGCACGCTTGGTACAGGGTTACAAATAGGAATTCTTCAATCAACTTTGCTATGATGACCTTCCCATTCCCAATGATTTGTGGTATTTTTTTCGTGGGCCATTTTTGTTGTGACAGTTCTTTTCGCCATTTCTCATCCAAGGGTAGCAACCTCTGACAAGTAGGTTCATACAAAGCCCCGGGCATAGAACGATTGTAAAAGATGTAGAATTCATCCAAGCTTCCTTGCTCATGACTTTCTTGAACATTTAAGAGAATAGAACCTATTAAGGCCGTAACAGTGGTAATTGCGCTCGGGAGCGTAAATTTTTCGGTAACATTCTGACCCGCATCAAGCAAAAGCAATGGTATTCTGGCACCGATGGTCCAAATTTCCTTTGCTTCTGACATTTTATTGAGATAACTGGAAACATAGCTGGTGAGGGAATCATTAAATTGCCCTACAAAGCCCTGGTCCGAACCGAAAACAATGGCGCAAATTGATTTTTCTTTTTTTCCATTGGCTCCTTCCAGTTCGTTTAATAGTACTATTTTGTTAGTCTCAAAGTAGGCAATAATACCGAGTGCGACCGTTTTGTTATAATCTCCCAACGACTCCACGGCCTTTTCATATTGCCCAATATTCGAGGCTGCCATGGCTTTCATAGTCCGCACAATCGAATTTAGCTCCCCTGCACCCTTTAGTTTTCTACTTAAGCTTTCTAGGGTCTGCATTATGATTCCTCAGGTTTTGTAAGGGTTGTATTTTGCAAAGGAAACAAAGCTTCCTTTGCACTTTTCAAAATCGTTTCGCGGTCATCTGTATTCAAAATTGATTCGGAAAGTAGCCGCTGTACCAACTCTTTGGGAAATTCCGCTACTGTTTTGAGCAGCTCGGTCTCTGCAAGCTGTATTTTGTTAATCGGAACTTGGTCAAAAAGGCCATCCATTAGGGCGAGCAGTACTATAATCTGTTCTGGAACAGACAAAGGCTGAAGTTCCTTTTGTTTAAGACACTCCCTTATGCGTTTACCATGTTCAATAATAGCCCTTGTGTTTTCATCAAGGTGAGAACCAAAACGGGCAAAAGTTTCCAACTCCTCAAATTGGGAGAAGGCGAGTTTTAAATTGCCAGTTATGGAATGATATGCCGGCAATTGTGCCTTTCCGCCCACACGTGAAACGGATTTGCCTACATCTATAGCTGGTAAAATACCTAATTCAAATAGTTTTGGGGAAAGAAAAATCTGTCCGTCCGTAATCGAGATCAAATTGGTAGGAATATAGGCCGATATGTTTTGGGCTTCAGTTTCGACAATAGGCAAAGCACTTAACGAGCCACTCCCAAGTTCCTCGCTTAAATGGGTGGAGCGTTCCAATAATTTCGAATGGATGTAAAAAATATCGCCTGGGAACGCTTCCCTGCCTGGTGGCCTTCTCAATAGCAGAGATAGTTCGCGATAGGCCCTGGCATGATTGGTAAGGTCATCGTAAACAATTAATACATCTTTGCCCTGCTCCATAAAATATTCCGCAATACTCGTAGCGGCATATG
>CAZRIE010000155.1:0-8014 GCA_964600075.1 uncultured Flavobacteriaceae bacterium
GAGGCCTTACACATCACCGTTATGGGGCCGAAAGGCAGATGGGTCGAAGTACAAATACGTAGTGAACGCATGCACGAAATCGCCGAAAAAGGCTATGCCGCTCACTTTAAATATAAACATGGTGATCAAAAAGAGCAGGGTATCGAAGTCTGGTTAAACAAACTGCAAGAAGCATTGGAGAATGCCAATACCAATGCCGTCGATTTTGTAGAGGAGTTCAAACTGAACCTTTATTCCAAAGAAATTTTTGTATTTACCCCAAAAGGTGAATTAAAGTCATTGCCTAAGGGGGCTACACCATTAGATTTTGCGTTCAATATACACACCCAAGTAGGCATGCGCACGCGTGGTGCTAAGGTCAACGGAAAACTAGTACCCTTGAACACAACCCTGAATAGTGGTGACCAAGTGGAGATAATTACTTCCAATCAGGCGAAACCCAACCAAAACTGGCTGGATTATACCACTACGGCCCGGGCTAGGGCAAAAATAAAATCTTCTTTAAGGGAAGAGAAAAAATCGGTCGCGGAAGAAGGCAAGGAAATCCTACGTAGAAAATTGAAATCACAAAAAATCAGTCTGAACGAGGATTCCGTCAACAAAATGGTCAACTTTTTCAAGTTGAAGACCAGTCTCGACCTGTTTTACAGAGTCGGTATCGGAGCTATCGATAACCTAATGATAAAAGATTTTGCATCGTCTTTCAACAACGCGTTTATCAGTTTCTTTAAAAACAAAATCAGGCGTAGCCCAGTACCCGAAGACATCGATAAAGAGGAAATCACTTCAAAATACGACATGCTCGTCTTTGGTAAGGAAGAGGAAAAATTGGATTATACTTTGTCTAAATGCTGTAACCCCATTCCTGGTGATGAAGTTTTTGGGTTTGTTACGGTAAACGAGGGCATCAAAGTGCACAAAAAGAACTGCCCGAACGCGATTCAGTTGCAATCAAATTATGCATACAGGATTATCAGCGCAAAATGGATAGACTCTACGCAAGAAGAATTCCGTTCCGAGATAAAACTTACCGGTATTGATAATTTAGGTTTGGTGAGTGAGATTACAGAAGTTATTTCCGATAACATGCACGTGAACATGCGAAACCTAAATTTCAGCACCGATGGTGGAACGTTCACAGGTAAAATAACCGTTGTCGTAAAAAACAATAGTATTCTTAAAAAATTGATCACCAATTTGAAACAAATCAACGGAATCGATAAAGTTACTAGGGTTTGAACAAGACGTTAAACGAAAAGTAAACGCCCCCACTCCTAAACCCATAAACTTTTTTTACCGACAGCCAGACTTTGTATTTTATAACTGTATTCTGCAACTGCCAACTTTTACCCATTTTCCAATTCAATTTCTACGACCTATAAAAAAAGAACTGTACATTTGTAAATTGTACGCATGTAATCTCAATTATGGCATCCAATAAAAATCAAGAAATTGTAAAGAATGTCTTCACTACCTTTTTAGGGGAGAAAGGGCATCGAAAAACGCCGGAGCGATATGCCATTCTACAAGAAATTTACGATAGTGAAGAGCATTTCGATATCGAATCGCTTTACATTAATATGAAAAACAAGAATTATAGGGTCAGTCGCGCCACGCTCTACAATACTATAGAACTTTTGCTGGATTGCAAATTGGTACGCAAGCATCAATTTGGTAAAAATCAGGCGCAATACGAAAAATCATATTTCGACCGTCAGCACGATCATGTGATTTTAACCGATACAGGAGAAGTTGTAGAATTCTGTGATCCCCGTATCCAATCCATCAAAAAGACCATAGAAGAAGTATTCGACATCAAAATCAACGCACATTCTTTATACTTCTATGGCACCCGAAACGTGCCTGCCAATGAGCAGGACAAAAAAGAAAACACAAACAGCTAACCGAATATTTTTAAATGGCAGTAGATTTATTGTTAGGATTACAGTGGGGAGACGAAGGAAAAGGAAAAATTGTCGATGTACTGACTAAAAACTATGACATCATCGCTCGTTTTCAAGGTGGCCCCAATGCAGGTCATACCCTTGAATTCGATGGCATCAAACATGTATTACATACTATACCGTCGGGCATTTTTCATAAAAATGCTATGAACGTTGTAGGTAACGGCGTTGTTATTGACCCGGTAATCTTCAAAAAAGAGCTTGATGCACTAGAAAAATTCAAACTTGACATCAAGTCTATATTAGTTATATCAAGAAAAGCCCACCTTATACTACCCACTCATCGTTTATTAGATGCCGCTTCTGAGGCTTCAAAAGGAAAAGCAAAAATAGGCTCCACATTAAAAGGAATCGGACCAACGTATATGGACAAAACAGGCAGAAACGGCTTGCGCATAGGTGATCTCGAGTTGGCGGACTGGAAAGAAAAATACCGCTCTTTGGCAAACAAGCACGAAGCCATGATCGCCTTCTACAACGTTGATATTCAGTATGATCTTGCAGAATTGGAAACCGAATTCTTTACATCGGTAAGCGAGCTTAAAAAATTGACCTTTATCGATAGCGAAGAGTATTTGTACCAAGCACAAAAAGCTGGTAAGAAAATTTTAGCCGAAGGAGCACAAGGTTCTTTGTTAGATATCGATTTTGGCACTTACCCTTTTGTAACATCAAGTAACACAACGGCTGCTGGGGCTTGCACGGGTCTTGGTGTTGCGCCCAATCAAATCGGTGATGTTAAGGGAATTTTCAAGGCCTATACCACACGGGTAGGCAGTGGCCCCTTCCCTACTGAACTTTTTGACAAAGATGGTGAGACTTTGGGGCGTGTCGGTAAGGAGTTCGGCGCTACCACAGGCCGTCCTAGACGATGTGGCTGGTTAGATTTGGTAGCTCTAAAATATGCCGTTCAAATCAATGGGGTGACCGAATTGATGATGATGAAGGCCGATGTACTAAGCGGGTTCAAGAAGGTAAAGGTATGTACCGCTTATAATTATAAAGGTGATAAAATCACCCATCTCCCTTACAACATCGAGGCCGAAAACGTGACGCCGATGTATACCGAAATGGAAGGCTGGGAAGAAGACCTTACAAAAATGAGCAAACCAGATGAGCTTCCTGATACCCTGAATGAATATATTCTATTTCTTGAAAAGGTATTGGAAGTCCCCATCAAAATTGTTTCAGTTGGACCAGACAGAATACAAACCATCCACAGATAATAAAAAAGCCACTTTCGAGTGGCTTTTTTAGCACCTATATATTTATTTTCGGTATTCAATGGTGCCAAAGAATTAAAAATGAAATTGAGGCTATTTTTCTCCAGTAAAATCTTTGAAAATGCATCCATATTATTTTCAAATACGAGATATTGTTCTTTGAACTAGTGTCCATAAAATATCATCCAGAATCCTTGTATTAGTTTCCTATGGAGAAGTGTGGCCTGTTTACATACAGCAAATCATCCTAAATCTATCCCAATCGCTATAGCCCTCCTCCAAAAAAAACCTATTTTTGGGCAAAATTTAAAGGAATTGAATCTACTTCATGTTTTTTTATTTTTTTTCGTTGTAATTGGGGTTTCCAATGGTCAAGAGGGGCAAGCCAAAGAAATCGATAGCACGGAAAGCAAACAGATCAACATTGTCTATGGTGCAAATTTCACTAAGGATGAGGCGCAATTTCCCGGTGCTTCTATTTTTAGCAAAGACGACCGCCAAGTACAATTCGAACACCAAGGTGCCGACCTTTGGTGCGATATTGCTATTTATTACCAAAAGGAAAACCGATTAAGGGCCATAGGCAATGTACGCCTTCAGCAAGGAGATTCTATTGAAATGACCAGCGGCAAGATCAACTATAACGGAGAGACCAAGCTTGCGAAGGCTTTCGAGAGCGTGCTTTTGGAAACCGAACAGGAAAGTGGACAAATGACCTTACGGACAGATACACTATATTTTGATCGTGAAAAGCAAGAATCTTATTATGATAGTTTTGGTACTATTATCGATTCGGCCAATACTCTTACAAGCGAAATAGGCCGTTATTTTATGGAGCTAGACAAGTATCAGTTCTTAGATAGGGTACATATTCAGAACCCCGAATACACCGTAGATTCGGAGCAACTCGATTACTACACGACCTCAAAAAATGCCTATATGTACGGGCCATCAACCATTACCGGGGAAGCCTATAAGATGTATTGTGAGAGGGGCTTTTATGATACCAAGGTCGAAAGTGGCTATGGCATTAAAAACACCCGAATCGATTATAACGATAGAATTATCGAGGGCGACAGTGTCTATTTTGATAAGGCTTCGGAATTCGCCTCAGCCACCAATAACATTGTAGTTACAGATACCGTCAACAATGGAATAATCCGGGCACATTACGTGGAAGTTTTCAAGGCCAAAGATTCGGTTTTTGCTACAAAAAGAGCGGTCTCCATCAGTCTGGTAGAGCAAGACTCCCTCTACATGCATGGCGATACCCTAATGGTTACCGGCAAGCCGGAAAACAGGATATCAAGGGCATTTCGAAATGCCAAATTTTTCAAGACTGACCTAAGTGGTAAATGCGACTCCATTCGCACCACCGAAAAAACGGGAATCACCGAACTAATAAAAAATCCCGTGATTTGGAACGGTGAGAACCAGATGACTGGCGACAGTATACATTTAATTTCCAATTTAAAGACCGAGAAGCTGGATTCCCTAAAGGTAATCAACAACGCATTTATTATTTCGTTGGATAGTATTAGTATGGCCGGTTATAATCAGGCAAAAGGCAAGGATATGTTCGGAAAATTCGTTGACAACGAACTAAAAATCATCGACTTGATCAAGAATACCGAAGTTATATATTATATGTACAACGATGATGAAGAGCTTATAGGAATCGACAAAACCATTTGTAGCAAGATTCGTATTACTATGGCCAATAACGATGTCGAAAACCTTACATTTATTACCGATCCAGATGGAGATATTTTCCCTGAAAAAGAGCTTCCCGTCGAAAGCCGAAAACTAAAAGGATTTATATGGCGGGGCGAGGAACGTATTTTGGTTATGGAAGATATCTTTGACGAAGACGACAATAACATTGTATTACCGATCATTCGCGGTATTGACAACCCCATAGACATTGATGCCGAAGAGGCCGAGCGCAGTCAGAATCCCGGGGACCCTATAAATAAAATTGCTCCCCCCAATGATGAAGCCAGAAAGCCAAAACCAATCGAACGGCCTAAATTGAAGAAGTTGACGTCCAATTCGTCCTTTTAGTTTAGACCTACAAGGAGGTCTAAGAAACACGATGAAAGAAGATTTCCTAAAATATCAAGCGCAAACCACGCAGCATCCATTGGCTTTGGAAATCTCATATGCCAAAGGAAGTTATATCTATGATACCGATGGTAACGGCCATCTCGACTTTGTCGCAGGTGTATCCGCTTGTAGTTTAGGGCATTGTCATCCAAAACTGGTTGAGGCCATTCAAAAACAGACCGAGACCTACATGCATGTTATGGTCTATGGCGAATATGTGCAACAGCCGGCCGTAGCATACACCAAACTTTTAGCTTCGTTCTTACCCGATACATTGGAAACTACCTATTTGGTCAATTCGGGAACCGAAGCCATTGAAGGTGCCTTAAAACTGGCACGTCGTTTTACTGGAAGAAGTGAATTAATTGCGGCAAACAATGCCTATCACGGCAGTACGATGGGCAGTTTAAGCGTAATGGGTTTTGAAAAACGCAAGAGTGCCTTTCGTCCTTTGCTACCCGATGTATCGTTTATTCAATTCAATGCCGAGGAAGACCTTCAAAAAATCACAGAAAAAACGGCAGGAGTCGTCTTGGAAACCATTCAAGGCGGTGCAGGTTTTATCGAACCAAAGAACGATTATCTTAAAAAAGTGCGGGAGCGTTGTGATGAAACTGGAGCGTTACTAATTTTAGATGAAATCCAACCCGGTTTCGGCCGTACTGGCAAATTATTCGCCTTTGAGCATTATAATTGTGTACCCGATATTCTGGTTATGGGCAAAGGCATGGCATCAGGTCTTCCTGTAGGAGCATTTACCGCATCGCAACAACTAATGGCAACTTTGCAAAATAATCCTAAATTAGGCCATATCACCACCTTTGGTGGCAACCCGGTGATTGCAGCGGCTTGTTTGGCAACCCTCAAGGAAATTACCGAAAAAAGTTTGGTTTCCGATACACTAGAAAAAGAAAAGCTATTTAGAACATTATTAAAACACCGAAGAATCAAAGAAATTCGCGGAAAAGGCTTAATGCTCGCATTAATTTTGGAAAATGAAGAAATTACTAATCATGTTGTGCTTTCTTGCGCCAAAAAAGGATTGATTTTGTTTTGGCTTTTATTTGAACCTCGAGCCGTTCGCATTTCTCCACCGTTGACCATATCCATTGATGAAATCGAGAAGGGATGTGGTATAATTATTGAAGTTTTAACGCAGTACAAGCAATAACTTGTTAACTAATTTGTTAATAATATAGCCGAAATCGGAAGTAATAGTGAGCCTCAAAAGGCTACTTTTAATTCCATAGTTTAACCAAAACGTTCTTATGGCGTTAGAATCTAACAAAAGGCCCGACCAACCGATTACCAAATTTGAATCGATGCTGAAGACAGACGATGTCTATTTCTTCGATGCGGAAGATTTTGAGGATATTATTCACCATTACCTCAATAATGGTAAAATCGGTCTCGCAAAAAAAGCGATTAAAATTGGCCTGCAACAACATCCCGGTTCCATAGAACTCAAATTACTCGATGTCGAGGTGCTCGTTTTTGAAAACCATCTCGACCTTGCCGAACAATATCTTGACGAACTTCAGATTTTGGATAGTAAGAATGAAGAAATTTTCATTCAACGGGCCAACATTTATTCTAAAAAAGACAATCATGAAGCTGCGGTCGCCCTTTTGACCAAAGCCCTGAATTTGTCGGAGAATAGCTTTGACATCTATTCTTTGCTGGGTATGGAATATCTTTTTATGGACGATTTCAAACTGGCCAAAGAGAGTTTTATGCGCTGTGTTTCGTTCGACGAACAAGACTACTCTTCCCTTTACAATGTAATTTACTGTTTTGAATTTTTAGAAGACTATGACGGGGCTATCGTTTATTTGAACGATTACCTCGAAAGAAACCCATATTGTGAAGTAGCATGGCATCAATTGGGCAAGCAATATTTCTCCAAAAAAATGTTTCCCGAAGCATTGACGGCTTTTGATTTTGCCGTTATATCCGACGATACATTTATCGGTGCCTATTTTGAAAAAGGGAAAGTACTCGAGAAAATGGGAAAATACAACGAGGCCATAGAGAACTACGAGATTACAATACAGATGGAGGATCCTACCTCACACGCCTATCTTCGTATTGGAAAATGCCATGAGCAGTTGGAAAATGACGAAATGGCCAAATATTATTATTACCATACCGTTCATGAAGACCCCTTATTGGATAAGGGTTGGTTGGCGATTACCAATTTCTACTACAAAAGACACAATTATAAAAAAGCACTTTATTATGTAAACAAAGCTTTGAATATCGATGGTGAAAATCCGCATTATTGGAAAAAGTGTGCGAAAATCAATGCCTCATTACGCAAATATGATCAAGCAGACTTTGCCTATAAACAAGCTGTTGACTTGGGCAACTACGAATTGAAGACTTGGCTCGATTGGGCAGATGTAGTACTTAAGAACCAAGATATACCCGGTGCTATACATATTTTAGCACAAGGCCAAGAATTTCACCCTGAACGTGTCGAAATTAAATTTAAAACCGCTGGCTTTTATCTTGAGATGGGTGATTCTATAAATGCCCGTATCAGTCTGATAGATGCATTAAAGCTCGATTTTAAAAAGCTCTCACTTTTTCAAGAGGAGTTTCCTCAGTACGCCTCCACTGAATGGGCACAAAATATTGTGGAGAACGTCGAGAAGACTTTACGGTAGACGGTAGACGGTAGACGGTAGACGGTAGACGGTAGACGGTAGACGGTAGACG
>CAZRIE010000156.1:0-7797 GCA_964600075.1 uncultured Flavobacteriaceae bacterium
CTTTACTTCGGGCATCGCTTTTAATAGCAGTGCGTTGAACGCTTTAGTATTGTCTTCCTTTTTTAAACGCACCAAATCGTAATATATACTTTCAACGAACACATGAAACTCTCGCCGTTGTTTGCCGTAATCAATAGTATCTTTCATAATAGGGTTTTTAGTATATCCCGAAAATGCAAATAAGTCCTTAAATACGAAATGATATAAATCAGTAGGGACGCTATTAAAAGGAATAAACACATAGCATTGAGATATAACCGAGACTGACTATCATCATTTTATCAGCTAAGGGATATAGCTAATTTTACAGTGAGCAAAACCATAATCAGATGAAATCAGATGTACAGATTAAACAGGATATTTTAGATGAACTCGTATTTGAACCCAATATTAACGAGACCCAAATAGGGGTAACTGTGGAGGATGGTATTGTAACGCTGAATGGTGTGGTCAATGAATTTCACAAAAAAGCCTTGGCCAATAACGTTGTGAAACGTGTGATTGGGGTCAAAGCGGTCGCTGAGGATATTACCGTTAAATATGGCGACGATTTAAAGAAAACTGATAAGCAAATCGCGAAGGCAGTCGTGAATGCTTTGGAATGGAACGCATCGGTACCCAAGGAAAAAGTTATGGTATTTGTTGAAAACGGATATATTTATCTGTCGGGTAACGTTGCTTGGGATTTTCAGCGGAAAGCCGCCAAACGAACCATACAATATCTTTTGGGTGTAAAGGGAGTAGTCAACAATATAGAAATAGTTCCTGAGGCGAAGGCTGATAATATTGAGGAGCAAATTATCAAGGCCCTGAAGCGTTCCGCAAATTTGGAAGCCAATGGTATACGAGTGCAGGTTGATGGCGATATGGTACAACTCAAAGGCAAAGTACATTCCATTAAGGAACGCGAACTAGCGGAAAGAGCAGCCTACAAGGCTATTGGGGTACGCCATGTTAAAAATGATATTGTCGTGCAGTACTCCCGTGAATTCGTTTAATCCAAAAAAGCGATTAAACTAACTTAGATCAATTTAAACATAAGAATAGCAATATATTTTAGCGGTATAATCAAAATGTTCATTTAAAAAATAGCATACAGTCTTAGTCTTCCTAGTGAGTACTAAGATGTAAGAAGAGGTTACATGCACCTTTTTATACCTTTTGCACCTCGTATGGATGAAATGATATATTCTAGTAAATTAGTATGCTTGGAAATTGAGTCGAAGAACATCTTCTAAGAAACCGATAAAAATCTTACCCTAAAAATACGCGCCATCATTTTAAGCAAGGTTTTAGAGCAATTCTTCCATGATATCCAATTCATAATCATAACCACGCAGAATAAGTAGAAAATACGCCTCGTTCAAATCCTTAATATAGCTGGTCGCATTTTTTTCGGCTATTCCCAAGCCTCTTAGAATGCCATATGGGCCAGAGCGCATTTCTCCTAAGGCTTTGCCATCCATATCATTTAAAAATTGAGATGCCAAAGACCCGGCTATGAATAATGTACCTAGTCCAGGATTGCAAAAAAGTCCAAAATCTGATGTGGGACCCAATGAGTCTTTCCAATAGTGTTTCAATTCTTTTTGGGCCTTTAGACTCTCTTTATTATTTGAAACGCAATCTTTCACAGGTTTACCAAGGACCGATAATTGTAGTTGAGTTATGGCATGCTTGCGTATCTCTTGAATCGCTTCTTCGAGTTGCCAAAGCTGTTGGCAACTCTTTATATAGAAATGTTTTTGCTCTTGTTCTTTAGTCCTTGTTCTCATCCTTTAGGAATCTTTGAAATATAAGTAGGTCCATTCATTCTCATAACGCTAATATAAAAAGCATCAAACTTTCTTAGTATGACCAAGGTCATTTAAAGAGTCTTTTTTTTAGTTCATTTTTGAGTAGAAATTAAATTGATTTACTAACTTAAAATTTAATATCATGTCAAACGATAGTGGAAATGTTTTACTGGCACTTTTAACAGGAGCTGCAATAGGTGCAGGAATTGGAATTTTGTATGCCCCCGATAAGGGTATTGAAACTAGGCACAAAATCAAACAAAAAGTAGACGAAACTAGCCATGACTTAGCGGAGCGTGTTTCGCACGCCAAGGAGGAACTTACGAAAACTGCAAATGAGAAAAAAGATATCTTTGACCGCAAATTAGACGAGGCCATCGCTACCATGAGCTACAAAGCAGATGATATCATCGATAGTTTAGAGCGAAAGCTAGAAGATCTCAAAAAGAAGAACGCCGAACTGCAAAAATAGCTCTTATGGCATTTGAAGAATTGAAAGAAGACCTCATGGGTGCGGAAGCAGATGTGAGGTCTTATGTGGAAAATAGCGACGAATACCTGAGACTAAAAATCTTTAAGATCATAATGCACGGCGTTACCGGGTCAGTGCAGTTTCTGTTTATTGGGGCAGGGGTTATATTCGCGCTACTTTTCCTATCTTTTGCTACTTGTTTGGCCTTGTCCCAAGTGTTGGACAGTTTCTTTCTCGGTTTTCTCATCGTCGCGGGTTTTTATATGCTTCTCGTTGCCCTACTTTACATTTTCAGGGAGAAACTGAACACTCCGATACTTAAAAAATTCTCTAAACACTATTTCGAATGAGTATACCAATAGAATATAAGTCGTTTGAGGAAATAGACATACGTTTGAAAGTTTTAAAGCTGAAACGAGAAATCGACCAAGAAAGCCTGAAACTACATTTCAATCGGGCAAAGGTTGATTTGGCACCTAGTAAATTATTACTGGGGTTAGGAAGCAACTTTACCCAAAGTGGAACTTGGAGAAATATGTTTATCGCCTTTGTAACCAAAAAGGTATTGGGCATGCTTCGCAAAAGGCAGCAAAAAGAAATTTAATAGTGGTGTTTATCTAAAATTCGCAACTATCTGCAGTTCTTCCTTATTTAGGAGAATAATCCTTCTGCCACTATCCGTTGTAATCAAGCCTGCATCCTTAAAATCTGAAAGGGTACGAATGGCCGTTTCGGTAGCTGTACCAATCATACCTGCAAAATCTTCCCGGGGAATTGACATCCCACCATTTGGTTTGTCTTTGATAATTCCCTTTTCGTAGAGTTCCAAAAGAGCCTTAGCCGCACGCTGCCGAACTGAGGCAAATGCCATATCTACCAGATGTGTCTGTATGTCAATTAAGTTATTGGAAATCATCCTTATAAATTTTTGGGAGACCATATGGTTCCCGTACAACAATTTAAGGAAATCTTTTTTTGGTATGGCACTAAGTTCCGCATCCTCCAAAACAACGGCATTCTCTACATATGCACCAGCCGCGTTTAACAACGATAATTGACCAATAAAGTCGCCAGCACCATAAAGCCCTGTGACCAATTCCTTTCCGGACTCAGTGCCTTTATAGGTTTTTATGGTTCCACTTTCAATAAAATAGAGCGAATGTGCATTATCTCCTTCCCAAAAGATAATTTCCTTTTTTTCATAGGACCTCAGACTATGGTTTTTGGAAAGGCCTTCCAAATCAATATATTCAGAAGCTTCTTCAAAAAATGTATTGATACCTTCTACATTTTTTACAATTTCTTTTTTTAAACTCTCGTGCTTTTGTAGTCTGCATGCAATAGCCTCTAACAATTCGTTTTCCTCAAATGGCTTGGTCAAATAATCATCGGCACCAAGGTTCATACCCATTCGCATATCTGCCCTATCAATTTTTGCCGTTAGAAAAATAAAGGGAGTGCTGGCGGTACTATGATCCTTACCTAACAATCGTAAAACCTCGTATCCGTCCATATTTGGCATCATGATGTCGCAGACCACTAAATCAGGTAAACATTCTTTGGCTTTTTCTACTCCAATTTTACCATTCTTGGCGGTAATCACTTCATAATTTTCTAAGGCCAGTATTTCTGCCGTATTTTCACGTACAGCTTCATTGTCTTCAATAATCAGTATTTTTTTCATGTTCCTATAAATTTATGGGAAGTTGCACCATAAAGGTGCTTCCCTTACCTTTTTTACTTTCAAAGCTGACCGAACCTTGCATTAGTTCGGCATATTGTTTTACAATATTTAACCCAAGACCAGTACCCTCTATATTTGTTGCGTTAGTTGCCCGAAAGAAACGATCAAACAGATTTTCCTGTTCCTGTTCGGGAATCCCGATTCCCTTATCCGTTATATTAAAAACTACCATTTTGCCCTCCTGCTTTAGCTGCAGAACAACTTCCTGTCCATCATTTGAATACTTTAGGGCGTTTGAGATGAGATTAATCAGGATATGGCTCAACAGTTTTGAATCGAGAAAAACTTCTATTTCTACCGCTGCATATTTAAATTGAATGGTCTGCCCGTCTTTTTTAGTCGATTCCATTTCATCTACAAGTATTTTGCAAAACTGAATCAATTCGAAATTTTGGGGATTGGCCTGTACCATGCCTTCTTCCAACTTGCTCAGCGACAGAAAATCGTTGAGGATGACCACTAAGTGCTTCACATGTGTGCGTATACGTGCCACGTGTTTTTCACGTCGTTCCTCTTTACCTGGTTCATTCTGCTTTCCGATAAGGATAGCCGAAGAAAGAATAGCACTCAAAGGAGTACGAAACTCGTGGGAAGCCATAGATATAAAACGGGATTTAAGCTCGTTGAGTTCCTGCTCAGCCTTAAGTGCCTTGGCCAGTTCTTCCTGTATCCTTTTTTGTTCGGTAATGTTACTGTAAACGAATAGTGCCAAGTCAATATCATCAATATCCGATCGCATTGGGGCAGAATTAACGGCGTAATTATTATGCTGAAATTCTACCTCGAAGGATAGACTTTGACCCTGAGTCGTTTTTAGGACATCTTCCTTGATTCTTTTACTTTGTCTTTCAGAAAAAATTGGGATGTCGTCCACATGCTTTCCCTCAAAATCGATTTTTTTCAAGTTGACCTGTTTGAGTTCTGCACCTTCAACAAACACGAGTTCAAAATCTGTGTTGAATACAACAATAAGACCTTTTGGGAAGTTTTTGGCAATTGCAGCAAACTGGTCTTGACTCCGTTGTGCTTTTTTTTCTGCGAGTTTGGTTACCTGTACCTGATCTTCAAGATTAAGATTGGTCTCGACCAATTTTTGAACGGTTGCTTCAATTTCCTTGGTACGTTCTACTACCTTGGTTTCCAATTTATCGGCATAAGCTTGCAACTGCTTTTTCGTATTTTGAATTTCGGTAACATCGTTCTGTACCCCAATAAAATGAGTCAATTGTTGGTCTTCATCATATAGCGGCGTAATGGTCAATTCATTCCAAAATAGGGAGCCATCTTTTCGATAATTCCTAAGGGTAACACGGCAGGGATCGCCTTTTTGAATAGCAATGGCTAAGGTTTTTATTTCCTCTTGGTCACGGTCATCGTTCTGCAAAAAGCGACAGTTTCTTCCTAGAATCTCGCTCTGTCCGTAACCCGACATTCGAGTAAAGGCACTATTACTATATATTATCGGTAAACCATGCTGTTGCGCGTCGGCAATGATGATACCATTTCCTGCTGCTTCCAAAGCCCTATTCCTGAGATTTAAAGTGTTTTGAATTGCTTTTGTTTCTGAAATATTTCGGCAAATGGTTAAAATGCGGTTTTTGCTTAACGGTACGATTCTACATTCATAATCAACCATTCCGTTTATCACCGAAGCACTCACTTCAATCGTTTCCATCTGTTGCGTACGCAGTACCTTTGAAAAAATAGTTCTTAGTTTTCCCCCTATTTCTTTCGAAAACAAATTGTTTATTTTTTCATCCTTCAATTCTTCTTTTGGACGGGTAACATACGGTTCGTTGGGTGAGCTAATTTCAATAACATAACCATAGCTATCATGTATGGCCATTACGTCGGGTAACGCACTTAAAATAGCTCTATTTTTTTCCTCACTGTCCCGTAATTTTTGTTCTGCGATCACTTGTTCGGTCACGTCTACGCCTGAACTTATCACACCCGTTACCATACCACTTTCATCTTTCAAAAGTGCATTTCGCCACTGTATCAATTTTCTCTTGTTTCCCTTAGCAACGACCCAATTTTCATACATATCTGGCGGCTCAATTGCACCTTTAATCGTATGGTCGAATAAGGCCATAAGTTCCTTTTTATCCTTTTTTGGAATACAGCTATGGAACCAATTCTTTCCTATAATTTCATGATGCCTATAACCAAGTACTTCGCACCCTTTCCTGTTAATTAGTTCAATAGTATGGTCGGAATTAATAATCAAAAAAATCGAAGATGCTACATTTAGGTAATGGCTGAGGGTTTCTTTTTCCTTTTTTAATGCGTACTCCGTTTCTTTTTGATCTGTGATATCGGTTATAAAACCCTCCAAGCATTGTAAGTCTCCATTGGTATCAAAAATACCCCTACCCAATTCATTTAAATATTTTTTATTTCCAGTTTTGTCCTTGATGCAATAGCTCAGATCAAAAGGCTCTTTTTTACGAAGCGCCTCTTGGGTTTTATCTCGAACTTTATCATGGTCTTCTTTAGAAGTGATATGTGAAAAATGCACCTTTCCTTGCAAAAACTCTTGAGAACTATAGCCCGTTATACGCTCACATTCTTCGCTGATGTATTCAATGGTCCAATCCCTATCATTCTTGCAGCGATACACAATACCAGATGCGTTGTCCACTAACGTGCGAAGTTTTCTATCACTTTCAAGGACCGAGGTGTCCGAAGCTTTACAGTAAACTGTATTTACGGTAATGCCTTCGATGACTACTAGGCCTATGACAATATCGGTCATAAAGGTTGTGCCATCTTTTCTGCAGGTCAAAATTTGTTCTGGTTCCGAAACCGATTTCTTCAGCAGGGTATTATACTCCTTTTTATATCCTTTTGGAAAAATAACCTCTATTTTATTGTTGAGCAACTCCCCAGCTTCATAACCAAACATGTGCTCGCCCGCCGGATTAGCCTTAAGGATAAAACCGTTATCATCAACCACGAAAAAACCAGCCAGTGCCAAATCAAATATGGCTTTGTACA
This sequence comes from uncultured Flavobacteriaceae bacterium, assembly GCA_964600075.1. Lineage (GTDB taxonomy): Bacteria > Bacteroidota > Bacteroidia > Flavobacteriales > Flavobacteriaceae > CAZRIE01. The sequence continues at coordinate 7,013 of CAZRIE010000156.1, forward strand.
TTATAGTATCTGTAAGTTGTTGTTTCATAAATTAATATCTTCTTCTCTTAAAATAGCGCTTTATACTATCTCCTTAGCATCCATTTTTTGTATTTCCGGTACTGCATTAGGCTATTAATTTTGTATAAATTCAGCACAGAGTTCTGCTATTCGACAGGTGAAAGCTACATGAAAAAAGACTGGTGATGACAACCTTTGAATTAAACGTCCAATTCACAAAGGTTTTATGCATAAAATAGTTGAGGAGTAGCACCAACCTACTCCAACCTCAGTTCTTAACTATCACTTTGCTACATGTCACATCTTAGACCAACCAAGTACTCCTTCTCTCATAACTTAATCGGCTATCTGCGACGGCTAGGTAAAAGCAAATTTTAGCAATGGAATTTTCCGATTGTTTCTGTTCTAAAGGATTTAATGTAGTGTTTTTCGTCAAATGTATCATCGCTTCCCAAGACTAAACATGATATTGGTCATTAATCTGATTTGAAAATATAAAACATGATGAAGGTCATTTTATTCGAAATCAAGATGGTATATTTTCTATTCGATAGTTAACCTAAGCACTACCTGATAAAATGACACACATCAGTCGTACAGTCATTTTTTGAGTCTATTTTTGATGTAAAGCAACTAAATAATGGCCGTAGCAAATTTTGGAATTAAAGGCTTATCCGATACAGAAGTCAAACACGCTAGAAAAGCATTCGGGACAAACACTTTGACCTACAAAAGACAAAATAATTTTTTGGATGCGCTACAAAGTATCGTCAAAGAACCAATGA
>CAZRIE010000157.1:0-7774 GCA_964600075.1 uncultured Flavobacteriaceae bacterium
ATGTGGAGTCTTGTCAGCGACCTCTTCAATATCCATTCCTCCTTCGGTAGAATACATAATCATATTTCGACTCGTACCTCTATTCAACAAAACGGACATATAAAATTCGCTTGTCTCGCTATCACCTGGGTAATATACATCTTCAGCTACCAATACTTGGTGTACTTTTTTTCCTTCAGCTGAAGTTTGGGGCGTAATCAGGTTCATACCAATCATATTACCAGCAATTTCCTCAACTTCCTTTAAGTTCTTAGCCAACTTTACACCTCCGCCTTTACCTCTTCCCCCGGCGTGTACCTGGGCCTTGATGACATGCCATCCGGTGCCGGTCTCCGCAGTCAAATGTTTTGCTGCTTCAACAGCTTCCTTTGCATTATGGGCAACTATTCCACGCTGAATGCGCACACCGAAAGTGGCCAAAATTTCCTTTCCTTGGTACTCGTGAAGATTCATATGTTAAGGGTGTATTTATGTTTGTTGGTAAAAATAGGAAAATAGTTGGCAGCAGCCAGTAACGGATGGTAGTAAAAAGTTGAAAATCAAAAATTTTTAAGGGTTAACCGTTTTTATTACTCCAGACTATAAACCCCTGACTGCAACTGCAAACTTTTAATTAGATTTTAAAGTCTTCAAAATCTAACGGATCGAAATTTTTGAAGTCGCCGTTCATTTTTATGGTCTTCTTTGTACGGTCTACTTCGGCCAAAACAGTAATCGTAGAAAGCAGGTGAGCTTTTATAAACGTTAACCGCTCACTCTCTTTTGCCATTTGCAGCAATTGATATTCTTGCTCAAACGAAAGACCCATTTTATGCGCAAGTACATAGCTATTGAATTTTTCTAAAGGCAAAGGTGCAAACGGCACAGCCATTAATTCATAGAGCTCATGTATCTTATCAAGCACCTCAAGTTTTAACGACGGGTCGGCATCATTGACATTATCCAAAAATTCGATAACTCCACCGGCATAAAGTTTGCCCTCCATTTTATTATCAAAACTTAGGATTCGGAAAACTTGGCGTGCGACACAGGTAACATCCATCTCACCTTCACCATAGGTGTTCACGATTTCGACCAATTGAACTTCGGTACCGTAAGCCACATTATTATTGATATATACAGGAATTCCGAAGGTAATGGCCTCTTTTCTGCAGTCTTGTATCAATTCTTTATACCGATCTTCAAATATGTGAAGCGGTACAGTCTCACCAGGGAAAAATATGGACTGTAATGGAAAAAGGGGCAATTTCATGCGGTATTATTTAGTTGTTGCTTGTAGTAAAACTTCTTGGACAAATCTAATATCCAAAAATACAACGCAAAAAACAACTGGCAAATTTTAAAGAAAGCTTTCATTTGTTATAAAAATAACATTTTGTTGTATTTTTTTATATGTAGTAGATTTTTTGCCCATATCGACTTAAGACATTAGATTTGCCGCAAAGACAAAGAAATATGAATCCTATCGATTTGCTGAAGATTGCAAAAACTTATGGAGACCCTGTTTACGTTTATGACTCAGGTAAAATAATCTCTCAGTTTCAACGCTTGACCAACGCTTTTGCTGGCGTTAAAAAATTAAAACTCAACTATGCTGCAAAGGCGCTATCGAATATTGCCATACTCAAACTAATGAACAGTTTAGGCAGCGGCCTTGATACGGTTTCGATTCAAGAGGTTCAATTGGGGCTACTTGCCGGATTCAAACCAGAATCGATAATTTTCACTCCGAACGGAGTTTCACTGGAGGAAATCGAGGAGGCCGGAAAATTGGGCGTTCGCATAAATATCGATAACCTTTCTATCTTGGAACAGTTTGGCGACAATCATCCTGACATTCCTGTATGCGTTCGTATCAATCCGCATGTAATGGCAGGTGGGAATTCCAAGATTTCGGTAGGTCATATCGATTCAAAATTCGGTATCAGCATTCATCAAATTCCGCACTTATTGCGAATCGTCGAATTAACAAAGATGAATATCAATGGTATACATATGCATACCGGTAGTGATATTTTAGACATCGATGTCTTTCTTTATGCCTCTGAAATACTCTTTGAAACTGCCAAGAATTTCAAAAATCTTGATTTTATCGATTTCGGTAGCGGTTTCAAGGTACCTTATAAAGAAGGTGATATCGAGACCAATGTTGAAGAACTCGGCAAAAAATTAGGATCTCGATTCAATGATTTCTGCAAGGAATATGGCAAAGAATTGACGTTAGCCTTTGAGCCTGGCAAATTTTTGGTAAGCGAAGCGGGCAATTTTCTCGCAAAAGTGAACGTCGTAAAACAAACTACATCTACCGTATTTGCAAGCATAGATTCAGGTTTTAACCATCTGATCCGCCCAATGTTCTATGGGGCCACCCACCAAATTATCAACATATCAAACCCCGAGGGCAGGGAGCGCTATTATTCAGTGGTCGGCTATATTTGCGAAACCGATACGTTCGCCAGCAATAAACGTATCAACGAAATTTCAGAAGGAGATATACTTTGTTTCAAAAATACTGGTGCCTATTGCTTCACCATGGCCAGTAACTACAACTCTAGATTTCGACCACCAGAAGTACTTTGGCATGAGGGTAAGGCAATCTTGATTCGGGAGCGAGAATCTTTTGACGACCTCATCAAACATCAGGTAGATGTCAAAGATCTTTATTTAGCCAAAAAGGAAAAAGCGGTAGTAAAATAAACCCGTTACATTTTCGTTAGCTTTGGTATAGTTGTTGGACTAATCATAAAAAATCGAGATGAAAGGATTTTCTTTACAGTTTTCCAAAGTCGCACTGTTTCTATTTCTAGCAGTGACTACCTTGGCTGCCAATGCCCAAGAAGTCAAATGGCTGACCTTCGACGAAGCTGCTAAACTGGCCACGACCGAAAAAAATCCGAAAAAAATATTTATCGATGTGTACACTGATTGGTGTGGATGGTGTAAAAAAATGGACAAAGACACCTTTCAAAACCCAAAAGTAGCCGCCTATATGGCTGAAAACTTTTATATGGTGAAGTTAGACGGAGAGGGCAAGGAACCTATCGAGTTCAAAGGAAAAACATATAAGTTTGTACCCTCTGGAAGAAATGGTTACCACGAGTTTGCCTCAGCCCTGCTTCAAGGCCGCTTAAGCTACCCAACTACTATTTTTTTGGATGAGGAAATGAATATGCTCTCACCGGTACCCGGTTACCAAAAACCAAAGCCTTTTTTGAATATCGCCAGGTATTTTGGGGATAATATTTACAAGGAGAAGGATTGGAAAGCCTACGAAGAGAATGAAAGCAAGTAACCTCTACCAAAGATTTCTATAGCCTTTACGAATAGTTTGCAGGCATCGCTCGTTTTACTTAATTTTCACGAAATACCACTACGGCCAATAAGACCCGAAACGATTACGTGATAATAGATGAAAAACGTTGCCCTTTTTCTTCTTGCATGCCTGTCTCTGCTCTCCTGTAGAGAATCCAGCTCAGGCACCTCTCTTCTAGAATCGGGCGTTCCGCTAGTGTTGGCAGAATATCGTAGCGAACAGGTTTCCAATGTGGTCTATACCCTGTATTTTTCAATTCCAAAAAAAAAAGAAACACCGATTTCCGCTAAACTAAAGCTTGAACTAGAAATCAAAAACTTAGAAAAACCTTTATACCTAGATTTTAAGGAGCATACAGAAAACATTCTTTCAATCTCTTCCAACGGAAAAAAAATGCCGATACGGCACGAACAGGAACATATCATCATTTCTTCCAAGAACTTACAATTGGGCAAAAACCGGATTGAAATCGATTTTTTGGCCGGAGAGTTATCTCTTAACCGCAATGATGAATTCCTCTATACGCTACTGGTGCCTGATCGTGCGAGAACCCTGTTCCCATGTTTTGACCAGCCGAACATCAAGGCAAATTACAACCTCACCATTACGGCACCGGAAAACTGGTACGTACTCTGCGGGGCGGTCGAAGAAAATCGGTCTACCGAAGGGGATTTCGTGACACACTACTTTGGTGCCACCGATAAAATGAGCACTTATCTGTTCTCTTTTGTAGCAGGAATGTTCGAAAGCGTGACACAGAATCAAGGACAAACTAATATGACCCTAATTTATCGGGAGAACGATACTGAAAAGATTGCATACAGCACGGACACCATTTTTCGTTTACATCGACAAGCGGTATCGTTTTTAGAAGATTATACAGCCTATAAATTTCCCTTTCAAAAATTAGATTTTGCCACTATTCCCGGATTCCAGTACGGAGGCATGGAACATGTGGGCGCCATTCAATATCGGGAAAATGCCTTGTTCTTGGATCAAAGTGCCACTGAAAACCAGAAATTACGCAGGGCCAAACTGATTGCGCACGAAACGGCCCATATGTGGTTCGGAGATTTGGTTACCATGGATTGGTTCAACGATGTATGGATGAAAGAGGTATTTGCGAATTTTATGGCGGACAAAATTGTGAATCCCGCCTTTCCGAACATCGATCATAAGCTTGCTTTTATGACCACTCATTATCCGAGGGCCTATGGTGAAGACCGCACCATAGGCACCAACCCTATCCGTCAGGAACTTAAAAACTTGAACAATGCCGGGTCGCTCTACGGAAGTATCATCTATAACAAGGCCCCAATTATGATGCGACAATTAGAGGTCGTTATGGGGAGAAAAGCTTTTCAACAAGGACTACGGGAATATATTAAGGCCTTTGCGAACGGTAATGCCAAATGGAACGACCTTATCACCATACTGGACCAGAAAACCACTACTGATCTAGAAGAATGGAGCAAAGTTTGGGTAAATCAATCCGGAAGGCCATTGTTTTCCGATCGGATTACATATGACGCGAGCGATAAGATTCAGTCCTTTGAAATCCTCCAAAAAGCCGAGAATAAAGGGGAAGGCATATGGCCGCAAACTTTTGATATCACCCTGATGTATCCCGATACCTTACAAACAATTTCGGTACATAGCAAGAACGAAAAAATAAATCTTAAAGAGGTAATCGGCCTACGTAGGCCAAAAACAGTTATTTATAATACCAACGGTATGGGTTATGGCGTTTTTCCTTTCGATACTACGGCAATCGATGACATTGCCGACATGGACGATGCTGTTACTAGGGGATATGCCTATATCAACGGCTATGAAAATGCACTGAACGGAACTATTCCCATAATACCCATTTTTGACCTGTATCGAAAAGGGTTGTCATCGGAAAGGAATACACTTTTGGCCGAACTTGTTTCCCGCTACATGCGTTCCATATTCTGGAACTACCTTACCGAAACCCAGCGAACCGCTATTCTTTCATCCTTGGAAAAACAATTGCTGGCGCAGTTACAATCCGATTTGCCGTCGGATATCAAAAAAATCCTATTCCAAACTTTTCGCTCCGTTGCCTATTCCGATTCGGGAAAAGCGCAATTGTACCGTATCTGGAATAAGGAGACCGTAATCCCCGGGCTCAAGCTCAACGAAGATGATTATACCGAAATGGCCATGATTCTCAGTCTCTACGGACATCAAAATCAAGCAGCAATTCTTGTCAAGACTAAAAACGGCATCAGCAATCCTGATAAACTCAAAAGGTTCGAATTTCTATTGCCCGCCCTTTCCACAGATGTAACTGTGCGCGATAGTTTTTTTGAATCTCTAAAAGATGAGAAGAACAGGGAAAAAGAAGCATGGGTATTGGACGCCCTTGGTTTTATCAATCATCCAACACGACAAGATGATGCCATCAAACACCTAAAAGCAAGCTTAGAACTATTGGGTGAAATTCAGCGTACGGGCGATATCTTTTTTCCAAAAGGTTGGTTGAACGGTACAATCGGTAAATATACTTCCGCGGATGCCTATCAGATTCTGGAGGAATATCTGGCCGCCAACCCCGATTTGAATCCTGCACTTCTAAAAAAATTACTGCAGGCTTCAGATGATTTAAAACGAAATCAAGTAATCCACAAAATTATACCGTAGACCGGAGTATCGACCAATTAGGAATTCATATACAAAATAGCCTTACTATGATAGCGATATGTAGAACAACCCTGATTATTTTCATTGCATTTTTTGTGCAAATGCACTTGTTGATTGCCCAAAGCAAAGCGCTGTATTTTTGAAAACTAATGGAAGGTAAAGATTACGTGGTAGAAAACGCTGTAACCTTCATCTTGCAATCGCATCGTTAAAGTGTGCACCAAAACGGTATATTTATTCCTGAAAAACGGAAATCCATGGACTTGAAGGCGAACATGCCCAATTCTGGATCAATCGACGCGCATACCCATATTACCTACTGTAATTCGGAGACTCCTTAGTAATGGTTACATCGTGAGGATGGCTTTCGTTGATTCCGCTTGCAGTAATCTTTACAAATCTTCCTGACTCTTTTAGGGTGGCAATATCCTTCGCACCACAGTAACCCATGCCCGCACGAAGACCGCCAACAAACTGATGGATACTCTCATAAAGTTCGCCTTTATACGGAACCCGGCCTACAATACCTTCGGGAACCAATTTTTTGATATCGTCTTCGACATCTTGAAAGTAACGATCTTTACTGCCCTCTCTCATAGCCTCCACAGAACCCATGCCGCGATACGATTTGAATTTTCGCCCTTCGTAAATAATTGTTTCTCCAGGGGACTCTTTTGTTCCTGCCAATAAAGAGCCTAACATTACAGTATCTGCCCCAGCTGCAATCGCTTTGGGAATATCACCCGTATAGCGAATTCCGCCATCGGCTATTACCGGAACACCACTGCCTTTGATTGCGGCGGCAACCTCCAAAACCGCGGAGAATTGTGGAAAACCGACACCCGCCACAACGCGTGTTGTACATATCGAGCCCGGTCCTATCCCGACCTTGACCCCATCGGCACCTGCTTCGACCAAATACTTGGCCGCTTCGCCAGTAGCGATATTGCCCACGATAACTTCTAGACCAGGAAAATTCTTTTTCACCTCTTTTAAAACAGTTACAACGCCCCTCGTATGTCCGTGAGCGGTATCGATCACTATTGCATCGACTCCGGCATTGACCAAGGCCTCTGTTCTATCTACAGCATCTGGAGTAACACCTATAGCTGCGGCAACCCGTAAACGACCGTAGGTGTCTTTGTTGGCCATCGGTTTTTGGGTAAGTTTTGTAATGTCCCTAAACGTGATAAGCCCAACAAGCTTATAGTTCTTGTCCACCACCGGTAGTTTTTCGATTTTGTTTTCTTGAAGAATATCTTCTGCCTGGCCCAAGGAAGTGCCCTCTCCTACCGTCACCAAATTCTTAGTAGTCATTACTTCTGAAATGGGACGGTCATTGTTCTTTTCAAAACGTAGGTCGCGGTTGGTAACAATACCGATCAATTTACCATTATCATCAACGATTGGAATGCCGCCTATACTGAATTCTTTCATGTTGGCCTTAGCATCTCGTACTAAGGAATCTCGGGGCAAAGTGACCGGATCTAGAATCATACCACTTTCGGCGCGCTTTACCTTGCGCACCTTGACCGCCTGCTGTTGAATGCTCATATTTTTATGCAACACCCCGATACCACCTTCTTGCGCAATAGCGATTGCCATTTGCGATTCGGTTACCGTATCCATCGCTGCGGAAACAACGGGCACGTTTATGGTAATATTTCTAGTGAATTTTGACTGAATGTTGACTTCTCTGGGAAGTACTTCTGAAAAGGCCGGAACAAGGAGTACGTCGTCGTAAGTGAGACCTTCTCCAAGAATTTTATTGAGGTGGGCTTGCATAGCAATTAA
>CAZRIE010000158.1:0-7359 GCA_964600075.1 uncultured Flavobacteriaceae bacterium
ATTAATGAATTGAATTTCAACACTTTAATTTACTGAAAATCTATCTTTTTTGGTGAATAATAATCAAATATTATTAATCGAACTCAGGTTTTAAGCTCAGCGGGAATTGAAAATCATTACGCTAGAATTCTCACTCATATGGAATGGGGAACTTAAACCAAAAATAGGGCAAATCTTCTTTTCGATTATTTCAATTTAATTTGGTTCCTGAAAATGCTGCCTTATTTTTTTAAGACTTCCATAGCTTTTATAACAAAGGGATCCGACATTTCAATCAGATCATTTTTTGTGTTTCTTACCTGAATATCGACAGGGGTTCCAATGCCTTCGTAGCTTTTCATATCGGCTGAATAATAACGTTGATTTGAAAGTGATACCAACCAACCATTTGGCAATTCAAAACCATACATATCTGAATAAATACCTAACGTCTTGTCTCCTATTATGGTAGCTTGTTGTAATTCCCTCATAATCATGGCAAAAACATCTCCCGCACTAGCAGTCTGGTCATTGGTTAGAACGACTAAGGGTTTGGTGTAGGGATTACTTTTTTGGGGTGTTATATACCATTTATCCAACGGTGTGTATTCTTCGGTACCTGTAATTCTTGTTTGTTTGGAATGCCCCAGTATTTTTTCTTTAACGAAACGACCTGCTATGGCATAAGCGAACTCATCGTCACCACCAATATTTGTGCGTAAGTCAAGTATAATCGCTTTGGTGTTATTCATCTTTTGCAATACCGAATCGAACAGTTTACTCGCCAATGCAACATCTTCTAGGGTATCATCATAAGTGGCATCAACAAAACATCTGCCTATTCTGATATAACCATAGTCCTTGGATTTTGAATAATAAAATAGCTGTTTCCCCCTGTATTCGGGTCCAATGGACTTTATGGTCTCGAATCCAAATTTATAAAGGGTTTTATTAACTGCGTTCCATAAAGAGTCCCTTGAGGATTCTTCGGGGAATTCTTTCAAAAAAGTAGAAGGTTTTTCAGCGGTAAATTCTTTTATGCCCGGAATTATCAGGTTTATGTGGTCATCATAAAAAGGAGCGACCATCTGGGAAAGAATAGAGAAAAGACTATCCTCTTTTGTTTTAGCATCAACCTTGGGTCTGTATTTTTTATAAGTAGATACCCAATCGATATTCCTAAGCTCGAAAAATGCATAATTATCTTCAAATGTCTGCCAGAGCACTTCGAATGTCTTTTCTGGCATCGAAAGAGTGGTATCTTTTATTGCTGAAGCCGGATTTTGGGCAAATGAGACACAACAAAAAGTCAGGAGTAAAAAAGTAATTATTATTTTTTTCATTACTAGAGTAAAGTTTTTGTTTTATTAATATCAAGAATTGAACTCATAGTTAAAGATAATTTAAACGGAGTATTGTTAAACTTAAAATGAATTTATAGTTGATGAAAATATTATTCAATCGTAGAGATTCTGCCTAATGCTCATTTTGCCCCAATTTTGTTTATGTTTTACAGTACGATTTGTACTATTTTTGGCAAAGTGCCGAATGGTTGGAATAGTGGACAAGATGAACGGAATTTCCACTCCGTTGGGCTAAAAACAGATGGAATTTTATCTGTAAATTGGAGCTGTAAAACCAAACTAAATCGGAGTTTTTACTCGGGTAGGTTATTAAAAATAAAACAGAACGCAGGGGCAGCGTGCCAAACTGAGCAGAAACCACTAATACTAACAATGTGGTTATAGCAAATAGTCCGGAAAATACTATACCCATTGGTCTTGGCGTGTTTTCTGACACCGCCAAATCTTCTGATTTGACTATTAAGAAAACAAAGGTAATCACAAAATGCAAAAGCTTTGGCTATCGCCAGGCGGAAAGGCCAGTGCGTGCCGACCGCCCTACTTGCCATAGCCGAGACCGTTAGTTTTCATTCCCCTACAACAAATCATCTCGCTTCCCCTCCTTTCAATTAACAGTACAGTTAGTTGAATAGTTTTTTGTATACTGACTGAGTAAATTCAACGTCTGTATTTAGAGTAAAATACCGCCTCTGTTGAAGTTAACATCAAACAATATTTAAGTGGACTTCGAATTATTCATTGGCCGTTTTCATCCTTTGGTAGTGCACCTTCCAATTGGTTTTATATTATTGGCTGCCATTTTAGAAGTACTAAATCAACGGTACAAGGATAAATTCGGCAAACTAGATTCAGCCATTTCCATTTCACTTTTCTACGGAGGAATTAGTGCAGCCTTTTCTGCATTAATTGGCTACTTGCTTTCTTCGGGTGGCGGCTACGACGAACAAACACTTTTTTGGCACCAATGGTTGGGAATAGGCTTGGGCATATTTGCACTTTTCGGATGGGCAGCAAAAGCTGAATATATCAAATTGCCAAAGAACTCATCGTCTGTTATTATCGGTGCATTGGTTGTAATGGTTTCATTTATTGGTCACCTTGGTGGCAACCTAACGCATGGCAGCGACTACCTACTAGCCTACGCTCCAGAGTTTGTTCAGAATATGGCTGGCATGAATTCGAATCGCAATAACTTGGCAAGTATCCCCACTAATCCAGATTCTATTTTGGTATTCCAACATTTGGTACAACCTATTCTAGTGAACAAGTGCGCTGGTTGCCACAACAAAACCAAATCTAAAGGCGGATTGATTCTTACCAGTATAGAAGACATCGAAAAAGGTGGAGAAGATGATCATGCAATAGTTGGAGGAAATCCGAGTGAGAGCAATTTATTTATCAGAACTACATTGCCTCAAAGCAGCAAGAAATTCATGCCACCCAAAGGCGAACCTCTGACTTATGCAGAAATTAAATTGCTTCAATGGTGGATAGAAACAGGAGCTTCCGCAGAAACACACCTCACCGAATCAGAAGTCCCTTTCGAGATTGAAATGCTTTTATCAAGAGACCTTGGAATAGGGACTAAGGCCGTACCCTACTTCGATCAAACCGAAGTAGCGCTTTTATCAGAAGACAATTTTACACAATTAGCAAACGCCGGATTTGACGCCAAACTATTGTCGAACATTCATAATTATATTCAGGTACAATCTGCTGCGAAGCAAGTTAGTTCAGAGCAAATTAAAACGTTGTTAACGGCCAAGGAGCAAATTACTTGGTTAAACCTAAGGGAACAATCTATAAATGATAGCATGATGAAAACCATTGCTCAACTCACCAACCTCACTACCTTAGAATTGAACAACAACCCTATTTCCAATGCAGGAATTGAATTGTTGGTCAATTTAACTCATCTTGAAGTCCTTAATTTATATGGTACAGAAATCAGTGATGAAGTGCTTAAATCGATCAAACAACTTCCTGCTTTAAAACGGTTGTACTTATGGCAAACTAAAGTGAGCGAAGAAGGAATTGAAAAATCAAGAACAGAATTCCCTAACATGAAAATCATTGGTGGAAGCATTAAAAAATCAGAAGACACGCTAGCAGATGAACAATAGAATTATTCAACTCTTCGTCATCTCACTCTTTCTAATTACAGGGTGTGCAAGCGATGATTCGGCCTCTTTAAAAGTTGAATTACCAGAAAAGGTAGACTTCAACTTTCACATCAAACCAATTCTGTCCGACAGATGTTTTCTATGCCATGGTCCAGATAAAGGAACAAGAAAAGCAGGTGTACGATTAGATGAAGAGGCATTTGCATTCATGTTGTTAGACACGCTTCAAGATCATTATGTAATCAAGCCTAGGAATACAGATAAAAGCGAAGTATACAAAAGGATTTCCAATGAAGATCCAGAACTAAAAATGCCTCCTCCTGAATCTAATTTAAGTTTGTCTGAATACGAAATCGCCTTGATTAAAAAATGGATTGAACAAGGTGCAGAATGGAAAACGCATTGGTCTTATCTCAAACCAGAAAAATCTAAACTCCCTAAAGTTCAACAAGCAGACTGGCCTCAAAACCCCATCGACAACTTTGTGTTGAAGCAACTAGAAGTGTTGAAAAAAAGCCCATCTGATAAGTCGAGTAGAGAAAAGTTATTGCGGAAAGTAAGTTTTGATTTAACGGGTCTCCCACCAAGCCCCGAAAATTTGGATGCCTTCTTAGCAGATCATTCTAGCAACGCTTTTGAAAAAATAGTGGATCAATTATTGGCTTCGGAAGGCTACGGCGAACGATTGGCAACTGAATGGATGGATGTAGCGCGTTACGCTGAAACAAATGGAATTCACCACGACCACGAGAGGAATGCATGGCCTTGGCGAGATTGGGTAATCAAAGCATTTAATAATAACAGGGGATACAATGAATTTGTTACTTGGCAATTGGCTGGTGACTTATTTACCGATCCAACCTACGAACAAAAATTAGCAACAGCATTTAATAGAAATCATAGAACAACTCAAGAATGTGGGTCTATTGATGAAGAATTCAGAGTTTCATATGTCATTGACCGAGCCAATACTTTTGGGAAAGCATTCTTAGGATTAACTACAGAGTGCGCGCAATGTCACGATCACAAATACGACCCCATTTCACAAAAAAACTATTTTGAGCTCTTCGCCTTTTTTAATCAAGTGCCAGAAAAAGGAGTTACCAAAGCGTTTCAAGGCGTTCCCGAGCCCTATATGGAAATGTCGAAAGAAGAAATAAATGAGGTGCAAGAGTGGATCGAAAAACAGTTTGATTTGGAGTATGCCAACGGAAGTACACAAGATAAAGACGAAACATATAGAAAAGTTTGGCGGGAAGAAATGGAAGCGATGACTAAACCTATTATGATTATGCAAGATATGGATACCGTTCGTCCTACCTATATATTAGATAGAGGTTTGTATGACTCACCGGGCTTGGAGGTACAGCCAAGTACCCCAGAACGTGTTTATGAATTTGGAGATGAGTATGCTTCCAATCGATTGGGATTATCTCAATGGTTGTTTAGTGCAGATAACCCATTAACGGCTCGAGTTGCTGTTAATCGTTATTGGCAAATGATCTTTGGCCGTGGAATTGTTGACACTCCAGATGATTTTGGAAGTCAAGGTACGCTCCCATCCCATCCTGCTTTATTGGATTGGCTAGCAGTTGAGTTCATGGAATCTGGATGGGATGTAAAAAGCATACTTAAAACAATGGTGATGTCTGCCACCTACCAACAAGCTTCAAAAACAGATAGTACTAGTCTTGCTTTTGATTCCGACAACAAATGGCTGAGCCGAGGAGGACAACAAAGGTTAACGGCCGAAATGCTTAGAGATCAAGCACTCAAAATAAGTGGCTTACTTAACTCTAAAGTTGGTGGACCGAGTGTAAAACCATTTCAGCCCGAAGGACTATGGACGCAAGTATCCTCTGGAGGACGTTACCAACGAAAGTACATGGTCGGAAAAGGCGACGATCTTTATCGACGTAGTTTGTACACCTATTGGAAACGAATTGCACCACCACCTGCTATGCTCATATTCGATGCCGATCCGCGAGGTATCTGCAACGTAAAAAGACAAAGTACAAATACGCCACTTCAGGCACTCGTATTATTGAATGATCCTCAATTTTTAACTGCTTCTAGAGCCTTAGCACAAAGGATGATAAAAAATGGCGGCACCAATACAGAGCAATGTATAGAATATGGTTTCCGCTGGGCTACATCAAGAAAACCAGACGCAAAAGAAATGGAAATCTTACAAGATCTATTTCTGATTGAAAAGAATGAATTTGAAGAGCATCCAGATAGAGCTGCTGCTTTTATAAAGGATAACGAAATAAAAAACACAGAAGAATTTAATGTGGATGAATTGGCCGCCTTTTCAATTATAGCCAGCGCTATAATAAACCTGAGCGAAAGTTTACAAAAAAATTAAATACACAATGGAAGAACTGTTTAATTTATCACGTCGGAATTTTTTAACCAAAGCAGGCTTAGGGTTGGCAGGGTTGGCGATGTCGTCTTTTGACATGCCCAAGGCTGGTGAAGTTCCCGATATAAAAAAACTGATTCCCCATTTCGCACCAAAGGCTAAAAGAGTCATCTATTTGTTTCAAGCTGGTGGACCATCTCAATTGGAAATGTTTGACTACAAACCCAAGCTGGTTGATGTACATGGTCAAGAAATACCAGACTCTATTTTAGGCGGTAAAAGGGTAACAGAATTTACAGCATCGGCACCCAAACCAATGGTAAAATCGTTTGTAGACTTTAAACAACACGGACAAAGCGGCGCATGGATCAGCGATCTTTTACCGCACATGGGAGAAGTAGCAGACGATATATGCATTGTAAGATCTATGCACACAGATGCCATTAACCACGACCCTGCCATGTGCTTTTTTCAAACTGGTTCTCAGTTAACAGGCCGACCAAGTATTGGCTCATGGCTGTCGTATGGCTTGGGAAGCAACAACGACAACCTACCCACATTTACGGTATTGTTATCCAAAGGAAGTGGCCGGGTTGATGCAGCACAACCCTTATCCTCTAACTTATGGGGAAGCGGATTTTTACAATCGCTGCATCAAGGGGTTCAATTTAGAAGTGGAAAAGACCCTGTGTTGTTTCTAAACAATCCTGAAGGCATTACCAAAATGAACCGACGTGGTATGTTAGATCGTCTTGGAATGCTCAACGAAGAGTACTTAAAAAAGGAAGGAAACCCGGAAGTATATTCTAGAATGGCGCAATATGAAATGGCGTATAGAATGCAAACTTCTGTTCCTGAAACAATGGACATCAGCAAAGAACCAGATTACATTTTCGACATGTATGGTCCAGAGTCGAGGATTCCTGGAACTTACGCCGCCAATTGTTTATTGGCTAGAAGGCTTGCAGAAAAAGATGTTCGATTCATTCAATTGTACCACCAAGGTTGGGATCAGCACAACTCTTTACCAGATCATTTAACAAAGCAAAGTAGAGACATCGATCAGCCTTCTGCTGCTTTAATTAAAGACTTGAAACAACGTGGTATGTTAGAAGACACGCTCGTTATTTGGGGCGGTGAATTTGGAAGAACCAACTATTGTCAAGGTTCATTAACCGAAGACGACTATGGACGAGATCACCACGCCTATTGCTTTTCTATGTGGATGGCTGGCGGAGGCATCAAACCAGGAATCTCTTACGGAGAAACCGACGAGGTGGGCTACAACATTGTAAAAGACCCTGTACACGTTCATGATTTCCAAGCTACCCTACTCCATTTAATGGGAATGGATCACGAAAGATTAACCTACAAGCACCAAGGCAGACGTTTTAAATTAACCGATGTGTATGGGCATGTGGTAAAAGGTATTTTGGCTTAGAAAAAAGAGTTTGAAATAGTAAAAACGAAAAACTAATTGAGTAGACGGGTCCGCCCCTAAGTAGGAACGGACTGCGCCTCTCACACC
>CAZRIE010000159.1:0-7204 GCA_964600075.1 uncultured Flavobacteriaceae bacterium
AGTTAGAGGCCGAACTTACCTTAAGGGCCGGAAAGGTGGTATGGGACCTAAACGGTCTTGCTTCCAAAGCATTCGAAAAAAATTGAATACAAAATAGCAGACTAAATATGAACTTTGATTTTAGGAAACCGGTACGAAATATTTTTAAAGTGCTCATGGCTGCACTTTTATTGATGACTTTTGTTCAATGTGCCACGGAAATGGAAAAATTGCTTCCTCCCGCAGATGATGCGAACGGAGGGCTTTACCTACCGGGAGGCTTTGAAGCTCTAGTGGTTGTTGATAGTGTGGGTAAAACGAGACATATAGCAGTTAGCCAAAGCGGTGATATTTACGCACAATTACGTAATTCTAGAGATGGCAAGGGAACTGTAGCAATACGTGATATCGACAATGATGGCAAGGCAGATAGCATAGTACGTTTTGGCGATTATACTGATAAAGGTAGAGGAGCTACGGGTGTTTCAATACATAACGGTTACCTCTATACCAGTACAAAGAAGCATATCTTCAGAACTAAACTGAAAGAGGGCGAATTGGTTCCTTCAAGCAAAACCGAAGTTGTGTTAACTGATATGAATCCTAATGTAGGTAGAAATTGGCATACCACAAAGCCCGTTTCTTTTGATGATAAGGGTAATATGTATGTGCCGTTCGGAGGCCCCTCCGACGCATGTCAGGACATGGAAAAGTATGGCCCGGTAGGAATCCCCGGGGGAAAGGGTTTAGACCCTTGTCCTGAATTGGAAAATCATGCTGGGATATGGCAATTCGATGCCGATAAGATTGGCCTCATTCAAGAAGATGGGTACAAATTTGCTACAGGTATACGGAGTGTCGTTGGCATGGAATGGAATCCGAAAGATCAAAGTCTCTATGCAATAGGCAATGGTATAGATAATTTCCATACCATTTTTCCTGATGTATTTACTGATTGGCAGGCCGCTGTATTGCCTTCGGAGAAACTCATGAAAATAACCGACGGTTCAAATTACGGATGGCCCTATGCTTACTATGACCATATGCAGAAAAAAAACGTCCTTCAGCCGGGCTATGGCGGAGATGGTAAAATTGTGGGTAACGCTAGCGAATATGATATGCCTGCTATAGGGTTTCCAGGACATTGGGCCCCTATGGATGTGATGTTCTATCATGGAGATCAATTCCCCGAGAGGTATTCTAACGGGGCATTTATTGCCTTTCATGGATCAACGGATCGCGCTCCCTATCCCATGTCCGGTTTTATAGTTTGTTTTGCACCTTTTGATGAAAATGGGCAGTCTACTGGTAAATGGGAAGTATTTGCCGATGGCTTTGCGGGAGTCGAGATTGTTAAAAATACTAGCGATGCAGTTTATAGGCCCATGGGACTTTCAACCGGGCCCGATGGATCACTGTATATTAGTGAATCCAACCAAGGGAGGATATGGAGAATAATGTACAAAGGAGAGACAGACAATTTCGGATCTGAAGAACTGGCCGCCATGGAAAGTCGAAAAGAAACACAAAGTTATATCAGGGATCCCGATCCCGTAAAAGATCTTATACAGGAAGGGGATACCTACAGCGGAAGAGTATTGTACAATACCTATTGCACGGCGTGCCATCAAAGAGACGGAAAAGGGGACAACAATCGCTTCCCGCCCTTGGTCAATTCTGATTGGGTAACGGGAAGTGAAGATCTTCTTATAGATATTGTCCTCAACGGCTATCAGAATGAGATGGTCGTAGATGGTAAAACTTATAACGGATTAATGCCTGGACATAGACACCTCGATGATCACGGCATTGCCTCGATTCTGACCTATGTCCGCAAAAGGTTTGGCAATGAATCATCTCCGGTAAGTGCTTTAAAAGTGGGGGAAATACGAAACCGATTAGTAGATAACAAATAGGCAATACCTAGAAAGTTATATTAATGACTAAAAGTAGGATAAGAACAAAAATATTGGTTGGCGCGGTTTTAGCTAATCTACTTTTTATCTATGCTTTTTCACAATCATTGAACGATAAGTCTGGATATGGCAGCGCCCTAAGACTAACAAAGGATTTCCAGGAACCACTATTGGTCAAAAGATGTAGTGAATTTAATATTACGGGAAAAGGCGATAGTCCTGAATGGGATAAGACCGAATGGTCGATCCTTACCAAATTGGATCCGGAGGGGTCTGACTATAAAAGTAAATTTAAAGTCTTGGCATCAAAAAAAGGAATATATGTCCTCTTTCAAGGCGAGGATGATAAAATTACCACTTCGGATTATAAGGACATGGATAAAATTTGGAACGGTGATGTTTTCGAGGTTTTTTTTCAAACGGACATACAGGAGACAAAGTATTTTGAATATGAAGTGAACCAGTTTGAAAAACAGCTTCTTTTGACCATCTCCGACTCGAAAAACGGAGTAAGTTGGATACCCTTTAACGAGTATGACAGGAATATGTATGGAACCCTCAATAAAGTTGAAGTATTGGGAGGACCACAAGAACTGGACGGAAAGATCACCTCATGGAGCGCGGAAGTCTTTATATCATATAAGTCATTAGGACTCCTATCCTTGGTTCCTCCAAAAGACGGTACCTTATGGAACGCAAATTTTTACAGAAGTGATTATGATACCGGTAGCGAGGTGAGATGGTCCTGGTCCCCGACTATAGAACAATCCTTTCACGATCTGGACAAGTTCCGAACCATCAAGTTTGAATAACCGATGGAATAATGAAAATGACAACTGATCAATAAGATCAATAGCACATAAGGAATAATAGCAATGAGGCATTTGTTTTTACGATTGGCACAAAGAAGGACTATTTCGATCCTATGTGGATTACTATGTACAATTTCCATGGTCCGGGCACAGACCTTGACCGACACTTCATATAATCTCTTGATCGGCACGTATACCAAGGCAGGCAAGAGTGATGGTATCTATGTGTACGAATTCAATAGTGAAACGGGGAAGTCCAACTATAGAGGAGAAGCGACGGGTATAAAGAACCCATCTTTTTTGACAGTTTCAGAAGACGGGAAACATGTTTATTCCGTTAATGAGATTGGAGGAGGCAAAGGAGGTGTAAGCGCATTTTCCTTTGATGCGGGTACCGGTAAACTGGACTACATCAATAGTATTGGTTCGGGCGGCAACGGGCCTTGCTATATTTCGGTCGACAAGGCGAACAAGTATGTTTTCGTGGGCAATTATAGTGGTGGCAGCCTGGCCGCCGTTCCGATCAGACTTGACGGCTCCTTGGGCTCTTCCATCCAATCCATCCGTCATGAAGGGAAGAGTACCGCACCTGAGCAGCAGAGGTCACATGTCCATGCATCGGTCCTATCCGAGGACAATAAATTTCTATACGTTCCCGATTTGGGAACCGATAAAATACATATATATGACGTTGATGTCTCCAAGCCCAATCCACTAGGGCCATCCGACCCCGCGTATGTGCAGGTAAAACAAGGAAGTGGCCCCCGCCACTTTACTTTTCACCCCAACAATAAATTCGCCTATTCCATTCAAGAGCTTATGGGTATCGTCACTTTTTTCGAATATGACAATGGCAGATTGAAGACCGTGCAATCGGTGGATTTGGTTTCCAAAGATTCCAATGGCCCCGCAGATGCAGCGGATATCCATATTTCACCAGACGGCAAGTTCCTTTACGGATCATTGCGTGGCAACATCAATGAATTGGTAATCTATGCCATAAATAAAAAAGGGATGTTGAATTATGTAGGCCGCCAATCTACCTTGGGCAAAGGTCCAAGGAATTTTGCCATCGATCCAACGGGCAATTTTCTATTGGTCGGCAATGGCGGTAGTGATGAGATCGTTGTTTTTAAACGCAATAAGGCAACAGGTCTGTTATCCCCGACAGGGGAAACAATCAAGGTAGGCTCGCCCGTATGTTTGAAATTTGCACCCATAAAATAAACAAGTTTCATAGCTGTCATACCGAGCGCCTTTATAACGGGCATGGCAATAAGCAAAACCTGGACGAGATTGAACATGAATAAGTTATATATAAATTAAAATGCAACAAATGAAAAACAAAACAAGCAGAAGGGAATCTTTTAAAAAAATAGGAATGGGTCTTGCAGGACTTCTCGGTATAGGGACCATGAGTGCCATGAAAAGAAATGACGTAGCCCGAAAAGAGGTAGTAGGCGAGATCGTAATGGATCAGGACATACCAATGTTCTCAGGGGCAGTGAAACATGGCAATACTTTGTATGTTTCCGGAAAAGGAGCCCAATTTGAGGGAGACATGAGAACACATACCGACTTTACACTTAAAGAACTTGAAAAAGAGTTGGTAAAAAACGGTTCTTCCATGGAAAAAGTATTAAAAGTTAATGTATACTTGGCTGACATAGCAGATTTCGAGGTAATGAACGAGGTCTATCGAGGGCGTTTTGGAGCAAACCCTCCAGTGCGTACCACAGTAGCGGTTTATGGTGGGGTACCCGGTATCTCATTGATAGAAATAGACTGCATTGCGGCATTGGATTAGATATCATCGATTTGCATGATCCGAATCAATATAATGTGATTTTCAACTTTGATATCCAAAACCAGGGGATATTTTCTTAAACTAAATACAAATGAATATAAATACAAAGCTGCTATTCTCCATTTTCTTTGGGGTTTTCTATATTGGAATTTCCAATTCACAGACCATTCCGAAAGAAGAACTTATTTTTTTGACCTCGGAATGGAAAGGAGAACGGTTCGATGACGGGCGTCCAAAAATACCCGATGATCTTATCGAAAGAGCAAAGAGAATTGGTATTGACGATGCTTGGACAGTTCTAAAAAACCAAGGGTATACCAATCAGTTTGAAGGTAATTGGAGAAGGGTTCATGACGAAGTGCCCATAGTTGGTCGTGCACTTACGGCCATGTATATGCCCAGTCGCCCTGATGTGGTAAAAAACATTAAAGAGCGGGGTATCAATGAGCAGGGCAGAAAAGGGGACACGAACACATGGCCCATTGAAATGTTAGGAAAAGGGGATGTATATGTTGCCGATGGCTTCGGAAAAATCGATGCAGGTACATTGATGGGAGCTACCTTGGCAACGGCGATATATTCCAGAACAGGTACAGGGGTGATTTTTAACGGGAGCGCAAGAGATTTGGAGACGGTAAAACAATTGGAAGGTTTTAATGCATTTGTCCGTGACTTCCACCCCTCTTTTCTTGAAGAAATGGTCGTTATGGGTCTTAATACGCCTATTAGAATAGGCGGTGTAATGGTTATGCCCGGAGATTTGGTCATAGCAAAAGAAGAAGGAGTGTTATTCGTTCCCGCACATCTAGCAGAACACGTGGTCAGCATAGCAGAATTTGTGAGCCTAAAAGACCAATTCGGTTTTGAAGCGGTCAAGAAGAGGATGTACACCAGCGGCGAAATCGATGGCCAATGGACGGAAAAAATTAAAGAAGATTTTCTAAAATGGCTAGAGGGAAATCCCGAATTGGGATCTATGACCAAGAACCACCTTGATAAAGTCTTGAGCACTAGAACCTGGTAATTTTTGATAATCCTGAATCAATTAGGAATCTTCAATAGTCGAAGAATTTAAAGCATTGGAATGAACCCTTCTTAATCATCTTTGGAGGTGAAGACGACATAACGACTGGTGATGAAAAAACTGTGCAAAAACTAGTCCCAGGAACAAAAGAACAAAATCATAAGATACTAAATGCGGGCTATTTTATTCATTAGGATCATGGCGAAGAACTTCCGTAACTGATAATTGAATTCTACAAAAGTAATACTGATAACACCGTATAAATTAATTGCTATTGCAAGCTGTTACAAAACATATTAAAGTGATAGGGTAAATATATTTTATTGAAGCAAGGATGAATTACATTAGTCAGTGATATAAGAAATTTGTATTATTATCTTAAACCAACCAAAACAATAAATCATGCCTGAAGTACAAGTAAAATCTAACGGTCGGCTTTTATCCCTAGACTTTTATAGGGGATTAACCATGTTTTTACTAATTGCCGAGTTTACTCATCTATTCACTTTTTTCGTATTGCCTCAATTTGAAGGAACTTTTATTCATGCTATTGGATCTCAGTTTCACCACGTGCGCTGGGAAGGACTGCATTTCTGGGACTTGATCCAACCCTTTTTTATGTTCATAGTAGGAGTCGCCATGCCATTATCTTTTTCAAAAAGGATGGCGAGAGGGGATTCCTATAAAGATTTAAGCATGCACGCGATAAAAAGGGCATTTTTAATGTTACTCTTGGGTTGGGGGTTATATTGTATTGATCCGGGAGAAATTGTTTTTAGGTTTCAAAATGTACTGGCGCAACTGGGAGTTGCGTATATTCTGGCCTTTTTGGTAATCCGTAAATCCGTAGTAATTCAAATTGGTTTTTCGGTATTGTTACTTTTAATTACCGAAGGCTTATATCGATTCTTTCCTGTTGAAGGGTTTACGAATGCCTTTGTCAATGGAGAAAATTTTCCTGCGTGGTTTAATATGCTTATTTCAGGAGAAGAAAGCGGTGGTGGTTGGGCAATGTTTAATGCTATCCCAACCGCAGCACATACCATTTGGGGTGTTCTCGCAGGGCAACTGCTGATCGGTAATTATTCAGCAAAGAAAAAACTGCAAATCTTATTTGCTGCAGGGATTATTGGATTGGTTATAGGGTATGGCCTGAGCCCATTAACACCCATCATAAAAAAGATAGCAACGAGTACATTTGTTTTTGCCAGCGGTGGATGGTCGTTGATCGCTCTCGCGTTATGTTATTGGTTAATAGACATAAAAAAACATCAAAAAGGCGTGTTGTTATTTGCCGTAGTTGGCATGAATCCGCTATTTATTTATTTGTTTGCCCATGTTGGGGGAGCCGACCTTATTAAGAAAATATTTCTTCCGTTTTCAAATGCGCTGTTCGGTTGGACAGGCGAATTAGGCGCGCAAATTATTTTAAGTTGTATTGTGCTTTTTATGCTTTGGTACATTTGTTACTGGATGTATAAAAAGAAAATATTTATTAGAATTTAAAATAGTTGCATGCACCATGATTTGGCCAATTTAATGCAAAGAATACGTTTGTTTGGTAACCATATAAAAAAATAAAGTTATGTTTTAGAATAATGTAGAATTTCGTTATCTTTATGTAGAACCTAATATACGATAAATGGATCTTTACAATATTTTGAAC
>CAZRIE010000160.1:0-6987 GCA_964600075.1 uncultured Flavobacteriaceae bacterium
CTTGAATACGTACAGACCGTGAATCAGCAACCCGACGCCCCAAAGTATGGGTGTTAAAACAATGTTCCAATTCAACCAATCAAAAAACCCTTGATCCACGATACCGCGTTCAGCAAAAAATCCGAAGACATTGGTCTTTCCTATTAACAAAACGGTATTTATCAAAATATAGAAGGTCAAGTGCGTGTAGAACCCCTTGATTTGTTCTATCCGTTTTTTAGTTCTTTGAAAGCGTGTTGATCTATTATTTTTCATTTTTTAGTCCTAGCTGTTATCTATCCTATTTATACTTATCTGCTTCCTGCCGATCCTCATCCATATATTTCTGAATCTGACGTTCTTCCCAATCCTTATTGAAAAATGGATTGTACGAAAAAACTTTTGAACCATGAAATAACAAGCCTAAACCCCAAAATATGAAGGTCGAAAAAGTACCGAAATTGAAAAATGCTTCCGTAAAGCTTTCCCCATTGGTCATTCTTCCCAAAACGGAAGCCGTGATTATAAATATGTTTACAAGAATAAATACTGTAAGGTGAATATAAAAACCTTTTAGTTCTGCAACTCTTTTCTTGGCCCTGAAGTGTTTGTTATTTTTTTGTGCTTCCATATGTTATAGACTTTTTCCCAAGCTTTTGGGTTGTATTATTTTACTTTACGTACACTGAGACTGCCCGCAACATTATCTGAAAATTATTCCCAGCGGTTGATTCGCTCATCTTCCTGCATAAATTCCTTTATTTTTCGTTCCTCCCAGTTTCTGCCAAAAAAGGGATTCTTACCAAAGGCCTTTACCGCTTGAAAACCCAATCCGATACCCCAACCTAAGGCCGCCCAAAGAAACCAAGGATAACTCCATTCGTTAATATAATAGTTCAAAGCGCCCAAGAAGGTTATCACAGCAGCATATGAAATAAGACTAGTATAAAATTTCTTTACCCCTGCCACACGTTCTTTTGCCCTTAGGTACTTGTTCTCTTTTTCTAAATTTTCCATTGTAGTCGGTTTTTTTTGTTTGTTGTATCAAATTTCCAACATTACCGTTTCCTTTCTAAATTTAGCTTTCTCAATTGTCGAATATTGAGGATGAATTGTCATCTCCTAACGCCCCACCCAAGGAGAGGGAGCCTATTTTTCGATTTGATTGTGCATTTTAGCAAAAATTTGAACATAGTATTTTTTAGAAACTGCATAAAATTCCCCTTCGGGGGCTAGGGGGCTTTTAAAAATTATCGTCCTCCATATACTGCTGCATTTTCTTCTCCTCCCAACGCCTTCCCCAAAGGGGGTTGGTTCCAAATGCCTCCATTCCGTGCATCGTTAAGCCGAAACCCCAACCTAAGATCGGAAACAAAACCCATGGAAAACCAGTAGTCTTTAAGTTTAAATATGCCAAGAATGGAATAACGATACAATAGGCCAAAAGGTTACCATAGAAGCCTTTGATAGCCTCAACTCGCTCTTTTGCCTTTTCATAACGTTTATCGTTTATATATTCCTTTTGGGTTTCCATCGCAGATACCTGCTTCGAAAGAATAGGTAACCGCACCCGAAAATCAGATGTCGACCGGTCTATTTGTACGGTACGATCTGTCAATATACTATAGCGCTGTTTAATGTTCTGAAGACCGACACCTGTGCTTTTTTTAACGACCTGTTTTTCCTGCAGATTATTGGCCACGACCAATGTTCCGTTTTCTTCATACACCTTTATACGCAATGGCTTATCGGAAGTCACTATATTGTGCTTTACGGCATTTTCAAGAAGAAGCTGTAACGATAGGGGTACAATTTGGGCATCGGGATCTTGGCTTTCATCGGGTACCTCAAAAACGATACTGTCTTCAAACCGCATCTTTAGAAGCTGTACATAGGTTTTAGCAAACCGTAATTCTTCGTTCACGGAAATTAAATCTTTGTTCTTTTGCTCTAGAACATAACGGTAAACCTTTGAGAGCGAGGTCGTAAATTTTTGTGCCTGACGTGGGTTTTCTTCTATAAGACTGGTAAGTACATTGAGGCTATTGAACAGAAAGTGCGGATCTAATTGATTTTTTAGGGCATCGAATTTCGCTGAGGCGGTACCAGCAATTATTTTCTGCTCTTTGACCTTGAATTCTTGCCGGTATTTATAATAGAAGAACGTATAGAAAACCAAGGCCACTACAGTAGTTATGATTAACGAAACCCCATAGTATTGAAAACTTTGCTTAGCCAAAAAGACTTGCAGCTCCATTTTTTCCAAAACCACCATATGTACGAATCGGGCAAGAAACAAAGCCAATAAAGAAACTAGAACTGCAGCCGTAATCGAAATCAAAAAACGCTTGCCCCCGAAAAGATTTCTATTGAATCTTTTCAAAAGATAAATGACCAAAAAAGCATTGGCCATATAGATAGCGACGCAATAGGTTAGATTTATCAAGAATGCTTTCCAAATGGCCTGATAATCCACTCCATTATCGTAGTCTCCCCTAAAATAATAGATGAGCAAGAACACAACAAAAATACATGTTCCTACGAATATCGATTTAATAAGTTCCTTTAAAAATCGTTGCATGCCATCTTTTTATTTTACGTAGGCTTTTAAAACCTCCTCTGCCCTATCTTTCCTCCAGTTGAGGTAAACTCAGTTTCAGGTTAAAGTTAGTAAAAAGTTATAATGAGTGTTGTACGTCCGTGCAATACGGAGCTTTATCTTGTTTGAAATATTTTACCGGACCCATATCCCTTTCCGCTGTTAAAAAAACTACCCTTGGGTTCTCCGGAGCTATTTGTAATGCCTTGGGCTGCAACAGCCAAAGTTACAGGTAGCTGTAAATTAGTGAATAGGTTTGTCACTTTAGTTTTGTTTTATTGATTTATAGGTCCAAAATTGGGGGAACACCCTAAAAAGAAAAAAGAAGAAGTACCGAACTGTATCAATCTAGGGATGAACTGTAATTTTTAATGCAGCGTCTTAAAAGGTTTATTAAGCAAAGACAAATAGCAATAAAACACCTCACTTTTTAACTATATTCGTGCTTACTCAAAAGCAATTTAACTTATGAAGCGTGCGGCACTGAACATCACTGTTCTATTTATTACACTTACCTTTTTTCAGCAAGGCATAGCCCAAAAAATTTATAAAGATCAATTCGCCCATACCTTTTCCATTGTGGCCAGCGACAAATCAACCGGCGAAATGGCAGTAGGCGTGCAAAGCCATTGGTTTTCGGTAGGTACTATCGTTGCTTGGGGGAAATCGGGCGTAGGTGTGGTAGCCACGCAATCTTTTGTAAACCCTGCTTACGGCCCCAATGGACTTCAACTTATGGAGGAGGGTATAAGTGCCGCCGAGGCCCTTAAAAAATTGACGGCAGAAGATGAGGGAAGAGATTTTAGACAGGTAGGCTTTCTTGATGCCACAGGAAATGTTTCTTCTTTTACAGGAGATAAATGTGTACAATCGGCACACCAAATTGTTGGCGATAATTTTGCCGTTCAGGCCAATATGATGCTCAATGACAAGGTCGTACTGGCCATGGCAAAAGCTTTCGAAACTCATAGTAACTTGCCATTAGCAGAAAGGGTCGTCGAGGCGCTGTTGGCAGCGCAAGAAGCGGGTGGAGATATTCGAGGAAAACAATCGGCCGCACTTTTGGTCGTCAATGCCGAACCTGTAGAAAATATTTGGCAAGATAAAAAAGTAGATTTGAGGGTCGATGACAGCCCAGAACCATTACTTGAACTTGAACGCCTGTTAAAGGTACACCGCGCCTACGACCACATGAACCTTGGCGATCTGGCGGTCGAAGTAAATGATATGGATACCGCGTTAGCGGAATACGGAGCAGCCGCGAAACTATTTCCCGATAATCTCGAAATGAAATATTGGACTGCAATTGCTTTGGCTAACAACAAGAGATTGCAGAAAGCATTACCTATTTTCAAAACAGTTTTCGCTAAAGATTCCAATTGGAGAACCATGACCGGCCGTTTACCGAAATCAGGGTTATTGACCGTTTCACAAAATGATTTAAAAAAAATTAATGGGGCAATAATCGCTTCTAGAAATTAGTATTATTCTCTTCTATTATTTCAACCCAATATGAACCAACCTCAGGCACCAAAAAAACAACCACTAAATATTGAATCAAAATCAATTTTTGTGGCAATTTTACTTTTTACTAATTTATCGGTCTTACTGGTTTCTTGCTCCAACAGTCAAAAAGAGCGCGCGCCAAATATTATTATTATCCTAGCGGATGACCTGGGATATGGCGATCCACAAATTTATAATCCCGATTCCAAAATACCTACTCCGAACATCGATCAATTAGCGAAATCGGGAATGCGTTTTACCGATGCTCACTCACCGAGTAGTGTTTGTTCACCAACTCGATATGGACTATTGACCGGGCGCTACGCATGGCGGACCGAACTTAAAAATAGTGTTCTATGGATGTGGGATAAACCTCTCATAGCCTCGGATCGACCTACGCTACCTAAAATACTGAAGCAAAAGAACTTCACAACGGCATGTATTGGAAAATGGCATTTAGGTTGGCGTTGGCCTGCTAAAAATACAAATGGTTATATGAACGACACCATTGCCATTGGAGATTTTAATCTTCAAGGAAGAAACGATTTTTGGAAAGAAATCGATTTTTCGAAACCCTTGGGCGGCGGACCCTTGGAAGCTGGTTTTGATTATTATTTTGGCGATGACGTACCTAATTTTGCACCATATGTGTTTTTTGAAAACAATAAACTGACAGTGTTGCCCGATGCCTTAAAGCCTAATGATATGTTCGGTGGCCCGGGGCCGATGGTCGATGGATGGCGACTGGATAAAGTAATGACAGAGATTACCAATAAGGCCGTAAACTATATAAAGGAGCAATCGGTCAAAGACAGCCCATTTTTCTTGTATTTCGCCTTGACCGCACCGCATACGCCTATCGCACCTACCGAAGAATTCAAAGGAAAATCCGAAGCAGGAGCCTATGGTGATTTTGTACATGAGGTCGATTGGTCCGTCGGTCAGATTATAGAAGCCTTGGGAACTACCGGGGAATTGGAAAACACTTTGGTGATTTTCACTTCCGACAATGGTTCGCCACAAAGGGATGGAACGGCAATGTCTGGTCCTATTGCCTCGGTAAAAGCATTTGGCCACGACCCAAGCAAGCCTTGGAAAGGAATGAAGGGTGACATTTGGGAGGGCGGTCACCGTGTTCCCTTTATCGCTTCTTGGCATAATAAAATAGCGGCCAATAGCATTAATGAACAACTTATAGGCTTGACCGATCTATTTGCTACTCTTACGGCTATTTTGGGTATTTCCACAGAGGAAAAGATACCTGCGGATAGTTTTGACATCTCCCCCATCTTATTCGGAAAAAACGCCCCGATTAGAAACGACATCGTTCATCATTCCTTAGACGGCACTTTTGCCATTCGAAAACAGCATTGGAAACTAATTCTTGGAAAAGATTCCGGTGGTTTTAGTAAAAATCTAGATTTGGAAGGCATACCCGTAACCACTAACGGACAATTATTTAACCTTTTGGAAGACCCTACCGAAAGCACGAATCTTTATGACCAACACCCCGAAAAGGTAAAGGAACTTTCAACCCTTTTGAAATCCTACCGTAAGCGGAGTTAGCCAGACAAGATACTAGCTTAGCGTAAAATCCGGAAGCTTAATGATTTCTCCCCCTTTTTGAGCCGATTCATGGGCTAAAATACCGACACAAGTAATATTTGCAGACTGCTTGGCATTCGGGTATGGCGATTCTCCTGTAATCAGCGCATCTACGAAGGCATGCACCAAATGCGGATGGGACCCCCCATGGCCTGCGCCTTGCGTAAATGAAAGGTGTTGATTTTCATCTGTGTCATACACGCCTTGCGTCGTAAAGCATTGAATCTCTTCTGGAAGCAATTTGGCAAAATCAGGACTTTCAACCTCTTCAGGAATATCAGGTTCGGGTTTTTTGGCCGTGTGCACAACTAAAGGCTTCCCTTCGATTAACGGCCATTCAACAGATTTTTTAGAACCGTAGACCTCAAAGCTCTCACGATATTGTCGGGCCACGTCGAACAATGAACGATAAACTTGTGCACTTAAATCGGAATTGCGAAACTTAATTTGTGTAGTCTCCACCGCATAGGGTGAATTGTACTCCTTAATTAATTCCTCGCGAATGGTTCCCGAGCCGAAACAAGAAACGTATTCGGCCTCCCCTCTTGTCAACCCTAAAACAGGACCGACACAATGCGTGGCATAATGCATTGGCGGAAGACCAGGCCAATAGTTGGGCCAGCCGTCCATATCTTGTTGGTGACTGGCTTTTAAAAACTGGACTTTACCCAATTCCCCAGTATCATACAATTCTTTCATGTATAAAAACTCGCGGGCATATACCACCGTTTCCATCATCATATAAGTCAATCCCGTTTCCTCGGTCAGCCGTACGATTTCTTCGCACTCCTCGACCGTGGTTGACATAGGTACTGTACATGCAACGTGTTTGCCAGCCTTCAGTGCCTTAATCGATTGCTCACCATGTGCAGGAATAGGTGTATTAATATGCACGGCATCGATTTCGGGATCTTTTAATAATTCTTCGTAGGAAGTATATCTCTTTTCAATATTAAAAGCATCCGCCAGCGCGTTCAGTTTAGATTCGTTACGCTGGGAAATCGCTATCAAATTAGCATTAGGGTGTTTTTGGTATATGGGAATAAATTCGGCTCCAAAGCCAAGACCTACAATTGCGATATTTATTATTTTCATATTTATCTAATTTATTGTAATTCCCGTGAAGACGAGAATCTTTTTATTGTCATTGGTTTCTTTAGGGTTTTATGCAAGTAATCAAAACTCTGCCAACGAGAACACCCCCCAACCCCTACAAGGGGCGAACCCATCCGTTTCAACTTTCAAAGCTGCATTTACTGCCTTTTTTTGTCTTGGTTCTTGGCTCTATTTTCTATCCA
>CAZRIE010000161.1:0-6981 GCA_964600075.1 uncultured Flavobacteriaceae bacterium
CAATAGAAGAACTGGATTTTAAGACCCTTGGTGATGGTGATTTTTTATACATAACTGAGCTTGGGCTGAAACAAAAGAAAGGAGTTAAAGAAAACCGGTTTTCCGTTCTGTATTCATACACGGACGAATTAACAAATAAAACGGCAGAGCACAGCATCTCATTAGGTGGCGTCTATTATTTTGGTGCAGAACAATCATGGGGTACCTATGCTAGGTATTCTTTTAGAGATGGCGGCGTTGGAAAGGATGCTACTTCAGCGTCAGAAGAAAATGTAGCGAAAAACGGAGGCTTCATCGGTATCTCAAAATCAGCACCATGGCGTTTAGCAAAAGCAGAAATCGGTGGAAGTTATTTCATGGGGCAACCGTCTAATTATCAAATGAGTTTAGGAAGTAAAACGCAATCCGGCATAGAAACCTATTTTAAATATAATTTTAAACCCTTGATTCAGGCTGCTTTTGATTTTCAATTAATCAATACAGGTAATGATTTTGTGCCCATAATTGGAGCGCGATTTAAAGTAGGATGGAGTACGTTATTCTAAGCTTGGTGTATGCATAGCCTTCGTTTGAAATGGGTTATGAGCTTTAATTATTGAATTATAATTTATAACTATTCTAAGTTTAAATTGGTATAAATCATAAAAGCAACATGATTGTTTAAAATAACGCTTTGTCTATACCCTATAAACCTTAAAAAAAAAGGGGATTAAACATTACTATATGTTTAATCCCCTTTTTAATGTATGTTCACTAAAAATAATGCGCTTCTACTTTGTTGGTTGTATAGGATATTCTAACATTATTTTTGCTACAGCAGCATTTATTTTTGTTTCAGGATTTTTTGGATTATCATCTACTGTTTTGGTACCAACAGCTTCCCATACCAACTCTTTTTTCTTCGCGTCAAATACCGATATCACTAAAGTACCTACATTATAATCAACCTGAGAATAGGTTGTCGTAGAACTAGCGTAACCTGATCCCCATCCATAACCGGGGCCATAGTTGTAATAACTACCATAACCATAACCTCTCATACCTCCTCCAACATAATTGGTATCTGTATTAGCAACCGTTTTTGTCTTTGCTTCAGAGACAACATAAAGACTAACAATAATATCTCCTGCACCTTTTTCTACCAGTGTAAATCCTCGATTTTTGAATTCAGTTCCGAAAGCTTTTTCAATACGATTCTTATCAAAAGAGCTCAGAATTTTATCGCTATTATCCGTCCATCCGTAAAATTCTAGCGTTTTGAAATTAGAGAAGTCAGTGCTTGGGTCTTGGTCACTCACTACATTAATTGAACTGCATGAATACAACACAACGCCTATTAAGAGGTATACTATTTTTTTCATTCTACTATGTTTTTGTTTGATTATACTATATTTCAATACAAATATAAGATAAAAAGATCAAAAAAGAATTACAAAAAGGTTTGAAAAATGGGTTCTACATACTCTTTCTAAAATTGGTTATTTAATTAATGACGCCACGATCTGTATTCTTTGAAATGGTATACGTTTAAGCACTGAATCTTGAGCTCATTTTTTTTAACGAAAGCAACAATCTAATGCGCATAAAGCGTCCAATACAGATAAAATTCAGTATCTTAGTTCAACAAAAACCCCAACCGATGAAAACTACTAAACAACACATGTTATTAAAGCAAGTTTTACTTCTTGTTTTAATATTATCATTTTCGACCGTAATTTTTGCTCAAGATGATAACACCACAACAGATGACACGAAACAACAAAAGAAAGAAAAAAAAGCAAAAAGCTCTTTTAAGGTGTTTGCTGGTGTTAATATTAATGATTTGAGCCTTGATGCAGCAGATGGAGTTTCATCAACCGCGGAAGCTGGTTATAATCTTGGATTCTCTTACAAAAGGGGTCGTTTTTTTTACTATGAAATTGGTGCGAGATATAACAAGAGGTCTTTTGTTGTCACCGGGGCAGATGAGGATACGCAGCTAAAGGCGTCATTGTCAGTTTCTGCAATTGACATCCCTTTAACTGCTGGTCTTAATATAACATCTTTTGCAGATAGGTTGATAGGCCTTAGAGTATTTGTAAGTGCTATTCCTTCTATTACGATAGGTAAAGATGTTGATGAAGTTGGTTTAGAAAATGATGACATTACCAACTTTCTATTTTATGGCCAAGGTGGCGTGGGTATTGATATTGCTTTCTTTTTTGTTGAAGTAGGATATAATGTTGGCTTTAGTAATCTTGTAAATGATATGGATGGTGGAAGCGTAACGTCTAAGCCTAGTCAAGGTTTTGTTAACATTGGCTTTAGATTTTAAAAAACAGAAAGCACTATAGATAAGCTAAATAATGGATGCATATGGATAGTTGTAAGGAACCTTTAGGTTTCAGTGTTTGTTTCCTTGATTAATTAATAGTTTCTACGAAATAGAATATGAATGACAGTAGTTCTTATAATCATATGTTTCTGCTTTTAACAGTCGTATTCAACTTTTGAAAATAATGAGCAAGCTACCCGGAAAGCATAAAATAGCAAAGCGTATTATTCGATTTTTTTTTCTACTACTGGTCTTTTTTTTATGCATAATTTTATTCATTCGTAGCCCA
This sequence comes from uncultured Flavobacteriaceae bacterium, assembly GCA_964600075.1. Classification (GTDB taxonomy): domain Bacteria; phylum Bacteroidota; class Bacteroidia; order Flavobacteriales; family Flavobacteriaceae; genus CAZRIE01. The sequence goes on from CAZRIE010000161.1 coordinate 2,604, forward strand.
TGGGGGCAGGATATCATTGTTAACAGGGTAATTAATTATGTTTTTAATAAAACGGGAACCGAGATAGCAATTAAGCGACTTTTTGTTACTTTTTCAGGCGATATACAATTAGAAGGCTTATATCTTGAGGATCAAAAAGGGGACACCCTTTTGTACTCCAAATCCTTGGAAGCCGATATTGCTTTAAGACCATTGCTGTTTGAAAATGCATTAGAACTAGATGATTTGGAGTGGAAGGGGGTGACCGCCAGAATCATTCGAAATGAAGATGCTGAAAAATTCAACTTTACCTTTTTACAGGAGGCCCTTATTCCTCAAGATTCGGTAGCTGGACCAGAAAAATCCGATCCTTTTAAAATGGCTATTGGAAGGATTATACTCGAAGATTTTGACCTTATCTACACCGATGCATTTCTGGGTATTGATAGTAAAATGAAATATGGCAATCTATTTCTGGAAGTCGATGAAATAGATCTAGATGCTATGCATTTCTCAGTCGATAATTTTGAGATCCACAATGCCCAATTGAACTACAAACAGTCGAAAGTATTACCCACCAATGACAATGAAAAACGCCCACAACTTCCTTCTATTTCGATCGCTGAATTCAGTGTAGACAACGTACAGGCCAATTATACTTCTAAACCAAATAAGCTGGAAATTTACACCGATTTAAGCGAGTTTTATTTTAATTCCTTCAAGGCAGATATTGCGAACTCTACCTACGAAATTGAGAATTTTAGATTAAAAAATTCAATGATTTCGCTAAAGAATGACAACGTAAAGGGTGGCGTAAAAGATGCGACTACAAATCAAAGTTTATCTGATTTTCAATGGCCAGCGTTCAACATCGCGGCATCGAAAATTGACATGGAGAACAATACTTTATTTTATACAAGGGGAAACTCAGAATCTCTTAAAGGAGTATTTAATCCCAATGACATTTCGCTACAAAACTTTCGTTTGAAGGCCAATGATCTGACTTATGAACCAAAGCTGGCAAACCTAAATATAGAGGCATTGTCATTTTTAGAAAAAAGTGGTTTTCTACTTCAAAGTATGACTTTTGAATCCAGTTTGGGTGATGCACACTTAAAATTCGATGCTATTTCTCTTGTTACAGGTAATAGTTCAATCGCAGGAGCGGTAGCGTTGAAATATGCTACGATAGATCAACTCTTCAATACCCCAAGCGGGGTACAAGTAGAGGTTAAAGTACCAAACCTCAAATTTGGCATGGAAGATGCTTTTTACTTTCAACCGGCCCTCGCATATAACGCTAATTTTGTCAATGCCAAGCAACACCTCTTTAAAGGTCAATTGTTCGCAAATGGTACGTTGGAAAATATAGTACTTGCAGATACGCGACTCAACTGGGGAGATAATACATCTGTTGCCCTTTCCGGGATGATGACCAACCCTACAGACATAACATCATTTTCTTTTGAACTTAGTGATCTAAATGGGTTTACCTCACGGAGCGATATATTATTATTTGTTTCAGACGAGGATTTGGGCATCACAATTCCACAAGAAGTGAAATTGAGCGCAACCGCAAAGGGTACCCCTCAAAATTTTATTACGAATGCCAAGGTCAAAATTCCTGAGGGAACGGCACACCTCGAAGGCCCTTTCAATTTTAAGAATGGCTTTGATTTCAAGGGAACCTTGAACATCGATAGCTTGCAACTCAACAAATTGCTAAAAAATGAACAATTCGGAGAGGTATCTCTGACTGCCGATGGTTCGGTTAGCGGAACTTCGCTTAGGAGCTTGAAAGCCAATTTTGCCGCAAACATTTCCCGCTTTCAATTCAATGGATACAACTACGAAAATATAGCTACCGAAGGCCAAATCAACAATGGTAAGGGAGATGTGGGATTAGATTATAAGGACAAGAACCTTCATTTTAGCTCGGCTATCAATATGGTATTGGATACCACCGCCTATGATATTCAGCTAAATATGGACCTTAAAGGCGCAAATTTGAGAGCCTTAAATCTTACATCGAGTGAAATAAAGTTGCGAACGGGAGCAAAAGTACTTTTTAAAGGTTCGCCAGATGATTTTGATTTGAGTGCTACACTTTCAGGTAGTGTCGCGGTGCTTGATAATATACAGTACAAGACTGATGTTATTGATTTGGTAACCCATATAGATAGTTCTGCCACACAGTTGGCAATTTCCAGTAGTTTTTTGAATGGTAATCTCGATTCGAATAGTTCTCCTGAAAAGATTACCAGCGCTATAAGACAACAATTTCTCAGCTATTTTTCTGAAGCATCAGAAACAGACGCGGTTACCGATTCGGTTAAGGTTCAAATAAATGCCCAACTAAGGCCAGAACCCATACTGACCGAGGTATTTTTTAAAGGCCTGCAACGTTTGGATACGGTCACCTTAGATGCAACATTCGATGCCGTTTCCAAAAAGCTGAGCGCAGATTTTCATATGCCATCTGCACAATACAAAACCAGTATTTTAGACAGCCTAAAAATCAATCTGAATGGTGATGCGAATAATCTTGAATTCTCCGCTGCGATTGGTGGTCTTAAATATCGCCCCATAAACATCAAAAAAACTTTTTTTGAGGGAAGATTAAAAAATAGAGAACTTCTTTTAGATTTTGTTTCTTACGATGAAGATGAAAAATCGGTTCACTTAGCAGCCGAAATGAGCCTGCAAAAAGATACTGTACATCTTCACATAAGTCCGAATGAACTGATCTTGGATAAAAGTCAATGGTCGATTCCAGATGATAATAGCATGGCCTTTGTCAACGAACACCTGTATTTCGAACAAATGGTATTGTCAAAGGATAATGAGAAAATGGAGTTGACCGCAGCAGCCCCCGAAAATCAGAAAGATCATTTTGGGCTATTATTTGAGAATTTTAGGTTGCAGACTTTATTGAGTTTCTTTAATCCGGATAAGGCTTTGGCCTCGGGCGTTTTGCAAGGTAGCTTCATATTAGAGAACCCTTACGGCGCTACGGGTTTAGTTACCGATCTTACAATCGATGAATTTGCTCTTTTAGAAAACCCGATGGGCCGACTCACCATCGAGGCTACCTCTAACAATTTTTCAGCATATACTATAGACATGGCCATTATGGATAAGGGTCTAGATCTAGACCTGAGTGGAAATTATACCGCTTCCGAGAAAAGCGCAAACTTGGATATTGACATTGACCTAAAAAAATTAGAGATGCAGTTTTTACAAGGTTTTTTTAAAGAGGAAATTACCCAAGCCAAAGGTTATCTGTCTGGACACCTGAAACTTGGCGGTAGGTTAAACGATCCTTTATATAACGGCCAAATTTCTTTTCATCAAACCGCATTGGAAGTGGCCAAGTTAAATACGGCTTTTAACATAGATACAGAGAGCATCACTTTTGATGATGCGAAAGTTTCGGTAGATCAATTTCATATTAAAGATGCCAACGGAAATTTACTTATAATAAACGGTGCTATCGATACCAAGACCTTTGACAATCCTGGTTTCGACCTCAATTTTAAGGCTGAAAATTTTAGCTTGCTAAATGCTACAGAAGAAAATAACGAACTGTATTACGGTATATTTAGTGCGGATGCAGATGTACAACTATCGGGCGACCTAAACCTTCCAAAAATGCGTGGAGAAATACGAATTGAAAAAGGAACCGAACTCACTTATGTAGTACCAGAAGAACGGCTTGATATTCAAGAGCGTGATGGGGTGGTCATTTTTGTGAATAGGGAAAATCCCGATGACATCCTGACCATAAGCGAGAAAGAGGAAGCCTCGAATAGGATAAGAGGGTTTGATATTGATATGGGCTTAGAAATTGATGAAGATGTCGTATTCAATATCGTTCTAGACCAAAGAACGGATGACCGTCTTCAGGTACAGGGAGAAGCGAATTTTAAACTTAATATAGACCCTAATGGTATAATTGGCCTTACCGGTAAATATGAATTACAAAATGGTTTTTATCAGACCAACCTCTATAATTTGGTATCTCGCAAATTTGACATCAGATCTGGAAGTTCTATTACCTGGTTGGGAGATCCGTTTGATGCCAAATTGGATGTCACCGCTATTTACAAGGTAGAAACTTCCCCTGCTCCCTTGATGTCTGAGGTCACCTCTGGTATTGATACTGGTTTGGCATCGGTATATCAGGACAAAATACCTTTTTTAGTGTATTTAAATGTAAAAGGCAAAATCACAACTCCAGATCTATCCTTTGAATTGGACATCCCCAAGGAGGCCCAAAGCGACGCTGGTGGAGTCGTCTATGGCAGGGTACAACAGTTAAATGAGCAAGAACCTGAGTTGAATAAACAGGTGTTTTCACTATTGGCTTTCAATCGTTTTTTTCCGACTACGGGCAGTG
>CAZRIE010000162.1:0-6844 GCA_964600075.1 uncultured Flavobacteriaceae bacterium
GAGATGGTCGCTTCTAAAGGAATACCGAAAAAACCTAACAAAGCCCCTGCAAAAAGCAAAGGAAGAAGGTTAGGGAGTAGCGAAATCACTATTAGTTTAAGATTTTTAAAAACCATAGCCATAATTATGGCTACCAATAAAAGGCCCGTTAGTAATCCCTGTAATAGGCTTTCACGAACATAATATGAATTTTTATCCAAGAGAACCCCTGACCCCGTTAACCTGAATTTCACTAGTAAGGTGTCTGTTTGGTTACGAGTAAAGGCATTGAACCTTTCATAAGTTTTGTTAAGCGTATCCGTTCCGACATCTAAAACCCTTGCAGTAATCCTCCCTTTAGTTTCTTTGGTATTTACAAATTTCCCGAATTGCTTTCGCGCTAGTTTTTTGGCCTCTTTTTTAAAGGACTCAAAAGTTGCTAGATCTTTGGGCAAATTGAAATACGCAGCACTGTTCAAATTATGTGCTTTGTTTATGGCCTTGTAGAGTGTGTTAACCGATTGAACGTTCCGTATCGCGGGTTGTGCCTTCAACTGCTGTTCTACTTTTTCAATTTCTTGTGCTACCGCAAAATCGGTTACCTTATGGCCATTCTGTGCTATCACCGCTACCTCTAATGGTCGAAAACCTGAGTAATTTTGTTGAAAGAACTTAAAATCATCGGCTATTGCACTATTTTTCGGTAAACTTTCTTTAATCTGATAATTGGTATCTATTTTGGTGATGCCCCAGAAGCAAAGTAGCATAAAGGCCAAGCTTCCGTAAAGTATGGTATGATGATGCTTTTTTGTAAATATATTGACACTATTTAAAGTTTTTGACCAAATTCTTGAAACTTCTCTTTTTGGTAACATATGCTCCTTTTTTGGCAAAAGCAGTAAAGCACTAGTAAAAAAAATGACCGTTATGAAAGCGGTCAGCACCCCCATGGCCGAATTGATGCCAAAATCACTTATACTGCTTGATTTTGAAGCAAGTAAAGAAGAAAAACCAATTGCCGTAGTTACAGAAGTAAGTAAGGTCGATAGGCCAACTTCGCGTAAAGTCAAAGCAAGAGCTTCCTTTTTTTTTAATCCGGTTTTGAGCTTCCCTAAATAATCATCCATAATATGAATAACATCCGACGTACCAACAATCAGCATTAGAATAGGGTAAAAAGCGGCCATGGCGTTCAGTTCTTTTCCTAAAACCGATAGTAGGCCCATGAACAACAACAGGGCCACTGTTATCGAAATTAGACATATGAGCACAACGATAATACGGCGATAGACTAGAAACAAAATGATGAATATCAGTACAATGGAAGCGATACTGGTTGTAATCACTTCACTTTTTTGCATAGCTACTATGGCCTCATAGAAGTAAGACCTGCCTAATAGATGGTAATTGGAAAGGCCGTTTTTTTCTAAGGAATAGCGAACTTCTGACAGTAGCGTTAAACCCTGTTCGTAGTTGAGTTTGTCTTCAGTTTCAAGTGCCAATACCAGCGAATTAGCTTCTTCGTCTATAAGGGTGTTTACGAACAAACTGTCCTCCTTTATTTTGCTAAAGTCAGATGCATATCGGGTCGGGTCGTCTCGGTGGATAATTGGTATTTTTGTATATCCGAATGATGTTTTTAAAGGATAGGAAAGTGTTGTAAGTGATTGATTTAATGTGACATAAGGTAGATTTTTGGCTTCGACCGAAAGCTTATGAAATCTATCTAAAAAATCTTTTTCAAAAACAGTTGTATCGTTCGCTACGGCTATTAGCAAAAAATTGTCATCCGTACCGAATTCTTCAATAAACTGTCTATAGAAAACAAGGTCTTCATCCCCTTCCGGAAAAAATTGACTGAAGTCAAAAGAAAACTTCAAATTGCCCAAGGCTATTACCGATAGTGCGCCAAGAAGAATAAAAACAGCAATTATCGTTTTCTTTGAAGCAAGTATTATGTTCATATGGGGCGGTAGTTGCTAATTTTTGCGGTTAAATTAGCCAATCAATGCCTAATTTCAACTACTTTTCACAAAACAGGGAATAACTGGAATACAGGATTTAATAAAAAGATTCAACGCATTGCCAGCAAATATGGAATGGGTAGGGGTGCTTCATTGCACGTTCGTTCGCAACCTTGTTAACCTAAAGTTCCGTCCAATTCTCAATATCTAACGTCCAATCATAATTTTTATAGGCAAGATCGATATTTTTTGTTGTCGAGATAACTTTGTTTTCTTTTAAAATATCCATCACATCACTCTTAGAGCCAAAATCTCCGCGAAACCAACTAAAAAGGGATGTGACAGCAACCTCATTGGCCTCTGCCTTGTATTCCGATGTACGCTCTAAATAGTTTTTAGTTCCTTTTTTTAGCTGTTCTTCAAGTCGGCCGGCCTCATAAATCGCTACGGGCGGACAGTCTTTTGCACCACAGTTCAGTGCAAAATGAATACGAAAATCACGTTCATCGACGCGCAGCTTTCGTTCGAATTTATTGGGAAACCATTTACTGACTTTACCTAAACCAAGCTCCCATTGTGATTTTCTAATAATACCGTGTTCTATTTTGGCAAAGGATACTAGTCTTCCGGCTATAGGAATTTGCTCATTTTTAAAGAACGCACCTCGATCATTATACTTATCCCGATTTTCTGATAAAATTACCAGGATGTAAGCATTGTAAATATTGATCCAAAAAGCCAGTTTTTCGTTATCGTTCTTTAATCCTTCTTCCAGCTTTTCCAAAGTAGTGCTATACAGTTGAGCTCTTATCTCGTTTGTACTTTTGTCATTTTTGATGTTGGTGATAAATTCTTCCGCGAGCTTGTTAAGGTCTGAGATTTCTGTGACATTTGTTTGTGCATTTACCGAAAAGGCTATTAAAAACAAAAAAACAGTCACCGATAAATATTTAAATCGAAATGGGCGCATAAATCTTATTTTAGAATCGTATTATTGTTATTTAGGCAGTTAAATTCCTCAAGGTTTGGTCGAAAATTATTAGAAACCTTTCTTGTAAATTTACGGAGGCCTAATCGTTGAAGGTGACGATATAAAAAAATATAAGTCCATATGCCAAAATAGAGGTCACATTTCTATGATAACCATTATAATCCCAGCACATAACGAGAACGATAATTTAAAGAGATTGCTGCCGGTATTGAATTGTTCTTCGTTAACTGGCCCTATCGAGATTATCGTTGCACTTTCCAATGAAAACAATGATAACTGCGAGAAAATGGATATTGATGGAGATATTCGTTTTATAAAATCTTCAAAGAAATGTAGAGCAGTTCAGATGAATTCAGCTGCGGCAAAGGCAAAAGGGAATATTTTGGTATTCTTGCATGCCGACGTCCGTCCTCCGAAGTCATTTTTACTGGATATTAAGAGCGCTTTAAAAGAAGGTTACGATGCAGGTTTCTTTTCGTACCGATTCGATAAAAAGAGCCTATTATTGAGAATAAATGCTTCGTTCACCGGCACGGATGGAATTTTCACAGGAGGAGGTGATCAATGTCTTTTTATCAGAAAACAGGTTTTTTTTAGTTTAGGTAAATTTGACGAGAATCAGGTAGTGATGGAAGATTTTGAGTTTTTTAAACGTATGAAAAAAAACAATGTGCGCTATAAAATTATTAGGAACGACTTAATTGTTTCTGCCCGAAAATATAACAATAATTCTTACTTACGGGTTAACCTTTCTAATCTATTGTTGGTCGTTTTGTTCAAGTTCGGCTATCCCGCGGAAAAATTAAAATCATTGTACGGCAGATTGCTCAGAATGCCGTATCATCATAATTCGCAAATTCGGTGATATGGCTTGTATAATAAACGGAATACAGCAAATAGGTATCGGTGTGACAGATGCTAAAACGGTCTTTAATTGGTACCGTAGGTACTTAGGTTTTGATATTCTTGTCTTCGAAGATGTTGCTACCGCCAGTCTCATGACGAAATATACAGCCAATACTGCCGAAGAAAGATATGCCTTGCTTGCTCTGAATATGGGCGGCGGCGGCGGATTAGAAATCTGGCAGTTCAATAATCGCATACCACAACCCCCATTACATTCGGTACAGTTCGGCGATTTAGGTATCAATGCTATGAAGGTCCGTTCACATGATATCGAAGCGACGCATACCCGTATAAAAGGGCAAAACGTAGAACTTATCACGGATATTTTTGATAAAGCTCATTTCTTTTTTAAAGATCCTTGGGGTAATTGGGTGCAGGTGCAGGCTGATGCGTATGCTTTCTCTAAATCTAAATGTAATTCCGGGGGAGTTATAGGTGCGCTGATCGGTGTTTCAGATATGAATACTTCCTTGAGTTTTTATCAAGAACTATTGGGATACAATCAGGTGGTTAGCGATAGTACGGGCGACTTCCCTGACTTATCAGAGTTACCGGGGGGTAATAAAAAATTCCGGAGAGTGCTTTTGAAACATGATAAAAGGGCGACAGGAGGTTTTGGGGAGCTTTATGGCCCTACACAGATCGAGCTATTTCAGTCTTTAGATAGAATGCCAAATACTATCTATAAAGACCGTTTGTGGGGTGATTTAGGTTTTATTCATCTTTGTTTCGATATCCATGGCATGGATGCCATGCGTGTAGCGGCAAAAAATCTGGGCGCACCTTTTACGGTAGACAGTGCCGATAGTTTTGATATGGGCGATGCCGCAGGGCGATTCGGTTATATGGAAGATCCTGATGGAACGCTTATCGAATTGGTCGAGACCCACAAAGTACCTATTTTGAAAAAATTTGGGATCAGTATCGATTTGAAGAAGCGAAACCCTAAAAAGCCTTTACCCAAGTGGTTGGTGAAGGCATTGCGCATTCATCGCATTAATAGTGATTTGTAGATTCTTAAGCAGGTTCTAAATATGGGTATAAAGCACAACCTACTCAAAACATTAAAAATGATTCTAGCGTTTATAGCTTCGATTATCGGTATTCTGATTTTCATAGCGATTTTGTTTATCAATTTATCTCCTGAATTCGGATCAAAAAGCAAAGGCAAATTCAAAGAACGCTTTGGTAAATCGACCCACTATGTTGAAGGAAAGTTTAAAAATATAGAGGAGACCGTGGTCATGAAAAACACGGATTGGGGTAGAACGGCAGAGTTTTTTTCAAATGGCAATAAGGTTCCTGATTTTTCACTGCCCGTGGTCAAAATTCCTAAAAACTATTTCAACGCCACCTCGAATAACATGACCCGTCTTACTTGGTTCGGTCATTCTGCAGTGCTGTTGGAAATTGATGGAAAGAAGATTTTTTTAGATCCTATGCTTGGCGATGTGCCCGCACCACATCCATGGTTGGGCTCAAAGCGATTTAATGATACACTTCCGCTAGCAATAGACGAACTTCCAGATTTGGACGCGGTGTTGATTTCGCACGACCATTACGACCATCTCGATTATGGTTCGATTACTAAAATAAAAGATAAAGTCGGCATATTTTATGTGCCGTTGGGCGTTGGCGCCCATCTTCGTTCTTGGGGCGTAGATGAAACTAGCATCGTAGAATTGGATTGGTGGGAAGAAGTTGATTTCGAAGGTATAACCTTGGTAGCTACCCCTTCAAGACATTTTTCAGGGAGGGGCTTATTGGATCGCTATAGCACTCTTTGGTGCTCATGGGTGATTCGAGGAAAAAAAGATAATTTGTTTTTTGGAGGAGATTCTGGTTATGACAAAAGTTTTAAGGCAATTGGTAAAAAATATGGGCCGTTTGACTTCGCTATGCTAGAATGTGGACAATACGATGTACAATGGCCTGAAATTCATATGACGCCAGAAGAAACAGTTCAAGCCAGTGTCGATTTGAACAGTAAATTCTTGATGCCCATTCATTGGGGAGCTTTCAAATTAGGGCTTCATGAGTGGAAAGAACCCATTGAGCGAGCCCTGAAAGAAGCAACGCAGATCGATGTGCAATTAACGACACCCAAAATTGGAGAGCCGCTTGTTTTAGGTGAAACCCTACCGGTTTCACATTGGTGGAAATGATTTTATAAAAATTCGAGGAATCGTCTTTCAAGTATTGGCTTGTGGACAATCTTCAATACAATCAAATTGAAAAAGCCCTTTGGATTAATTGTCCACAGGGCTATTTCCAGATGCTGAAATATACTCTCTAAAAAGAAGAGACGGTACTACGGGAATAAAGTTGCTCCAAATTCGTTCCTTCGCTACCACCGACCGGTTCAAACTTAATACCAAATGCTTCCGACTGTTTTAGGTTGTTCATGGTAAATACCTTGTTGTCATCCGTTGCAAAAACATCTAAAAGACTTATACGCATTGGCGTAAACGGGTTCAGTTTTAAAGACAGACTTACCTACCTAGTAAACCATGGCATCTGGGGTCTCTGGAAGTCCCTTTGCATCGATATATACTTTGTCCTGCTTCTTGTTTCAATAGGTTTTCACATACGAGGTAGGGGAAACTTTTTGTCCACCTAACGGTACGAGGGCACTATTTTTGTCACGAAGGTTTTCGAGTAGCTCATTTTGGCTTACCAATAACCCTCTCCCCTCAAAAATCTGTTGCTCCAAACCTGATTCTGCGGTTTAACAACTTGTATTTCCGTTTTGAGCTGGTCGTTATGCGAATAGAAACAAGCAAGACCTATTACAAGTAATATAGGCATGGCCGAGCCTCCGTTTGCATTTCAATTAGTTTTTTTTCCAGAAATTCATTCTATGATTCCGGCACATCCTACCCGTGCACCCGCAGCTCCACTAGGTTGTGAGGTAAAATCGTCTTGCCCTTTATGAACGATTACCGACCTTCCGATAATATTCTTGTTCGCCTCATCACAGCCCATACACCATTCGTCGGTAGCG
>CAZRIE010000163.1:0-6827 GCA_964600075.1 uncultured Flavobacteriaceae bacterium
GAAATTGGTATCATCTTCAACCAGTTTTCTCCCAATAACGATGGTACTAACGACGGTTTGAAAATCAATAAAAAGCGCATTGGAGAAGACGGTATGGAGGAAGAAGTCGATTTGGCATATTCCATAAAAATTTTCAACCGATATGGTAGTTTGGTGTTCGAGGGCGATCAATTGACCAGCGAAGTTATTTGGGACGGTAGTCGAGATGGTAAAGAAGTACCTGACGGCACTTACTTCTACGTTTTAGACGTTACTTTGCGAGATGGGATTGAAGATGCCGAAACCAACACAACCAAGAAAGGCTGGATCCAGCTCATAAGATAACATTGACAATGGGATACAGAATATTAAAATCTACTTACGCATACCTCTTTTTCTCGTTGGGTCTTATGCTTATTGTGAACAAGGGCTTCTCACAAAAAGAACCCCAATATACACAGTACATGTATAACATTGGTAGTTTCAATCCTGCTTACGTCGGTACCGTGCAGTCGCCTGAAATCTCGGGCCTGTACCGTGCACAGTGGCTTGATATACCAGGTTCGCCTAGAACTATTCGTTTAGGCACAAATATTCCCTTTGCTAATGAAAAGTCAGGTCTTGGTTTCAATATAATTAGTGATCAGTTGGGGCCATCGACCCAAACATACGTTGAATTGGCCTATTCCTATCAATTCAATGTTTCTGAGAACACGAAGCTTTCCTTTGGTATGGATGCTGGCGGATCATTCTTGAACGTCGATTTTTCAAAGGGAGACTTTGAAAATCCCGGAGAACCTATTTTGGGTCGCGACAATATAAGCAAGTTTTACCCCACCGTAGGGGCAGGTCTTTTTTTATATGAAGATGATATCTGGTACATGGGCGTTTCGATTCCCAATTTTTTGACCGATGGCATCTATAATGACGATGTGGCCACGATAATCGAAGATAAAATACAGTTCAATTTTATCGGGGGCTATGTTTTTGATCTCTCCGAGACTCTGAAGTTCAAGCCTGCGTTTTTAATAAATTATATCAATGGTGCCCCATTGAATACAAACCTGTCGACAAATTTTTTGTTCAACGATAAATTTACATTGGGGGCGTCCTATCGATTTGGTAACGCTATAAGTGCATTGGCAGGTTTCCATATTACGAACGGAACCTTTATCGGTTATTCTTATGATTATAACACCCAGCCTTTGGGTGAGTTCAGCAGTGGATCGCATGAAGTCATTCTGAAATTCTATTTGGGCAGGGGTGATGGATCTAACACGAAAGATAAAAATTTAAAGGGAAAACCGAAGCAAATCGATACGCCACGATTTTTCTAATCATATACTATGAAATTCAGACTTCTCATATTGTTTTTTGTCTTGGCCGCAGCGATTTCATTTGGGCAGGAGATGACTTCAAAGGCCGATAAATATTTTTATAGCTATGCCTATGAAGACGCCATTAGGGAATATCAAAAGCAGATGACCGATGGTAAGTTGATTACCAATGACCAGCGATTAAACCTTGCAGATTCGTATTTCAAGACCGGTGAATATAATAAGGCGACAAAGATTTATTTGGAGATCAATAAGAACGATACCATTATGTCTGACCATCGCTTTAACAAAATGCTACAAAGTTTGGCGAAGACGTCTGAAAAAGAACAGGTCAAAGCCTTTTTGAGGTCAAAGGAAAATACCATGGCAAGTGAGCTTTCCGAGAATGCCGAGTTTAATTATGAAATACTTGAATCTGATGTTGACCCTGCATCGGGCTTTTTTATTTTTACAATAAACGGCAATACCGAATACGCTGATTTTTCTCCCGGCTTTTATAATAACAAACTTTTATTTAGTAGTGGTCGAAAGACAAAATCAAAGAAAATATACGGTCCTTCTGGAGAATCGTATCTAGACATTTACGTCGCGAATCGCGAAAAAAGCGGTAACCTTTCGAATACTACGGTTTTCAGTGGGATTCCTGATTCCCCATTTCACAAGTCGACCCCATTTTATGCTGAGAATTCCGGACGTATTTATTATGTGCTGTCAAATGTGGAAGGTAAAAATTTGGCATTTGATGAAAAAGGGAAGAATTCCCTTGCCATTGGTATGGCCTATGATAATGGTCCTTTTAGCTTCTTATTGAAAGACCTGAGCACTTCATTTTATTATCCTTTTTACGATGAGAATAGCGAGAAGCTTTATTTCTCCGCAAATTTTGACGATAGTTATGGAGGTACTGATATATACTATGTGCATACCAACAATGGTCAGGTGATGTCCCGGCCTATCAATTTAGGGCCTAGGATAAATACACCTGGTAACGAAATAGCTCCGTTCGTTTATGACAATAGCCTTTATTTTTCTTCGGACGTATTCTATGGTATCGGAGGAATGGACGTCTATCGCAGCAACATATTATCCGGCGAAGGCTTTAGTATTCCCGTGAATTTGGGTGAAGGTATAAACTCAAAATACGATGAATTCGGTTTTATTATTAAAGAAAATGATGGAGACGGGCTTTTGGGCTACTTTTCATCAAATCGGCCAGGTGGAAAGGGAAACGACGATATCTACGGATTCAAGGTCAGTAAAAAACCCGGACTTCGCACTTTGATATTTAAGGGAAAAGTGGTCAAACCACAGTACGATGTTCCAATAATTGATGTTGCTGTAAAGCTTATAGATGCCGATGGCAAGTTGCTTAAAGAGACATTTACTGGTGATAATGGAGCCTACCATATGGAGATTCCCTATACTGACATCGTTACAATAGAAATTTCAAAAGAGACCTATTCTACTTTTAAAGAAACATACAATCCAAGAGGGATTGATGAATTGCAAAAAGCCCCTTTAGACGTTAAATTGGTTGCCATACAAGATATAATAGAGGAAAAAGAAGGAAAGACCGTACTTGACATCAACGATTTCTTTTTCGCTAGTGGCAAAAGTGATGTCACTTTAGAAATATCCCAGGCCTTGGATGTGGTAGTAGATGCCGTCAAAAAGTTTCCTGAACTGAAAATGGCTATCGAAACTCATACTGATAGCCGTGGAGGAAACAGTTCTAATAAGAGAATTTCCCAAAAGAGGTCTGATGCTATCAAGGCCTATTTACTCCAAAACGGTGTTTCGAGTGAAAATATTACCAAGAGTGTTGGATTAGGGGAAGAAAAAATAGTGAACAACTGTACCGATGGCATCTATTGTCTCGATTTTCTACACCGACAGAACCTAAGAACACTTTTTGTAGTGGAGAACTACGAAGAGATAATTAATTAAAAAGGAAACCTATCAATAGGTGGGAATACCATTTTGACACGCCTTCATTTCATCGAAAAAAAGGATTAACATACGCATGCAAGTTTTTAACTGAATGAAACTATCAACTTCTTGAGATAGGTGATTTTTATGTAGCGTATTACCATTTTTCGGAAATTTTTCTCCCGATATTCTTTTTTTAAGCGCATCAACTTCGCATGATTTGCTTTCAAGTTACTTTGCATGGCTTATCAACCTATCTACTAAGACCAAAAATAACCTGTTATGCCGTTAACAGAACGAGGTTATTTCTGAAAATTCGGCAAAAACCAAAGTGTTCGATCAAGAGTTAATAGGAATGCTGAAGAAGATAGGTGAAAATACGTGTTTAGAAAATAACCGCCCAGAAGTAATAAATAGAAAAGAAAGACAAAAATACAATACCTGCATAGGTGAGCCATTGTAGTCCTTTTTTAGGCCTATAAGCTTTGGGTATATCTTCACTCATAACATTTTTGAGGTTCATATAGCCAATGATAGGCGCCACAACGAACGATACAAATGTTGCCAAGGCTACTAACTGCCCCATATTTGCGCTGAAAGCTGCGACCACCAAGAAATTGACTAGTGCCAAAACAATGACGCCCAGGGCAAAGAAGGTTTTTTTGCCAGACAGTTTTACCCTTGGAGAGAGTAGATCTATAATGTCCAGACTTACACGGGTTACAGCATCATGTGCCGTCATGCAGGTACTGAACATTGTGGCAAAGGCCGAAATAGCAATAAAGATATAGGCCCAAGGTCCGATGTGTATGGTAAACAATTGCACGACCTGGTCGGCAAAAGTTACGGCGTTACCACTGAGTTCAGTACTTGTACCGTAAAGGGTCATCCATCCAATGACCAAAAAGAAAATTGCCAATAAAGCGGTCATAAAATAACCAATGTTGAATTCGGTCAAAGACTCCTTTAAAGTGGGCTTATGTTTTTCCCCTTTCCATTTTTCAATACTCCAAAGGCTGACCCAACTAGAGGCTTCAACGGTGGTGGGCATCCAACCCATGAGGCTAATGAGAAACAAAATACCTGCATCGTTAAAAATGGGGGGAGGGGCAAAGTCAGCGGCTGTCGCTACCCTTCCTTTGACAACCACCATGACCGTTGTTACAAGTAGTGCTATGAACAGAATAGAGACTATAAACTTTAATGAAATCTCCATAAACTTGTATCGCCCAACAATCAAGAGCATACTTATAAATGCGAAAAGTCCCAGCGCAACTTGCGCTATCGGAACCTCCGTAACGTCAAAAAGATTGATGAAAAGTCCGGCCGTCACCGTGTAGAGAGCTGCCAAGATGGTAAATGTCGTAATCAAGGTAATGCCGGCGTAAAACCATAGGTAGCCCTTTCCTCGATTTAAATACCCTTCGATAAGTGTTTTTTCGGTAATGTTGGTGTAGCGTATCCCGAACTCAAAAAAGGGATATTTAAAGACATTGGCCAATATGATGGGAATGACCATAACCCAGCCGTATTGTGCTCCGGCTTTAGTGGAAAGTACCAAATGCGACGTACCTATCGCCATACTGGCGAATAAGAGCCCTGGCCCCAGATTTTTTAAAAGCGATTTAATATTCGACAACTGTTGCTGATTGAAAAGTCTAAAATAAACGATTTCTGGCCGATTCCAAATCTTTTATTTTATTTCTACACGTTCCCCAAAGAACTTGGGCTGCGTATTGAAGAGTAGGTCGATGAATACTTTCACCCTGGCCAAATATTCACGCATTTGTACTTTCAGGCCCTGTTTGCCCGAAATGTCTTTTGCGTTGAAACCGATTGCAGTTAACCCTTTTTTTTCAGCTAAATAGATGGCCCGCTGATTATGGAATTTTTGAGAAATAACCGTAACACTATCCAAACCGAATACCACTTTGGCACGTACCATCGAATCCAAAGTCCGAAAGCCGGCATAGTCTAAAAATATCTTGTCTGCCGGAATTCCTTTGGCTATCAAATCTTTTTTGATGGTATTAGGTTCGTTATAATACAGTGTGCCATTATCTCCGCTCACCAAAACAAATTCAATTTTTCTTGCTTTGTACAGTTTTATGGTGGCCTGTATGCGAAACGTATAGTACGGATTTGGAAGACCGCCGATCAATCTTTTTGAGGTTCCTAGTACAAGACCGACCCTATTCTTTGAAATTTCGTCAGAATTGAAGAAAGTTTTACCCTCTGCAGCGTTGGAGACCACATAATTGCTCAACAAGATAATTAATAACAGAACGACAATGAGCAGCCCAAAAATCTTGTAGTACTTTTTCTTCATGCGGTTTGGAAAGCTGTTAGTTTAAAGATAGGCAAAAGAAAAGCTGTCGGTTTTCTCAATGAATCAGATTGTTTAGTTCTTTGTCAAGTTCCTTAATTTTTGTTTTAATCTGCTTTGAGGCAGTGTCTGAAACCTGAGCGTATCTTTTCAGGTAGATTTTGGCTTTACTTTTATTGGATAAGGGACGCTTCTTCAAGTAAGAATCTGTACCAGATTGTATTTGATTCGCCTCGTACAAAGTAGCGTTAAGTTCGATGGTAAATGCCCTAGCTTTATCATATTTTTTACATTCGGCTTTACCGTAATACAATGATTCGAACTTTTCCTTTAGTTTATACAATTTTGTAATTAATTTTTCAGGGGAATCGTCGTAATGTTTGGGGTTAACAGTTTCGTCGTGGTCAGATAGCGTCGAATCCATCTCTGAAAAAGTATTGGTCATAGCGTTTGTTTTGAACTTTACAAGAATGGTTAGTAAAAGTAAATTTGTAATAAGTACAAGAAAGAGAATTATAGAGTACGGCCCTTTTTTTTTCGACAAATGGTATGATCCGTTTGTTGATGTGGTTCGTAGAGATTGAAGTTGGTAGAACCGGCAATAGGTTTCCGTAAAGATGATAAGCAAATTCGGTAAGCCATATAAAACTTTTACGTAGTACTGGGATAATTATTATAAATCCTCCATTATTTGGGAACTTACGAATCATCGAACGCTAAAACTTGAGTTATTAGAAATAATACAATTCCGGGTTTATCTCGAATTTGCGATTACTCCCTGCTGACATGTCCTGAAATTAAACAGGCCTGTAATACTTCAAATAAACTTTCCCGAGATCAATCCAGAAATTATTTTTACACTACGCGATATTCGTTCTAAATACTAATAATAACGCGCTGAACAAAATAGGCAGTGCTACAAAGGCTTAAAGAAAACCTGAAAACCTCATGCCAGTTTTTATTCACATTAAAGTTATTAACAGCTATTGTTGAAAAACCGCACGATCTTCTTGAAAACTAAAGTTCTTTCGCCAATTACTATCAAACTTGCATCCCTATATTTATCCTGAAATATTTCAACGAATTTTAAGCCTATTAATGTTCAGCATAGCCTTCATTCTATTACTCTCAAGCCTTTCGTTCACAATTGCTGTTGGCACCCTTCTTTTTTTGTTCTATCGAAAGAATGGATTGCACAAAAAATCCGTCGCAAAAGGAAAGCTTAAATACCCTTCTAATCTTAAAAGCATGGAATT
>CAZRIE010000164.1:0-6730 GCA_964600075.1 uncultured Flavobacteriaceae bacterium
CCGTTTTACTAAAATTACAGCGCCTACTTAAGAAATTCAAAAAGTACGTAGATACCAAAAGGTTAAATGCAAACTGTATAGAAATGAAAAAGCCCTGACAGGAATATCAGAGCTTTTGGTATACATATAAGTTTTTTTATCCTTTAACGGCCAACTTCCCGTTTTTGATAGTGTTGATTTTCAAATCTTGTAGAACATTAACGGCCTCTTCGACATAAACATCCTTGGCCAAGCTTTTGTGCCACCGGTCGCGCTTCTCGCGTAGTACCGAATCTTTGGTAAACAACTCTTCTTCATACTTCAAAGATTCAAAAGATAGTTTCGAATCGTAATCTGTAATGGCCTTGAAGTAATCAGACTTTTTCTTATCCTTATCTTCTTCGCTTCTATACTTCTTATAGTTAAGTGAAATTACTGTTTCGTCTTGCTGTGACTTCAACCATTTGGCGTTTTCTTCGATCAACTTAATTTGTGTATTGTTGGCCATTCTTTTGGTACTGTTCTTAATAGTCTGCTCGTAATCGATATAACCAGTCCAAGGCTTGTAATCCGCCGGAGAGATTTTATCCCATTTGAGGGGGTTTGACTGGTCTCTTTCCCCTAAGTCGATATAGCTATACTTGTCCGGCACCACAACATCGCTCTTAACGCCTTCCAATTGGGTCGAGCCGCCGTTGATGCGATAGAATTTTTGGGTGGTCAATTTGATGGCACCTAAATCGCCGTGTTCGTTGCTACGCACGATATTATCTAATGGGATAACGTTCTGAACCGTACCCTTACCAAATGTCTGCTTGCTACCGATTACGATACCTCTCTTGTAATCTTGCATCGCCGCTGCCAATATCTCGGAAGCCGAAGCGGAAAGCTCGTTCACCAAGATAACCAACGGGCCGTCCCACTGAATACGTTCGTCTTTATCGTCATAGACATCTTTGCCTTTACCGGAAGAACGCACCTGTACGATAGGACCGTCTTTAATGAACAATCCTGCCATTTCAACGACGGTTTTTAAAGATCCACCACCATTATCACGAAGATCCAGAATCAGACCTTCGGCGCCTTCTTGCTTCAAACGTTCTACCTCTTTGGCAACATCGGAAGCCGCATTCCTTTCTGAGTAATCATCAAAATCAACATAAAACTTCGGAAGATCAATCAAACCAAATTTCTGATTGTCCTTTATTATATTTGCCGATTTCGCAAAAGATTCTTCAAGTTCTACCACATCGCGCATCAAAGCTACTGTTTCCGTCGAACCATCTATTTTTCGGACAGTGAGCTCTACTTGAGTGCCTTTTGGGCCTTTTATTAACTTAATAGCGTCATCTAACCGCATACCTACAATATTAATAGGGTCTTCACCTTCTTGGCCGACCTTTAGTATTTGGTCACCAACCTCAAGCTGGCCATCTCGCCAAACTGGACCACCGGAAATGATATCCACTATTTTGGCGCCTTCCGGCTTTTTCTGTAAACGTGCTCCTATGCCTTCGAACTTACCCGACATGCTCATGTCGAATTTCTCCTTATCGTCGGGGGCGAAATAAAATGTATGTGGATCGAACTCATCAACAATAGTATTGATATATTGTACAAACCAATCTTTTCGCTCTAAATCGTTTACGAAATCGAAGAAATCGTCCAATGTTTTGAGCGTAGATTCCCGTGCAGATTTTTCCACCTCTTCAGGAGTCATAGGCTTTTCGAGAATATCATCCGTTTCTTTTTCAAGGAGAGTTTCGCTGACCTCGCCATTTTCTATGGTTTTCTTGACCTCAGTAGTTTTTTCAATTCTTCTCATCTTGGAATCGTACGTGCCTAAAGTTGCGTATTTAAGCTGTTGTCTCCACCTTTCCCTTAGTTCCTTTTTACTGGCCGCAAAAGGCATTTCCTCATACATGATGTTGATACTTTCGTTTTGCGAATAGTCAAAGGGGTTGTCAAGAACCTCTTTATAGATACTCTTGGCATCGCCCATTCTCAGCATTAATCTATCATAGACTAAATTGAAAAATGAGATGTCAGTACTCTTGATCTGATCGTCTAACTGGAATTTATACTGCTCGAATTCCTTGATATCCTCTTCTAAAAAATAGCGTTTGGTAGGGTCGATTACGTCGATGAAATCTTCGAAAACACTGACTGAAAAATCATCGTCGATATTTTTGGGCTCGTAATGGCCCTTTTGCAGAACATAGGTAATAAGGTCCAATAATAATTTATCTCTATCGTCATTTTCAAAAGACTTATTAGTAAAACCACAAGAGGCAACGGAGATGAGTATTACACCAAGAACGTAGGCGAGATTTCGTTTCATATAAAATTAAATTTCGAAGTTTTTAAGTGCCGAACATTTTAACGTGTCGGGTTTCTGTACTTAAATGTATTGAGTTCCCTAAGATACTGAAAAAACCATGCCACTCTTGAGCAATGACATTAATATTTTGTTAAACGAACGTAGGCCGATATGTTCTGTAAAACGTATTTTTGTGGTAGAAAGTATCTCTCATGAAAAAACCTTTGATTTTGGTAACCAACGATGATGGCATTACAGCTCCTGGACTTCGCGCCTTGATTCGTTACATGAAAGAATTGGGCGATGTTGTAGTCGTTGCGCCCGATAGCCCGCAATCGGGGAAAGGCCATGCTATTACCCTTGACAACACTTTGTTTTCCGCAAAACTGGTTGTCGATAAAGAAAATGGAGCGGACGAGGAATATAGTTGTAGTGGTACGCCAGCGGATTGTGTAAAATTGGCGCTTCAAGAACTTCTGAAAAGGAAACCCGATCTTTGTGTAAGTGGTATCAATCATGGATCGAATTCATCGATTAACGTGATTTACTCGGGTACCATGAGTGCAGCCATTGAAGCCGGCATTGAAGGGATACCTTCCATCGGATTTTCATTATGCGATTATTCTTGGAAAGCTGATTTCGAACCTGCCGGCGACGCCATTAAGACGATTGTGAAAAAAGCATTGGAAAACGGTATTCCCAAAGGCGTAGTATTCAATGTCAACATCCCCAAAGCTTCTAAAACGGAGTTAAAGGGAATTAAGATTTGCCGACAGGCACGTGCAAATTGGAAGGAGAAATTCGACAAACGGAAGAGCCCTGCGGGCAAAGATTATTATTGGCTCACCGGTGAATTCGAATTATTGGACAAAGGGGAGGACACCGATGAATGGGCCTTGGCACATAATTACATTTCGATAGTGCCTACGCAGTTCGACTTGACGGCACACTACGCTATTCAGGGGTTGAACGGCTGGGAGCTTTAAAGTACAAGTACAAGT
The DNA here is from genome assembly GCA_964600075.1 of uncultured Flavobacteriaceae bacterium. Taxonomy (GTDB): domain Bacteria; phylum Bacteroidota; class Bacteroidia; order Flavobacteriales; family Flavobacteriaceae; genus CAZRIE01. The sequence goes on from CAZRIE010000164.1 coordinate 3,301, forward strand.
TAAAAAAAGTAAACAGTGAACTAAGCAAGAAATAACCGATAAACTTTTTGAACTTGAACTTGAAAATGAATACCAAAAAAGAGCTTTTAATTGGATTTGCAGTAGGCATCATTGCCAATATTATCGGTACATTACTATACATTTTACTGTTCTCTGATTTTGGTATTGTAGAAACTTTCGAAGCATCGGTGCAGCAAGGTCATGTAGGAAGTCTTTTGGCCCTTGGTGCAATATTGAACTTGATTGCTTTTTTTGCATTTCTAAAAATCCGCCGGGATCAACGTGCAAAAGGGGTCTTAATTGCCACGATTTTGACAGCGATGGTTATCCTATATTACAAGGTCTTTTAAAGTAATGCGCAAGTACAGGTTCAAACCCAAAACTTATTTCGTTAAAGGAGAAAAGTATGATTTACAAGATAGCTTGGTAGAATTTGACGCAAATTCAGCATTACTTTGCAAAGACTTACCGAATGATATGATTGGCGTATATTATGCAAATCAACTACTACGGTCAGGTGTCAGTTCTGCATTAAATTTCGGCGAAGCATAAGGCACAAATTAAGATAGAGATCACGTAAATAAAGCGGGCATAAAGCCTAAAGGAACTAAAAACTCTAGGGTCAACCTCAAAACACTGAGAAAGGTAAATTATAGCGATAAATCGAAAATTTCCGAACTATTGGGTGAGGTAGAACAACGCATAAAAATAATTGCAACAATTATCAAAAATAAAAAGTAGCGATACATTAAATCTACCTATTGACAGGATAGACAATTTTGAGCTTGTAATTGCGCTTGAACTTTAAAGATGAAATATTACATCATTGCCGGCGAAGCCTCTGGAGACCTACACGGATCCAATCTTATCAAAGCCCTTAAGGCCAAAGATGAACATGCCGACATTCGATGCTGGGGCGGCGACCTAATGGAGCAAGCCGGAGGAAACTTAGCGAAACATTATAAGGAAATGGCCTTTATGGGCTTTTTAGAAGTCTTATTGAACCTCCATACAATTTCAAAAGCCATTAAGTTCTGCAAAATCGATATTCAAAAATTCAATCCTGATGTTATTGTTTTTATCGATTATTCCGGCTTTAATCTTCGAATTGCCAAATGGGCCAAAGAAAAGAGCTTTACGACCAATTATTACATTTCTCCGCAAATCTGGGCTTCACGGGAAGGCCGCATAAAAGATATCAAGCGTGATATCGATGCGATGTACGTTATTCTTCCTTTCGAAAAGGAATTTTATAAAAAAAACCATGGGTTTACGGTGCATTTTGTAGGTCATCCGTTAATCGATGCCATTGGCAACAAAACGCCTATAAACGAAAAAATATTTCGTGAAGAAAACCAGCTTGATTTCGAAAAACCTATTATTGCCTTATTGCCAGGCAGCCGAAAACAAGAGGTGCAAAAAATGCTTACGCTCATGCTTTCGGTAATCACCGATTTTCCGGAATATGTGTTCGTAATTGCCGGTGCACCCAGTCTTGAACGTGATTTTTATACTTCATTTCTTGATAATCCGAACGTGGGGTTTGTCTCAAACAAGACCTATGATCTCTTGAGTATGTCTTGCGCAGCTCTGGTCACCAGTGGTACTGCAACATTGGAGGCGGCTATCTTCAAGGTGCCCCAAGTCGTTTGTTATCGAGCCAATTGGTTATCGTATCAAATTGCCAAACGCATTATAACGTTACAATACATTTCATTGGTCAACCTAATAATGGGCAAAGAGGTTGTAAAGGAATTGATACAGGGAGATTTGACTACTAAAAACCTAAAAACAGAGCTTCTCAAAATACTTGATGGACCCATTCGCAAAGCTCAATTCGAAAGCTATTACGAACTTGAAAAAAAGCTGGGGGGTAAGGGGGCCAGTGAGAACGCGGCCGCACGTATCGTAGAAAATGCTTAATTTTGATATACAAGTGGACTAATTATTCCTTGGGTTATGCGTAAAACCTTCTATTTCTTACTAGTGTTTTTGGTTGCGAGTTGTGGTGTTTCAAAGAAGAAAACTACCTACAGCAAAACGCGAAAAGTAACCGTTTTGGCTAAAAAGAGCGATAATCCTAAAAAAGAAACTACTTCTGTTAAAAAAGTTCGCACCTCAAAGCGAACTAAAGCCGACGACATTATTCATTCTGCCTTACAGTTTTCAGGGGTGCGCTATAAATTTGGCGGTACCACAAAAAGGGGTATGGACTGTTCGGGTCTGCTTTACATAGCTTTTGGTGAAAACGATGTGAAACTGCCCAGAACATCGTATCACATGGCAGAAGAAGGCAAACGTGTGCGTATTGGTGATGTAACCAAAGGGGATCTGCTTTTTTTTAGGACCAGTAGGCGCAGCAAGCGGATCAACCACGTAGGCATGGTAGTAGCCGTTGAAAATAACGAGATAAAATTCGTTCATGCCTCATCTTCGCGAGGCGTTATCGTTTCTTCTTTACGCGAAGGGTATTGGAACAGTGCCTTTATAAGGGCCACTAGGATACTTTGAAATGAAACTCCTACGCTTTATTCCCATAAAACTGACCTTTTTATTGGTTTTAGGAATTTTAATAGGCAATTATTTAGATACAGGTATCACATTTCCCTTAGCACTCACCGTGGTATTTCTTATTTTCTTCGGATTTCTCTTTTACAAGGATAAAAATAGAACCTCCCCCAGATTCGGAATCGTCTTTGCCCTAACTACCCTGAGTATTGGCATTCTGGCAGTTGCATTGGCAAGCCCTAAAAATCACCCCGATCACTATTCGAATCAAGAATTTACAGGAAGTATTGTTTGCCAATTGAAAATTAGAGAGGTGCTTAAGACAACTGCATTTTCAGACAGATATGTCGCCCATATGGAATCGCTGGAAAACAAAGGTGCATCCGGTAAGGTTTTGCTTAGTTTTTCTTTGGACTCAACGACTCGAAAATTTAAAGTTGATGATGAACTTATAGTCTTTGGGAAGCTAGATGTTATACCCCCCTTTAAATCCACATCAATTTGACTATAAAAGCTATTTGAAGGGTTTGGGTATTTCTCATCAATTACGGTTAAATACAAACAATTTTTTCCTGAAGGAGAATCCTTCACCAACACTATTTGGAATTTCAGCTTCAGTTCGTAACAAGATAATTGATAAATTAAAACAGGCCAGTTTTGGCAAGGAAGAACTGGGAATAATTCAGGCCCTTCTATTGGGCCAGCGCAACGACATTTCGGCGGAAACATACAATAACTACAAAAATGCAGGAGCAGTTCATATTTTGGCCGTTTCCGGTTTGCATATTGGCATCTTGCTGCTACTACTTCAATTTTTATTACGACCCTTGGAAAGGCTTCCAAAAGGAAAGACCTTAAAACTAATTGCCATTGTCGCACTACTGTGGTGCTTTGCCCTACTTGCGGGTCTATCTCCATCTGT
>CAZRIE010000165.1:0-6727 GCA_964600075.1 uncultured Flavobacteriaceae bacterium
ATTGTGCTTCACTAGATTGTGGTAATGCGGTAGGATGAATTTGAGTAAAACTTGGCGCTCCAAATAACGCACCCTTTTTATGCGCTTTCCACAACGCACTTCCGTTGCAGCCAATAGCTAAAGTTGACAGTCTAAATACACGCGAATAACCTCCAGTGGCTAATACGACAGCGTCAGCAGCAAAACGTTTTAATTCTCCAGTGACTAAATCTCTGACAATAATGCCTTTTGCTTTTCCATCAATTACCACTAAGTCTAGCATTTCGCTACGCGGAAACATTTCTACCTTTTTAGCGCGAACCATTTTATATAATTGAGAGTAAGCAGCTAAAAGTAATTGCTGACCTGTTTGTCCGCGAGCATAAAACGTACGTTGTACTTGCACACCACCAAAGCTTCGATTAACTAATGTGCCTCCGTATTCTCTTGCGAAAGGCACACCTTGCTGTACAAAATGATCAATGAGCGGAGCAGATAGCTCTGCTAATCTGTAGGTATTGGCTTCCCGTGATCTAAAGTCACCACCTTTTAAAGTATCATAAAACATACGATAAACACTGTCTCCATCATGCTGATAGTTCTTAGCTGCATTTATACCGCCTTGAGCCGCTACAGAATGTGCACGTCTTGCTGAATCTTGGTAACAGAAGCACTTAACGTCATAGCCTAATTCAGCTAGTGTAGAAGCTGCACCAGCACCAGATAATCCAGATCCAACAACAATGATATTGAGTTTCTTCTTATTTGCTGGATTTATTAATTGAGACTTAACCTGATAGTTACGCCATTTATCTTCGAGTTTTCCTTCTGGTATTTTTGAATCTAATTTCATCTTCGACTTATTTGAAGTAAACAATAATTGGGATAATTCCAAAACCAACACCCATTATGATAGCATACATTAAGGATACTTTTGCTATAATTTTCAACCCTTTTTTATGGTAAAAACCCAAAGTTTTAAAGGCGCTTTTTAAGCCGTGATGTAGATGTAATGCCAACGGAACGGAAATTACAGTATAGAAGATTACAAAGTAGATGTTTTGAAATAAGCTATAGGTCACTTGATAAACATCTTTATTTCCATAAGCATCAAGACCGACTTCTTCTCCTAATCCAAGTTTGATTCGTGCCCAGAAGTTAGCAAGGTGGATAATGATAAAAATCAAAATAAGCGTTCCTAAGATTCCCATATTTTTTGAAGCCCAGGCGCTGTTTTCTTTGGAATGATTTACAACGTACTTCTGAGGTTTCGCCTTCCGATTTCTAAGCGTTATTAATAAAGCGTAAAATGCGTGAAGAATAATAGATAGATATAAAACGTAAGCGATGATCTTAATTAAGGGACTTTCTCTTAATGTTGTTGAGTAGGCGTTGTATACATCTCTTGCAATATGCTCTGGTAATAATAAAATACAATTTGCAGAGAGGTGTACAATTAAGAAAATACATAGAAATAAACCTGTGAGTGCAATGATAGATTTTTTGAAAAACATCTGTTATCTATATTTTTGAATGAATCTGAAAACTCCTAATTCCATAATTTGGCCTAATATTTAGCTGTTATCTCCTAAGCTATCAGTAGTTACATGGGTTAGTGCTTAATTTAGCACGTATAGACCAAACTAAAAACTTTTGACACGAATTACCCCCAATATCTCTCTACTGTTTTTTATTAGTCATTTTACGAAGCAGGCTTTTAGTCTGCCAACCAAATCTATGGCCTTATAGTCTACAATGCTTTAGTTAAAACTGACAAAGAACTATACCTCAGTGTTTCTTAACCCGTGCCTTTTAAGCCTCCAGATAACGCATTGACTAATAATAAAAGCATTAATAACAATTGATTGCCCTCCTCTGAGTCAGTTTTTTTATGCGTTCTCCATTTTTTTAGCGATTGTATTTGAATCATGTGCAATACTCCTAATGCCTCTTTTCTAAGTTTGTTGTTTTCAAGTTTAGAGATTCTGCGTTCTTCTACTGATGCGCTCATCAGATTTTCAATCTGTTTTAGACATAGTTCGTAATCCGTTAATATGAGTTCCATCAGCTCAGTTTTGACGCTAGGATCATGAACCAAATCGGCAAAGGCCTTCATAATCTCAGTATCTGAATTCAAAAGATTCGTCTCGATTTGAATCAGGTCATATTTTAGGAAGAGCCATTCTTGTGCAGTAGTTTTTAGGTACTCAAAATCTTCAGGGTACTGTTCTTCAAACTTAGCAAGTGCGGCACCAGTTCCGAACCATCCAGTAAGGTTAAACCTTGATTGGTTCCAACTGAATACCCATGGTATGGAACGAAGATCATTTAGTGACCTCTGACCAGTTCTTCGTGCCGGTCTAGAACCTATCCTACTTTGTTCCAATACATCTATTGGGGTAGCCTCGCTGTAGAATTCTATAAACTTAGGATGATCCAATAAATGTCTGTAATTGCTTCGAGACATTTCTACAAGACGATCCATAATAGCATACAATTTTTGGTCTTTAACCTCATTGTGTGATATCATCGCTTGACGGGCTGTACTAGAAACCATCATCTCCAGATTATAACAGGCATTTAGACGATTGGCGAATTGATCGGCAATGGTCTCACCTTGTACCGTCATTTTGATATGGCCACTCACAGATCCGGGTGGCATGCTTTCCAAAAACCGATGGATTTTCCCGCCTCCGCGACTTATGGTTCCCCCACGACCATGAAAAAAACAAAGTTTAATTCCGAGTCGATCACTTACTTCCGTAAGATTTTCCTCTGCCTTATAGATAGTCCAACGACTGGTTAATATTCCGCCATCCTTATTACTGTCGCTATACCCCAACATCACCTCCTGTACAAACGTTTCTTTACGCTTTCGTAGGTCTTGAACAATGGAATGGGTCAAAAATGCTTCCAATATATCAGGCCCGGCTATGAGGTCATCAATGGTTTCCAATAGTGGTACAACAGGTAGATTAGTGTCTTTTAGACCGACTTCTCGCAAGAATAGAAAAACAAGAAGTAGGTCGCTTAAACTGCGCGTCATGCTTACAATCACAGAGCCGATACCATCTGCCCCGTGTAGGTCTACAAATTCTTTGACTTCCCTAAAATACCCTAGGACATTATTTGCTTCTGGGCCACATAAAGTTCCAGCGACAAGGAAAGGGCGGTTACTTAGGAGTTCTTGATTAATAAAGTCCAATCTTTTTTCCTCATTCCAACTTGAATAGTCAGCATCTGCAGCGCCTGAGGCTTGGAGTATCTGACTAATAGCTTTTTCATGATATTCGCTGTTCTGCCTAATATCTAGCTTTGCTAAATGAAAGCCAAAGCAGTCAAGGGAACGCTCAATCGGAAATAGGCATTCTTTGTTTATTTGATTTGCCCCTAGATGGACTAAAAGATGTCTTAGTTTTTTTAATTCTATCGCTAAATCTTCTGGCCTGCGAAAATAGCATTCTTCATCAAGCTCAAAGCCTTCGTTTAGAGTGTTTTCTAAACGCACAATTAACAAATTGATGAACTGACGCAAGGGTTCGGAGGGATTGCGCTCAAAGGCCTTTTTGCCAGCTTCTTCTAATTTTTCGGCACTTGCCTTTAAATCAGTGAGAAACTCTGATGGAATTTTATTTAGATATTCTGAAAAACTGAGTTCTTTGGCTAACTGAACCAGTTCTTTCCTCATGATTTTTAATGCTGCTTGCCGATGCAGTTTCAGGGTAGAGGCCGTAAACTCTGGAGTGACGTATGGATGGCCGTCCCTATCTCCACCAACCCAACTTCCAAATTCTAGTTTAGGAAATTGTTCTGGCCGTTCCAGATTTTTTTCGGAAAATCCCATGTATTTCCAAGCATCTAGCAAACGCCGATCTGTTAAGCGCAAGGCTTTGGGGAATACATTTTCAAAGTAATGCATCACGTTACTGCGTTCGTCGTCCAATCTTGGTTTTTGCAGATAAATCTCTCCCGTGCGCCACCAGCGCTCTAACAAACTTTTGATTTCTTGCCTTATCACAGCGCGTTCTGAGTTAGACCAAAGCGGGTTTTCGTTTTTTACTAACAGAATGTAAAGCTCTCGGTGAATATCTAATACCGTCAACCGTTTTGCCTCCGAGGGATGTGCAGTCAGTACAGGCATTACTTTAATTTTGGGTAATACGTCTACTATTTCCTGCTCTTTAATCCCCGATGTATTCCATAATTTCAAAGTTTCACCCCATGATCCACGAATGCTTTCTAATCCAAACTGGGTTTCTGTTTTTCGACGAAATTGAGTGGCAGCGTTTTCTTCCACCGAATTAAGTAGTTCGAAGCAAATTCCGATGGCCTGTGCCACTTTTTCATCTGGAACCTCATCATGACTTACTAAAGGTTGATTATTTTCCAACGGAATCATAGCAGCCATGTTGTCTTCACCTAATGATTGAAGCATCTCTTTGAATATGTCAAGTAGATAGGTGAAATCTGTTCTTATTTTTTGCAGTCCTTCACGCTCAAGTATTTCTTTTTCCATGCGATATTTATGAGTTTAAATAATGTTTGCCAACAATGAGATAGCATCATTGATGACACCATACTTACGTGTGCAAAAATAATGAATCCTTAATATCATGGGACTACGGAAGATAAAAACTATCGGACTTTTATAAGCCAAGAAAGTAATGAACCACTACTATCCCCAATAATCTGAAGAAGTGCCTGAAATTCGTTCGAAAACGCTCAAAAAGTGGTGTGGGAATACTTGCATTGGCAGTGTTGTTGAAAAGTGCCGTTCAATTCCTGTTCGCGCTTCTGTAAAGCATCGAAAATCGGCTTTCCGATTCTGAACCGACAAGAAAAAAGCCTCTTATTGCGGCTTACATTCGTCTGTTTATGACCGGTAAACCCCATGTGCAAAGGGTACCCTAGTTGAATGCTGTTTTCTTCTTTTACAATTGTATTCGGATCGTACTAATATAAGTCCAAATAATAAATAGTATTTGTAAAGGTATTCTAAACCATAAATACATCACACCGGCACCATCAAATGTTCCTTTTTGGAAATTTATAGTATTCACAGATGCATATATATTAGCAGGTAGCATTAATAGGAGAAAAACAATAAGTGCCCACCCAGATATTGTTTTAAGTTTAGGAATTAGTAACCCTAACGCTAGTAGTATTTCAAATATTCCAGTTAAGTAAACAAAACTTTCCTTAAAAGGAATAAATTTAGGTATCATCATTGACATTCCTTTTGTGAAGGCAAAATGTCCAATAGCCGTAAATACAAGCATTATCGACATTGCTATTCTTGCTGATAAGATAAAATCATATTCTTTTTTGATAATTTTAATAACAAAAATCGAGATTGTAAAACTTAATAAAAGTACGATTAGTGGTTTCATATTTTTCTGAATTATTGAAGTGCAAAGTTTAGAAAACACTAGAGTACAAACAATGAACTTAAGTTAAGTAATGCGTCTTCTTATTCTGCTCAATGCCTGCGGAGTAACACCAATATATGAGGCAATATATTTTAATGGAATTTGTTGTATCAATTTTGGACGGTCAGAGAATAAGTCCAAATATCGTTCTTCTGCTGTTTTACTTAATAAGGAAAGTTCTCTCTTCGATTTTATTAAAAACATATTTTCAGCCATTTTTCGTCCGATAATATTTCCGCTATCTGTTCTTTCATAGACTTCTTGCAAGTCTTTGTGCGCAATTTTCCATAAAATGGTTTCTGTCAACGTTTCAATTTGGTATTCAGATGGGCTTTGCGTTAAAAATGAATCATAACCTGTGACAAATTCATTTTCGAATACAAAACCAAAAGTTAAATCGGATTCTTCCCTTGGAACATAAAGTCTGACTATTCCTTTTGATATAAAATATAAATGGTTTTCAACCTCTCCAATTGTCAATAAAATTGAATATTTTTTGAGCTTTACCTCTTGCAGTTTTAAAGAAAAAAAATGCCAATCAGAATCGTTAATTAGAGTGATATTTTCAATAAATTTTCTGATTTCGTTCATTTGCGCAATGTTTTTTATTTGCTTTTGCCTAACAATGAGTTAGTATACTTGGGCAATATTTCCAAAATTTACTAACTACTCGTTTAAGCTCTTTTTCACGCATAGCAACTTTCGGCCCTAATAAACCGATAGCAATGCATACTCACTCAATGGGTTTAAAGCCATTAATGCAGGTATAGCGCACGGTTTTTAATAAAAAATTAAAAATATTTTAAAAGCGGAAGCATTGCTTCCGCTTTTTTTATGTTTAATTTACTTTAAATAAAAACAATTCTAGTTGTTGAAATATCTATTTTATATATCAATTTTATTACTGCCTCTTTTAGTTTATTCTCAAAATGAAGAAACTGAAACTGAAGCTGATAGTCTTTCTTTTTTAAACCCTTTTATTGCAGATTATAGTAATCAATTAAATATTAAGCTGGATGTTGCTAATGAACAAGTGACCTATTTTATTCCCTTTGAAAATAATAAGGCTAAAATTAGAACGAACCTAAGTGTAAGTTATGGTATTGTTTTTAGTTATAGATTTTTATCGGTTAGATTAGGGGTACGACCAAAATTATCTGATAGTGAATTAGAAAATAAGGGGAAAACAGATCGTTTCCGATTTAGGGTGAAATTATTATTTGATGAATGGACACATCGACTAGAATATAATTACATCAGAGGGTTCTATATAGAAAATACTGATGTGTTTGAAAATGAAATAGAAAACCCAAGTTTTA
>CAZRIE010000166.1:0-6684 GCA_964600075.1 uncultured Flavobacteriaceae bacterium
AAACTAAATGAAAAATATCATTCCCTTGGAAGATGGTGATTTTTACCTCTCTGAAGAAGGCTATAAGGTTTTTACCAAACAGTACCATCTCAAAAGAGGGTATTGCTGCGAAAGCGGCTGTAGGCACTGCCCTTATGGATATGATGTAAAGCGAAACCAACAATAAAAACTGTAGTTCTTCGGCATGGTTTTTGAGACCTAGTTGTTAGCATAAAAACGCATGAACTCCAAATAAAAAATTTAGGTATGAAAAAGATTAAACTGTTGGCCGCACCGCTGCTCGTGATGCTTTTCTTAAGCTCTTGTAGTTCGGTTAGCGTGCTATCCGATTACGACAAAGAAGCGAATTTTGGCTCTTATAAATCATATGCCTTCTACAAAACAGGTATCGATAAGGCTCAAATTTCCGATTTGGACAAGAAACGCATCTTAAGGGCAATTGAAGCCGAAATGACCAAACGGGGATTCGTAAAATCTGAAAACCCCGATTTGTTGGTCGCCATATTTACAAAGGAAAAAAAAGAAGTCGATATCTACAACAACAACAACGGTTGGGGCTGGGGCGGCTGGGGCTGGGGTCCAAGTTATGGCTGGGGCTGGGGCCCAGGTTGGGGCGGTGCCGGCTGGGGCGGCGGTAGCCAGGTAAGTACAAGCACTGAAGGTTCACTATATATCGACCTCGTCGACGCAAAAAGCAGAAATCTGGTCTGGCAGGGCAAGGGTGTCGGTAATATCAACAACATTAAAAATATCGAAAAGAAAGAAGCCCGTATTCGAGAATTCGTTTCTGAGATATTGATGCAGTATCCACCAAATGCAGTAGCTGCGAGATAAAGTTATTTCCAATTCCTCTGGGAGGGAATTAAAATATGTGCGTCATTGCGAGCATTTCAGCGAAGCAATCTGTAACTTTTGAACTCAAAAGTTACAGATTGCTTCGTCGTTTTATGCCTGATGCCTAATTAGATATTTCGTAAAACTCCTCGTAATGACGACATGTCGTTAACACCTTCCTAGGTTATTTCTGTTTTCTGTTTTCGTAACTTTACAGCTACATTAATCTATTATGTCATACCAAAGCAATCCCGTTCTCGACAAGCTGCCCAAGCACTTGCGACAGTACATCAAACCCCAAGATTATGGCGACTATTCAGCCATTGATCAAGCAGTTTGGCGCTACGTTATGCGCAAAAATGTGGACTACCTCAGCAAAGTGGCGCATAAATCGTATTTAGAGGGATTACAGAAAACGGGTGTTTCGACAGATTACATACCGAATATGTACGGCATGAACCGAATCTTAAAGGAAATCGGTTGGGCCGCTGTCGCCGTTGATGGTTTTATTCCGCCCTCGGCCTTTATGGAATTCCAGGCCTACAATGTGTTGGTCATCGCTTCGGATATCCGTCAATTGGAACATATCGAATATACCCCTGCTCCCGATATCATACACGAAGGTGCCGGACATGCGCCTATTATCGCTAATCCGGAATACGCCGAATACCTACGTCGATTCGGCGAAATAGGCTGTAAGGCCATCTCGAACGCAAAGGATTTTGAACTGTACGAAGCCGTACGGCATCTTTCCATCATCAAGGAAGCTGCAGGAACTCCAAAAGAAGAAATACATAAGGCCGAAAAACAAATCGAAGAACTTCAGCTAAATATGGGCGGGCCCAGCGAAATTGCATTGATTCGAAATCTTCATTGGTGGACGGTGGAATATGGACTGATAGGCATGCCTGAAAATCCGAAGATTTACGGAGCCGGACTGCTCTCATCCATCGGCGAAAGTGCCTGGTGCATGACCGACAAGGTGAAGAAAATGCCCTATTCCATAGCCGCAGCTTACACCTCCTTCGATATTACGAAGCCCCAGCCCCAACTTTTCGTTACGCCCAACTTTGCCTTTCTGAGTCAAGTGTTGGAAGATTTTGCCAATACCATGGCTTTGCGAAAAGGAGGCTTGAGCGGAATAACTAAACTTATAGCATCAAAAGAATTGGGAACCATCGAACTCAGCACCGGATTACAAATTTCCGGTAATTTTGATAGTATTATCGAGTATGAGGGCAATCCTGTCTTTTTTCAAACTATAGGAAATACTGCACTTGCCTATCGCGAAAAAGAATTGGTGGGCCATAGTGTAAAAAGACATGCCGGTGGTTTTGGCTCCCCGGTCGGAAAATTAAAGGGCATCAATATTGCCATTGAAGATATGAGTCCTCGTGACCTTAAAGCCTATAATATCTACGAAGGGCAAACAGTATCTTTGGAGTTCGAAGGGGGTATAAAAATAGCTGGAGAGATTATAACCGGTACACGTAATCTAAGGGGAGAAATCATTCTAGTGACTTTCAAAAACTGTATAGTTATCTATAAAGAAAAGGTATTGTTCAAATCTGACAAAGAATTATATAACATGGCCGTTGGTCAAGAAATCGTTTCGGCTTTTAATGGCCCAGCCGATCTTTCTAGTTTCGAATTGCTTACCCACTCGATTTCATCTTCATTACAAAAAGATGAAATATCAGAAGAGCAAACAAAACTCAATCAATACTACGAGCAGATACGCCATTTTAGGGAAGGGAAAAACGCCACCATTTCAAGACATAAGGTATTCGAGGCAATCGTAGCGAACCATTCCAATGATTGGCTATTATCGGTCGAACTGTATGAACTTGCCAAGGCGAACGGAGATACAGACTTTGCCGAAGAAATCGCTGCACATCTGGAAACCGTAAAATTGAACAACCCAAAATTAGGACATTTAATCGATGATGGATTAAGCCTAGTAAATATGACGTTTCAATCGGAGAAAACGGAATAAAATGCGTAAATTTCTTTCACAACCAAACCTTTTGACCATGAAATTTTGCTATTTTATCATCTTTATTTTCAGTTCCGCTATAGCATTCGGACAATTCGAGCCCAATTATGATCAGGCCAAGGTGCCTAAGTTTGTTTTACCTGATGTACTCACCACATTTAGTGGGGAAGCCATTAGCGATGTTCAACAGTGGGAAGAAAATCGTAAGCCTGAAATAGTTCAATTCTTCGAAAAACAGATATACGGCAAGGTGCCTGGAAAATTGGACGAATTTTCTTTTAAATTATTGGAACAGAGCGACGATGCCTTTAACGGCAAAGCGCGACGCAAACAGGTGGCCGTTAGTCTAAAAAAGAACAACCGGACACTTAGTTTTAACATCCTTATTTACCTGCCAAAGGGGAACGAAAATGCTCCTGTTTTTTTAGGGTATAACTTCTACGGAAACCATACCGTGACTTCCGACCCCGATGTTATGATTACCAATGCTTGGACAAGAAACAATGATGATCTTGGGATATCGGATAATAAGGCAACGGAACGTTCACGTGGCGCACGAACGAACAGATGGGCCATTGAAAAAATGTTAGATAACGGTTTTGGACTGGCAACGATTTATTATGGCGAAGTAGACCCTGATAAAAATGATTTTTCAGATGGCCTGCACGCGCTGTTCTATAAAGAAGGCCAACAGCAACCTAAAACCAATGAATGGGGAAGCATTGCGGCCTGGGCCTTTGGGTTAAGCCGCGCGATGGATTACCTTGAAAACGATTTCGACGTATCTAAAGTCATCGTATTTGGCCATTCAAGATTAGGGAAAGCCTCGCTTTGGGCAGGTGTAACAGATGCCAGATTTGCGGGTGTAATCAGTAATGATTCGGGCTGTGGTGGAGCCGCACTCTCAAAAAGAAAGTTTGGTGAAACCGTTGGGCGTATCAATAGTTCTTTCCCGCATTGGTTTTCCGATAGTTTCGAAAAATACAGTGAAAATGAACAGACCCTACCGGTCGACCAACATCAACTATTGGCACTGATAGCTCCTCGACCTTTGTATGTGGCAAGTGCCAAAGAAGATGAATGGGCGGATCCAAGAGGTGAATTTCTTTCCACGTACTATGCCTCTTCGGTCTATAATTTATATGGGAAAACCGGGATAGCAACACCAAAGATGCCCGCGATAGATCAACCGATTCAAAATACGCTCGCCTATCATATAAGAAGCGGAGGGCATGATGTAACCGACTATGATTGGGAGCAGTATATCCGCTGGGCGAAAACTTTTATGGAATAACATCTTTTTTACAAAGACAGAACGCTTCGCTAACTCATTCTACCTTTTAGAAGTTTGATTTGCCGTTGTGGTTTGATTCGTGTTCCACTATATGAAACCATTTATAGTACTTGTTTGTCGGTAAGCCGTCAAACCCTTTGGTGAATTCCATTAGCCAACTATACTCTCTGTTCTTGAGTTCTTTAAGGGATAACTACCTGACCCGCGCCAATGCATCAAGATTATACGATACCGGTTTCCCTTTGAACAATTGCCTTCCGTTATCGCCAAGACTACTGGCAGCTTCCCATCCGCTATCGGCAACACCAAAACCAAGGTCGCTTTTAGAAATTCCGCTGAACGTTTTAATCTGATAATACCGTTCTGTACCGGCCAAATGCATGAGCATGGCACCAACGGAATTGGCTTCCTCATCCAATAAAAAATCGATATCTTTTTGCGAAAGCCCTACGACCGAACCTAATACGACTACTCGCATCCCATCCATCATCGAGACCAGAAAACTGAACTAATCGGCATTGCCTTCCCGTTTGCCAGATTGATGAATACTGTCGCCATCCGATTCTGGTGTCGGCGTTGCAAAAGTTATGTCCTGCATCAACGGACCCGCATCTAAAAGTCCTGATGATTTGATGAAATCTCTTCTATTGTTTGTTGTTTCAGCTAGTTTCAAGTTTGTGAGTTTTAAGGAAACGCAGAAACATTAAGTCAATCTAAAAATTTCTTTTCAATAGTTTAGCGAAATAAAAGAGGCTAAAATCAGTCTTTGAACAGAATTTTCCCCATGTTCTGGTCAACGGCTTCATCGTTGTATACAAGTGTCCATCCCATGGAATTTGTGAGGATATAAAATTTATATAGTTCGCTAATCAGACGGCTTTGGGCGTTCGTTTTTAAGGATGAAGCTTCCACCTTTTTCATAAGGGAAGTGTTTACGTTCTTCTTGATCTTATTATAATCTGAAGCCTCGAACATGTTCAAATAGTCGGAAGTTACATCGTAATACTCAAAATCAGGATTAATCTTTACCTCCGGTTCGGGAATACTTTTGATTCGTAAGGTCTTCGTTAGTTCATCGACTTCAAAATTGATTTTTGATAGGTCGTAAGCTATAGTAACATCTGCATTTACAACCACCAATGCTTTCTTTTCTGCTGAAAAAAAAGGCCCGAAAAGCATTTTTGAATCCTCGTAATTATAGACTTCGGCAAAATGGCCTTCCGTAACGATCAGTTTCGATACGTTATCGATTTGTTGCTGTATCAGCATGGAGTTTTCCTGAAGTATGGATTTCTCTTCTTTATCTTCCGAACACGAGCGGAAAACAAATACAACGGCCAATGTAACGATTACGCCAACAAAGACTTTTTTCATGGGATTAAGTTACAACACATATTTAAGATTAGGGAAACAACCACCACAAACTAACCTCTTAAATCCTCATTTTCAAACTCCATAAAACAGTATTCCTGCTTAAGGATTTTTATTTTCGTGTCCAGCGATTTCCTGAATTTCTTGTGTTGCTCCGTATCAGGATGGAACGGACGGTGCTGTAGGCCTCTCTGAATAGCATCTACTTCAACCATAGTTTTATCGGCCTTTCCTGAAATCCAAACTTTTTTAAATTTATCCCATATATAATCTACGGCAAGTTTGTTGGGGTGTACCATATCTTGTTCGTAGAAACGATAATCTCTCAGTTCATCCATTTGCAATTCGTAAGCAGGAAAATAGGAAGTATAAGATGCGAGATTGGAGGTATTCAAGATTTCATGAACGGACGTAATCAAATTTGCCTTGCTCCGCTGGTTTTCAACAAAACCGTCTTTGAGATGCCTTACTGGGGAAATTGTGAAAATAAATTGAATTTCTTTGTTTACAGATTGAACGAGTTCGATAACAGCCTTCAAACCCGCTACGATTTCATCGATAGGGAGCAATTCTTTTGAAAACTCCTTTTGGGGTACTTTATGACAATTCGCTACAGTTTTACCGGAAGCTAAGTGCCGATATGCCCAGGCAGTTCCTAAGGTAATGGTAATGTGGCTAGATGCTATGATTTGTTGCAAGGTCGCATCCAAACCATCGTTCAGCTTTTTGAGAAGGTTTTCTTCGGATGTATCGCTCAAATCGGAATGCGCATCGAAGCACTGCCAACGTTCATTAAGATAGAAGACATCGGTGCCGGTGTATTGCTTTTTGTAAACAGCTCGCGCGATCAAATTTTCGATAGCCTTCGGATGAAACAAAATCCCAAAAGGGTTCTGTAAAGTCCGGAATTTGAAATACTCCAATTTTCGTCCAATATTTTCCGAAAAACAAGACCCCAAAAGTAATAATTGACTATTGTAATTAATTTGATTACGTGCGATAGCTATCGGGATTTTTGTCTGGAGTTTCATTTCATCATTCCGTTTTAGACCTGCAAGAAAACCTCATCTTCAGTATCTCCTAAAAGGTCAATCCCAGTCGAAAACCTGCAAGGTCTTTACTCGACCTTGTAGGTATGATTCGGAGCGTATTATTTCAGATAATCTTTCGCCTTTTCCAGAGCTTCTTT
>CAZRIE010000167.1:0-6581 GCA_964600075.1 uncultured Flavobacteriaceae bacterium
CAATAGGCTCACTGCCCAAAACTTCGAATCCACCGCCTTTATTTGCCAAAGAAACCCCATCACGAACCGAAACCGGGTAATCTTCATATCTCTTGTAGAACCCTTCTAACGAAATATTGCTTGATGGAGAAAAATAATGTTGTAGCCCCACCACCAAATGATCACTTTGGGTGTAGTCAACATTTTGATTTATAAGTTCATCATTGGAATCTCGAAATCCTAAAATGGTATAAGGAGGCAGTTTAAAATAACGCCCTACGGAACCATTTAATCGCCAGTCTTCGGCAAACTCATAAGATGCCGAAAGTCTTGGCGAAAAAGTACTTAAAAGAGTTTCGTTTTCAGTGAAACTATCATCATCCAATCTAAATCCGAAAGAAACATCCAACTTATTATCAAAGAAGGAACGTGTTGCATTAGCAAACAAACCGTATTTCATAAAGTCGATGGTGGTATCAAAGGTCAAGTTATTAAGGGCATCAAGGGTAACATTGTTGTAATCGGAGTGTTGAACATTGAACCCTGAGGTCAACTTCCAGTCTTCAAAAAACTGGGTCAATTCGTAACGCAATTTTGTTTCTGATTCACGGGCGTCGTTATTGAAAATTACACCTTGTTCGTTCACTGGGTCTTCATAGCGAGTAAAATCATTGCTCAGGGTATTATTACTTAATGTGGTCAACATAAAGCCTTTCCCGCTTTTAAAACGGTTTCTCCAACTAATTCCCATTGTATTGGTGCGTTGTTTTATAAAAGGTGTTTTATCTAAAGAAGCCTGTTGTTCTGGATCGAACTCATCTGGTGGACTCACTGAAAAATCGTCGATGGAACCCAGCCCAAGAAACGTAAGGGTATTGAATTTATTAATCTCATGATTGATTTTAAACTGATAATCCCAATAGTCTGGGCGAATAGGAAGACCAATGGCCTGAAACAAAAATTGGAGGTAACTGCGGCGCACCGAAGCCAAAAAGGTAGTTTTCGACTCTTCATCGTCCTTTTTGAACAAGGGCCCCTCTAGGGTCAAAGCAGCCTCACTGGCACTGACCCTAAAGTTTCCGGAAAAGTTTCTAGCATTTCCGTTCCGCTGCTGAAACTGTAAAACCCCAGATAGCGGATTGTCATAGCGCGCATTAAAAGCAGAAGTGGATAAAGTGACATTCTCTATAAATGATACATTGATAAGGCCCACAGGGCCACCGGCACTACCTTGGGTACTAAAATGGTTGACATTCGGAATTTCCATTCCATCTAAATAATAGACTGTCTCATTGGGTGCCCCACCACGAATGATCAAATCATTTCTGAAACCACCAATCGATGGAGAAACCCCCGGAAGTGTCTGAGCAACTTGGACAACATCATTATTACCACCCGGATAGGTAGCAATTTCTACGGCAGATAGCGTTTGTGTGGAGAGCGGCGTTTCTTTGGGGCGCGTGATGATATTAGCGTTTGAAACCACTACTTCATCCAACTCTTGCGTAGCTTCTTGAAGTATAAAATTATAGGTAGGCGTACCCTTTGAACGAATGATTATATTGTATTTTGTTTGAGCTTCAAACCCTAAATAATTTACAATAAGATTATAGGAACCTGGTGCGACACCAGAAATCTCATATTTGCCATCAAAATCGGTCTGTGCACCTTGTTGAGTTCCCTCAAAAAAAACAGAAGCTCCGACGATAGGCTCTCCTAGTTCGTCGACTACTTCCCCGTAAATCGTGGTGTTTACCTGTGCAAAAAGACTTTGGGCTATTAGAGATAAGGTAACGCAAAGTAGAAACTTTCTTATTTGCTGTATCATTTTGTTTAAATTATTTTTGCAAAGATGAAACAAAATAATAAATTGAATAAACTGAAAGCCATAAAAAGGTGTTAAAACCAATGGTGGTTGATCGTTATTAAACCTTTATATACGCTATAGGTAGTAAAAAATCAACCTTCTTGCGTTTTTCTCATACATAAAGTAAGTTACCTACATCGCAACTTTCCCATAGTTTTATACCC
The DNA here is from genome assembly GCA_964600075.1 of uncultured Flavobacteriaceae bacterium. GTDB lineage: Bacteria > Bacteroidota > Bacteroidia > Flavobacteriales > Flavobacteriaceae > CAZRIE01. The sequence goes on from CAZRIE010000167.1 coordinate 2,011, forward strand.
CTTTTAAAAGCAAAAATAATATTCGAACTTTTTAAAAAGATTTCAGAAAAGCTACAGACGCAATATGAAAAGTTGTTGAAAGCGTCTTTCGAGCTGTCTACCCAAAATCGTTCGAAAAGTGAGGCTAAAGCAGCGTAGCTTGACGCCGTGATGAATCGTATAGAAGCACTGGATAAATAATCAGTGCATATCCATACATTTCCATTGTCGGTAATAGCTGTTCATAGAGTTTTCTTAAGGAGTACAAATCAAATGTATAGACTTGATATTCGAGAATGTCTTAAATGAGAAACCTGCAATTGGGGTTTTCCATCAAAGAAAACGATTTCAAAAGAAGATTCAATCTAAAATTACATCCAAAGTATAATAATCCAAAGGGCTATCTGTATCTGGGTTGACATCAAGATTTCTGTCGAAAAGGTGATTCAGGTTGTTTCCTACCAAATCTTCAAGTATAGATTTGACCGTTAGGGTATACTTGCCTTTTTTCCATTTTCTTGTGGGTATATAGGATACTTTTTCTTCATTGTTCGAAACGCTGACCAACGTCTGGACCGGATTTCGTGAATCATCATAAATGACAATGGTCTCGGTTATTAGAATGGCATCCATAGGTTCCAAAAAATGTAATGTTAATGCTTGCCGAGAACTTGCTTTTGGTAGGTCAAGCTTCCAATCTTCTACCGAAGGTTTTTTGTCATCTCTAATGGTGGCCACAAGTGATTTGTTATAAGACTTTTTCAATGCTTTCCCCTGTGCGGACCTCCAACTACTGTCAAAATGAATGGAATAGGCATGTCCTTTCAAAAGGGGCAACCCCAGTTCCCTATTGGGAATCAAATCGGTTTTAATGCGACCAGGGTCTAGCCATAGCGTCAATAGATCGTGGTCTTGGTTCCATAGTTCCGCTTCCATTTCGAGAAACAGTTCTTTTTCAACACCTTCGGTCTCATCGATAACGGTTATAAAATCAAGAACATGAACTACTTCTTGCATGGGTTCGGAAAACTTGATATATAGTTTTAATAGATTTTCAGGAACTGTATCCGTACTTGGATAGATGGCCAGAATTTCTGGCACTGTTTTAAGCACATCGCTTGCCACCTTGAATTTTCCTATGGTTCGCTGCCCATCGCTAATTGCATAGGTCTGGTCTTCTGTAAAAGGTACAATAGGAATAAAGGAATATTCTTTAGGGCTTACATTAACCAAATCACCCAAAATAGGGATATCTAGTTCTTTTTCTAAATATAGATTAAGTCCCTTAGTGCCTTCATTATATGAGAAATTGGCACTTATCGCTTTTCCATCTTCGTAATTAACCTGAACATTTATGGGAATAGGGCCATTCTCGCAAGACATCAAGCAGCTACCAAAACAAAAAAAGACCAAGTACAACTTAATCCTTTTTGCAAAACGTAACCGACTGATTACATCCATTTTGTCGCTCTACTACGTAAAACGAGTTCACCATCCGCGGTTCTTTGCAAATAAACAATGTTGTTGGTGTCTAAATTATCCATTTGTAAAACGTTCACCATGGGCAAAGACACATAGTCTACACCCGCGGAAACTGCAAATTCGGTAATGGGCTCCGTCAACGATTCCTTTGAAGCGGCCAGATCTATATAATCAATTTTCATGACGGGCCTGTTTGTATTCGACATGACAAAATAGCGTTTACCCTCCTTTTCAAAAGAGACCATATCCAATGGGGAATTGCCCGACCCTAACTCTGCTACGGTACGGCCTTTGGAATGTACCCCATTCTTTAATTCATCCATTGGAAAAAGCACTAAAGGGGTACACGTATAACTGGCCATCAGATAGTCTTTCCCTTCGATTTGAATTACATCGAAGGTCTTTATGGGAGCATGTGTTTCATATTTGCCATGGGCAGCATGATATATTTCCAAAGAGGCAAATTCTTGGACATCATTGAACGGGAATGGAATACTTCGAAAAGTAGATCCGAATTCTTTGTTTGAAAGGCCGGAGACCAAGACTTGGCCGTCATGATATTTAAGGTCTGAAACTGCCCAAATACGTAAGGGACGTTCCCTGTGATCTTTAGCATCTAAAGCTACGGGATCTGATAATCCGATTTTGGAATAACTAATTTCCTTTAGCGAGACGTTTTTAAAATTTTCGCCGTCAAGTTTTAAAAGAACCGGCGTACCGTCTTCGATATTGACACTAAAATAGATAACCTTGGATACCGGATTCACGGCCATATCGGTAATTTTAATTTTTTCGACCGTTGTGCCAAGGGCTGCAGCAATCTTTCGGTCTACCTCCCCCAAATTTATTTCTGCGCCCTCATCTTTAGCATTTGTATCCTTGGTGTCCAATGCGTAGATCGTGGCGTTTTTAGAATCCCCAACGAACAGTATTCCCTGCGGTCCAAAATTAAGTTGATTGATAGAGGCAACTTCTGGGTTGCCGAAGACAAATCCTTCGGTTAGGTCTACAATTCTTTCATTGTCTTTGGTAGCCGACAGGGTCACGAAGACAGTGGCAACCAGAGCAATGCCTAGTAGTAATTTTTTCATGGTCATAAAATTTAATGAATATTTAAAGTAGCCAAATTATCTTTTGATAACTACTGGTAATGAGCTAATTAACTAAATTTTAACTCGAAAGGCTAATGCTGTTCTTGTTTCTTATACGCCATAAAATGCCATAGTCCCTATCTCTTGCTCCCCAAGCCCGTGCTTCACAAAACCGATTAGAACTATATCGCATCATTTATTCATTTTCATCGGAACGTAAATAGTCGTCGGTATTGTTCAACCAGTCTTCCCGTATCGGGGTCCAAGTATCGATTCCTTCGGCATTGCCTATCATCAAGGCCTCATGGGGCATGTGGGCAGGTATGACCACTACATCTCCCGCATGCATATCAAAGGTTTCTTCTTTATTTGCCCCGAACCAAAACCTCATAGTACCTGCGATTACTTGGCTTATCTGCTCATTGACATGGCTGTGTAGGGGTACCCTAAATCCATCCTTGAATTTCATTTTGGCGACCATAATGTGATCGCCATACACCAATTTGCGCTCCATTTTTGGGGTTACCTGCTCCGTAGGCACATCGTCCCAATTTATTTTTTTTAGCATAACTTAAATCAAATTTTCTGTATGTATAACTCCCTTAGAAGTTTAAGCAACATAATAACACCAATTTTCGAGAATTCAATTCTAAAATCAGTTATAAATAGGTCTGTAGATGCTTCTTAAAATAAGCGGCACTATCAGAAATACTTTGCATTGAATTTTGGGCGAAATTACCGCCCTGTTCCAAGTAATAGTATTTTAGGGCATCGGTATCGATGGTCGACAACATTTTGATATAGTCTATAGATCCATTCCCGAGTTCGGTATAATCATGGGTTATCTTATCCATATCTTTTATATGCCACATTACATAACGCCCAGGGTTGTTGGCAATGAGCTGCTCCGGACTCAATTTTGAAGCGTGTTCTACCCAATACATATCCATCTGCAGTTTGACCAGATCGGGATCGGTCTGCTTGAGAATTATATCATAGCCCGTTTGCCCATTGTGCTCGGTAAATTCAAAATCGTGGTTATGATAGGCAAAGCCTAGTCCGGCCTTGTTGACCTGTTCTGCCATGACATTCAATTTTTCTGCCAGTTTTTTAAAATTATCAAGCGTACGGTATTCGGGTGCCAGCCAAGGCCAAGTGATATATGGTTTTTTTAGTGCGAGTGACCCGGAAATACACTGGTCCAAATATTGGAGCATTTGATCCATTGGTTTTTCAAAATAGGTTGAAAAATCATAATGCCCACTAGTCACGGTCAACCCCAAATCATCTAAAAGTTGTTTGAAGTCTGTCGCTTTATAACCATAGTATGTTCCTTGCTTCCCATCGTACCCATAAATCTCTAGGTCTTCATATCCCAGTTTCTTAACTTGTTTCAAGGTAGCGACAGGGTCTTTGGCCATGGCATCCCTAATAGTAAAGAGCTGCAGCCCCATCTTATATTTTCTTTTATTCGGAGTGGAAAAACCGTAATCAGGAAGCAGTGCCGCGCCAGTGAGCAAAGCACTCTTTTTGATAAAATTTCTTCGGTGGAGGTTCATAACGTGGATAGTGTTTTTTTGGAATCTTTTCTTCTCTTGTTACCAAATATAACATTAATGAAGATATTTCCTAGAAGGCCCTGTAAAGAGGATTATCGTACTGAAGAAGTTTATATTTTCAAAACAGACCTATTGCCTTTATAAGTTATTCTTCCGAAATTGGAGTTTCTGAACCAATATAGCAAATATGTAGGCGTTGCGAACTGCGGATAGTAACCGTTTTTAGTATTAGGAACGAGGGAAAATATAAGTATAGATTCCCCCACTCATCTAGGCTTTAAAACCTTCGTCTATATTTTTTACAGTTTGAGGCAGCACATTGTTAACATAGTACATTTGCATCATCCCTCTGTTTTTAATCTGTATTTCCCCTCTTGGCTCACAATCAAAATCATCCCGTATCAGTTCGTAGGTATTTTTTGAAATATTGATTCGGCCCGGTTCTGACATCGATTCCATT
>CAZRIE010000168.1:0-6513 GCA_964600075.1 uncultured Flavobacteriaceae bacterium
CTGATGCTGATGGAAACCAGTATGAATTCGTGCAGTATCTTAGTGATAAACCAGAAGAAAAAAACAGTTACAACATCTAAAATAAAGTGTAGAAAAAAAAACGATTTGCCAACAAAGACGTATAAAAAGCATTGAAACGCTTCGTATACCAAACGTTATATGGCATTTAAAAAGAAACCCCAATAATGACCAACATTTTAGTAGCGCAAATGAACCGATTAACAAAATTATCCGCAGAGGAAGTTTTGGCGATTGAACAAAGTTTTCCCATTAGTACTTTTGAAAAGGGGACTTTTTTATTAAGACAGGGACAAATAGCCAAAGACGTATATCTCGTTATCGAGGGTTGCATCAGAAAATACGCGATTGCAGATGGCGAGGAACTTACTTCTGATTTTTATACCGAGAGACACTCAGTTGCCGATTTTAATAGTCTTTCAAATCAAAAGCCCTCAAATTATTTCTTTATTTGTTCTGAAAAAACTACTGTAGCCGTTTTAAATGCTGAAAAAGAGGCGGCCTTGTATAAAAAATTCCCTCGGTTTGAGACTATTTGCCGTGTAGAATTCGAGAAGATTATGGGCGAAAAAGCCGATAACTTAGAAAACTTTAATGGTAAAAATCCTGAAGAGAAATACCTTGATTTATTAAAGGAAAGACCTGATTTGATGAACAGGGTACCGCAATATCAGTTGGCTAGCTATCTTGGAATAAAACCCGAAACACTTAGCCGTATTCGGAAAAGAATTGTACTAAAGCAGTAGCTGGATTATCGACTTTTTTGTGCGACTATAAAGTACTCTGCTGCAGGTTTTTCAATTAAAATATCTGATTCAATAATGTTGAATTCACAATTGATAATAGCTGCTTTAAGTTCCGCTATTCTTAAGAAATTTAAATACGGGAGCATTCTTAGCTTTTTCAATATGAATATTACGCTACCAGATAAACCCCCGATGAATGTTCTCCTTTCTTTCAAACAGGCCGTTGATGTAATAAATAAGACCATCGGGTCTCAAAAGCTTGTTCATTCGAGTCAATACTTTTTCGACATCTTCGAAATAAAGTAGAATATTAAATGCTAAAATGGTGTCGAAACTTCCTTCTTTGTATTTACCATCGAAAAGGGTCGTTTGGGAGAAAATAATAGTATCATTTCCACTTTTACCAGCTTTGTTTTTTGCGATATTCATCATTTTAGATGATGTATCGAAAGCTTGAATCTTATTGACATCATTGGCGAACTCGAAAGAATACAATCCTGTGGCACAGGCAAAATCAAGAATGATATCGTCGGGTCCCAAGTATTTTCGGCTTCTATGCAAAATTTGCTCAAAAGTTTTGTCTTTCGCCCTTTTGTCATAATTCTTTGAAAGCTTGTTCCAAAATTTTTCAGATTTGTTCATAATGCCTTTTTTAATAATGAACTCGACTTGAGTTTTGTACAAAGGTCAGTCAGAGTAAGGAAGAAAACATTGACTTGAATCAAGAAATGCAAAAAAACGTAAAATATCAAAAGCTATAATCAATACGGGCTTTGGGCGTAATCGAAAGGTTTGCGTATTTTTATGAAGACCGTAAAATCTTTGGGATGTTACTTTGAACAAGAAAAAATAAATAAAAGCAAAAAGCTTTTGCTACGAGCTAAACCGAAAGTGAAGCGCATTCTTTGCTACCATACTATTCATAGCTCGAGGGTCATATGTCATATTGGAGAAAGAGGAGAGAACAAGTTTTAGATTGAAAAATAATAAAAGAAATTATGGGACAGGTAGAATTTAGAGCATTAGTAGTGGAAGAAAAAGATGGGACATTTATTAGAGAGGTAAAATCAAAATTAGTAAGTGATTTACCAGAGGGTGATTTATTGATTAAAGTTCATTATTCGTCTCTAAATTATAAGGATGCACTTTCGGCAAGTGGGAATAAAGGTGTTACCCGAAAATATCCACATACGCCAGGAATTGATGCTGTTGGCACAGTGGTATCTTCGAAAACAAATAAATTCAAAGTTCAAGATAAAGTGGTTGTTACCAGTTATGATTTGGGAATGAATACAGACGGAGGGTTTGGCCAATTTATTAGTATACCTGAAAATTGGGCTGTTAAGTTACCCGAAAATCTTACCATGAAAGAGGCAATGATATTAGGAACAGCAGGGTTAACAGCCGGGATGTCTGTACTAAGACTCACTGAAACAATAGAACCAGAAGATGGAGAGCTAGTGGTTTCAGGCGCCACTGGAGGTGTGGGTGCTTTAAGCATTTCCATTTTAAAAAAATTAGGATATAGGATTTCTGCAATTACAGGAAAAGAAACAGAGCATGATTATTTAATGAATCTTGGAGCAACTAATATTATCACACGAAAAGATTTTACATCAATAGCTAATAAACCACTTTTAAAACCAGTTTTTGCTGGTGGCATAGACACTGTAGGCGGTGTTATTCTTGAGAATATAATAAAATCAACAAAGCCAATGGGCGTTGTAACTTGCTGTGGTAATGTTGCCTCACCAAAACTTGATTTAACGGTATTCCCTTTCATTCTGAGAGGTATAAGTTTAATCGGTATTGACTCTCAGAATTACCCTATGGCATATAGAGAGCGTGTGTGGAAAAAATTATCTAGAGATTGGAAGCCCGACAAATTAGCCAACATTTGTACGGAAATAACTTTAAATGAATTGACTGAAAAAATTGATTTAATGCTCAATGGAAAGTTAAAGGGAAGAACTGTTTTAAATATGGAAGCATAAAATACGTCACATAAAACATGCTTTAGTACATGCCGGTTTCAGTGTTTTAGAATGTTTGCGGCTAGTAAAAAAGTCGGTGTAAACTAAAAAAATAAGTTTCGAAATCTCGCACGACACCATACCATAAACCGTTAACGTCTTTTTATACGCTACATTTTCTACACCAAACGTTAGTGGCAAGCTAAAAGATAATCTGTAACAATTAATAAACTATCGCATTTATAGAAATGAACACTAGAAACAAAATTATGCGATTATTAGTGTTAATAATTATCATCCTTTTTCAAGTCCATCTAATCAACGGACAGACATCATTAAATAAAATTGACTTAGACAACGGAAAACACAAAGTTGGATTTCGCCATTATACAGCTTCTGATAGTAGCAGAACATAAAGTAGAATCTACGATTATGGCAATCAAAAAATTGCAAGACCAATTCCCATAAGCATATGGTATCCTTCAAATCAAAATGCGATTGACAGACTAAAACAGTTTAAAAAATAAAGCCAGCCACTAACAATGAATCCTATGAAAAAACAGCACTTTAAGTGATAATACCTAAGTGTAACTACATAATAAAGGTCTACAATAAACCGAAAAATAAGTGATTAAAAATCGTTACTTTTCATGTACGATACGTTGGGTACAATTTGATCAAACCGCACATGAAATACAACGCCTTCATTTCATATAGTCACAGTCAGAATCCTGATTTGGCTGTTAACCTCGAAAAAGCCCTTGAGAAATTCGCAAAGCCTATCTTTAAGCGTAGAGCGCTAAATATTTTTAGAGACTCGAACGATCTTTCTGTGTCGCCGGATCTTTGGGGTAAGATTGAAGAGGGCCTAACACAATCGGAGTACTTTATTTATTTCGCATCACCTAAATCGGCCAATTCCTATTATTGCAATGAGGAGGTAAAGTATTGGTTAGAAAATAAATCCATGGATAATTTTCTCGTGGCCCTCATCGATGGAGACATTAAATGGGATTTCAAAAATTTTGATTTTGATTGGAACAAAACCACGGCTATGTCGAAGGTGTTGACCAGCGCATTCAAAAATGAACCGCTCTATGTGGACTTTCGAGCTGACATGTGCGTCGATGATTTAAATTTGGACAACCCCGATTTTAAAACAAAGGTCGTGTTCATTGCGGCCACACTTCATGGAAAAACGGTCGGCGATATGGTTGGCGAAGCCGTTAAGCAGCACAAGCGTACGCTTATGATCCGAAATGGGGCAGTCGCTATCGTGATGGCGCTAATGAGCTTGACCATCGTACTAACGATGATATCCAATAGAAGAAAAAGCGCATCCTTGATGCATTTTCAGGCGAAATCAATTGAAAGCACCAATCCTACTTTGGCCTTGCGACTAGAACAGGAAGCGCTTAAGATCCATGATTATCCTGAATTTGAAAGATCGGCCTTTTCTATAATCAATAGAAATTCCTTCTACCAAATAATTGCCACTAAGGATACAGCTTCTTTTACGGCCATGGATATCTCAAAGCATCATACCATACTATTAGCTAGTGCTGATGGCGGCATCAGTTTGATGGACCAGAATGGTACTTTGAGCAAAGAGTTCAATATCGACAAAGGTTCGATCCGTGCCGCGAAATTTGCACCAGATGGCCTGTCCATTCTTACAGGATCCGAACAGGGCTTGCACCTGTGGGACTTAGACGGCACCCTAAAAACGGAATTCAAACTAGAAGCTTCAGAAGACTCGGAATACAGCGCTACAGCAGTTGCTTTTGCCCCCGATGGCAAAACGGTTCTCACTGGCTCTTATTTCGGAGCGCATTTGTGGGAGCTGGATGGCAATCGGATATCAGGATTTGAAATTAAAAGGGCGGTTAAATCGGTCGCTTTCGCCCCAGATGGCAATTCTGTGTTGGTTGGCTATGATGGTTCTAAATTTGCGGCTGATCTTTTTGATTTACAGGGCGTTTCTAAAGCACAATTCAGTACTAATGACCCGAATTATGGGGAGCCCCATACAATCACGAATACGGTTTCTTTTTCACCGGATGGACAGACCATTATGGTATGCTCGAGCGTCAATAACATTCAATTGTTCGATTCTGAAGGCAACCCCAAATGGGACTTTGACTTGCCCGATTTAATAAATTTTGAGGAGGGCTCTTGGACCGCCGCATTTTCTCCTGATGGAACAAAGATTCTTACCAGTTCTTTTGAAAATACAGCCCGCTTGTGGGACCTGGATGGGATGTTAATCAAGGAATTCAAGGGACATGGGGGCATGATCAACTTAGTTGCTTTCGATCCAACTGATGATAAAACGATTCTCACGGGCTCTTTAGATAAAACAATCAGAAAATGGTATATAGAAGGCCTTAATGCATCTGTTGTCGAAGAATTCAGTGTGCACAATAAACCAATTTCTTCAATAGATGTATCCCCAGATGGTAGGTCTGTACTTACTAGCTCTCTAGATTCTACAGCCTGTTTATGGGATTTTAAAGGAACATTGCTCAAAAAATTCAGCCACAAAAGTGTAGTTAACAACGCGCTTATTGCTCCCGATGGTGAGTCTTTAGTTACAAGAACGACCAATGGCATGCATATATGGAATTTGAATGGAGACCCTATTCAAGAATACATTCCAACCGATGAGATGATCAGCACTATGGCTTTCACTCCCGATAGCAAATTCATTCTGTTTAGCACTACGCCCAAGACCAAGCCCGAAGGTAATCTGCCTTGGCTACTTACCGCTATTCGCAAATGGGATTGGAAGGAGAATTCGATTAAGGAGATTGAACTAGGCGATAAAAAGGCTACCGCTGTGCGTTTCGCTCCAGATGGAAAGACCCTACTTACAAGTTCGAATGACGGAGCGTATTTGTGGAATTTGGAAGGGGATTCGATTCAGGAATTCAAACAAGATGATGAATCGGTCTTTCCAGTAGCCATTGCTCCCGACGGAATATCAATATTGACCTTCCCAGCTTCTAGAGGATTTAAAATATCTAGCACCACCTATGGAAAATCCCATTTATGGAATTTGGCGGGAGAGATTATCCAAGAGTTCAAACTAAACAACGAAAGTGTCAACGCAAGAGCATTCGCTCCCGATGGCAAATCAATCCTAACCCTCTCTTATCCAAAATTAAATTCGTGGGATAAAGGCAGTCCTACTGCACGTGTATGGGATCTGGAAGGAAACGTTTTTTTAAAACTCCACCGACCAGGGAAAGACATTACTTCCATTTCTTTTTCTCCTGATGGTAATTTCATTATTGCAGTGTATAGAAACGGCACGAATCGTCTTCTTTATGAAGACAAGGAATGCACATTGGTAATTTACAATAAAATCGAGTTAGATGAATTTCTAGAGACCTATGTGTCGCCTTTGTCGACGACGCAGAAAAAAGAATTCAATATCGATTGATCAGCATTTGTTTTAATATTTCCGTAATCAAAAGAAGTTAAACAATAGCCGTATAGCAATATAAATTAAGTGGAATATAATTTTCTTGAATTTATCTCAAAGCCAAGAGATTTGGAATCAGGCTTAAGATATAAGAGCGTTCCCCAAGTTCAATAAACCTATTGTGCATTAATTAAACTGGTAGCACTTAAACCCATCTTTTATTAGACTTTGCTCAAATTAACCAACAGTGTAAATTAAACGACCGTTTAATCATACTTTTCAGTTCCGTAAAAGTCTCACATTCAAGTAATAAATGCAACAGCTTCAGCTGTTGAGAAAAAGCCCTCCC
>CAZRIE010000169.1:0-6367 GCA_964600075.1 uncultured Flavobacteriaceae bacterium
AAATGTCCGCAACCCTTTCTTTCGATCCAAATTTAAAACTCAAGACGACCTCGATGTTACAAAACATTGAATTCGAATTAATTAGCGCTAAATTCTAAAAAAATATATACAAGAGATCAATCAGGCCATTACTTCAAGTACATTATGATTTTTTATGGTTTTTCAATCTTTATTTGCTCCCCGTCGATATCATAATGTATCGGGTGATATGTATTGAAAACGGTTAGAATCTGCGCAATAGTCTCCGTATCAAAAGTCGCCGTAAAACGTTTATTTTCTAGCTCTTCGTATGTATTAGTAATCGATACGTTAAAATTTCGCTCCAACTTTTTTACAATATCTCGAAATGGTATATTATTAAAAATTATTTTACCGTCCATCCAGCCCGTGTACAGGTTCGTATCGGTTTCCTTGAACGAAATCATTCCCTCTTGTTTTTGCCATATGGCCATATGTCCTGGTTTCAACTTTTGATTTTTTTCATCGAATTTAGATTCCTTTTCAAAAAAACCGACAGACCCTTCGACCAAAACTGTTTCAATATTTTCATCTTCGGGATAAGCGGAAAGGTTGAATTCTGTGCCCAATACCTGAACATTAAGTTCTCTTGTATTTATGACGAACAGACGTTCTGAATCTTTCGCAACCTTAAAAAAACCTTCTCCCTTTAAAAAAACCTGCCTTTGCTCCCCTTTAATAAATTCAATAGGATACTTTAGCGAAGTACCTGAATTCAAATATGCCTTTGTTCCGTCGGATAAAATGACCGTGAAGTGTTTTCCATACGGTACATAAAGCGTGTTATAAGCGATTTTATCTGCTAGTGCCGCCCTATGATAAATCAATTGATTTCCTTTCTGAAGACCAACTCGGTAACCCTCATGATCGATTATAGAGATACTTTCCTCTTCGGCTATTTCTTTGATACTTCCATCAGAAAGGGTGAGGGTAATTGCATTTGCATCAATTCTCGATTTATGAATGCTTTCGTCAGCTTCCGTCATTTGCTGATAAAGGAAAGCTACCAGAATGAAGAAAAGTCCGACCGCAGCGTATTTCAAGAGCCACTTTACGTGCAGTTTACGATGAGAACGTTTTTCCGCTCTTATTTTCTTTATGAGTAAGTCTTTGACTTTTTCCGAATTATATTGACTCATGTTATATCGTGTAGTGTAGTCTATTTTTAGATAAGATTGGAACAGGGATATATTTTGGTCATTTTCTAACCCTACAATCAAACTGTCCAACTCTTCAGAAGAGATAGATCCGGTAAAATATTTAACCGTATTGTTCTCGAAATCCGGGTTCTTCATATTGAGGTTATCGTATTTAATACGAACCAAATTTTCTATACCCTAAATTTTATAAGTTATTTTTTATACATTTAGTACACCCCACCAACAACCATTGCCGATTTCGTATTTATGAAAAATGACTTCAACGAGAATAGCTTTTTTATCGAGCGTTTAAAAAAAGGAGAGCAAGATGCGTATACCCACTTGATAGATAGGTACCACCACAGACTTTGCGTTTACGCCAACAGCTTGGTAAACGATCAGTACCAAGCAGAAGATATTGTTCAAAATGTATTTATCCGGACTTGGGAAAAACGAAAAAACCTAAAACCAAACTTTGCACTCAAAGGTTTTCTTTACAAATCGGTTCATAATGAGTTTATAGACCAGTATCGAAAAAGAAAAGCCGTTACCGCACTCGAAAAAAAATATATCGAGGAACTTGATCGGTTTGTAGAGAAAGACGATGCCTTTTTTGAAAAACTGCTTTCACTCGTTCACCGCGAAATTCAAAACCTGCCCCCAAAATGCAAGAAAATCTTTTTAATGAGCAAACAAGAGGGATTCAGCAACCTTGAAATCGCAGAGCATCTTGATGTGTCTATAAAAACTATAGAGTACCATATTACCAAGGCCTTCGCCATATTGCGCGCAAGAACAACTAGTGAAATACAACCTATTCTCTTTTTAATGTTCGGGTTTCAAAAAATAAAGAAGGCCGAATAGCCAAGGAAAGAGCACTATATTATTTTAACTCGGCTTCTCTTAAAATCGACTTCATTTTAGGGTAATCGGCATCAGTATCGCGGTATTTCTTCCGCTCTTCGATCAAAGCTATTTTCATTTCACTTATAACCGATTCATATTTCGGTTTATCGATTACATTTCGTGCTTCTTTGGGATCTTCTTGTAAATCGTAAAACTCCCAAGCTGGCAATGAAGTTTCTTCAGAGGTTCCCTTTTTACCCAATCCCTGACCATAGAAAAAAGCTAGTTTGTACCGCTTGTTACGAATTCCGAAATGTGCAGGCCTTTCGGGATGGTGCAACCAATACCGGTAATACATTTGCTTACGCCAATCTGATGGTGTGTCTCCTGATAGGTTTTTACGGAAACTGTTTCCTTGTATGTATTCGGGCTTTTCGATACCTGCGTAGTCTGCCAACAATGCGGGAAAATCAATATTTAAAATAATATCGTCAATACGTTGGCCTCCTTTTATTTCTTTGGGATAACGGATGACGAAAGGCATTCGCAACGATTCTTCATAAATCAGCCGCTTGTCAAAAAAACCGTGCTCCCCTAAAAAATAACCTTGATCTGCAGTGTACACCACAATTGTATTATCGGCGATGCCCTCTGCTTCCAAATAACCAAGTAGCTTTCCGATGTTATCGTCGATTGCGGCACCACAGCGTATAAAATCCTTTACCAGCTTTTGGTAAATTTTCTTGCGCTTTTGAACGCTATCCAAATTATCTAGAGGATAAGGAAGCCCAGGATAGGTGGTCCACCAATTTTCAGGGTCTTTGGTGGCATTGTCCCAGCGCTGGCCTAATTTCTCTAATTTTTGACCGGTAAAAGTTCGGCCAGTGGTTTCTGGGCTAAAGTCGAACAATGACTTCGGTTCGGGAATTTCCTCGTTTTCATAAAGATGTTTGAATCTATCAGGATAATCAAAAGGCTCATGTGTCGCCTTAAAATTACAGAACATCAAAAAGGGTTTATCGGCATTTCGGTCCTTTAGGTGCTCGATAGTCAAATTGGTAATGACATCCGTTGAAAAACCTTTGTATTCCTTTCCGCTTGAACTATTATATCCATCCTGCCAATCTTCTTTTGTTTTCAATATCGGGTTCCAATAACGCCCCTGGCCCGGGAGTACATTGAAATAGTCAAAACCTTCAGGCTGACCGACCAAATGCCACTTTCCGATAACAGCGGTTTGATATCCATTTTCAGAAAAGGTCTTTGCAATATTCGGATGTCCTTTGGGCAGAGGCTCACTCAACGTATACACTTGATTGATATGACTGTACTGCCCTGTAAGAATACTGCCTCTACTCGGTGTACATATACTGTTCGTGCAAAAAGCGTTATTCAAAACCGTACCTTCTGAAGCTAGACGTTTAATATTTTCATTCTGAACATAATCTGACAAAACCCCTCCATAGATACCCCATGCCTGGGAAGTATGGTCATCGGACAGAATAAATAGAATATTCGGTCGGTCATCTTCATTTATCTGTTGGGCCTCAGTTAAGCCTGTGAATACAATAAAAAAGAAAATGGGTACTAATATGCTCTTCATAGCCTGTAACATAACAAAGGTTTAAATCAAGAGGCAATATAATAAAGAAATGACAGGAATTCCAAAGAGTTTGGAAAAACGAAAATATCTACAATTCATCAACTATTTTATTTTTGCCAAAAGATAGTTTGGTTCTTTGAACTAATCATAATGAAGTCATCTTTAAAGATTTTCTAACTCAAGATTAATTGCTTGTGTTTATATTTTTTTGCCATGGCCCTGATCGTTTGATCAGGGCTTTTTTTATCTTCCCAACTAAAATCTGTTATCATGAAAAAATGTATGCCCATTTTCACATTTGTCATCTTTATGACTTTCAACCTGCTATCAGGACAAAATGAAGACGTTGAAGCCATACAGCAAATATTGGATGAACAGACCATTGCTTGGTCAAATAATGATTTGGAAGGTTTCATGCAGGGGTATTGGAAATCGGATTCCCTTACCTATTTCAGCGGAGGCATGATTACCAAAGGGTGGCAGACTACCCTCGACAACTATAAAAAAAAATACCCCACCAAAGCACACTCGGGAAAATTGGATTTTAAGATTGCCGAAATCACTAAAATAAGCGACGATATATATTATGTAATAGGCGAGTATTTCTTAATACGAGATGCCGGTGATGCAAATGGCACCTTTATGATTATCTTTAAAAGGATGGGTGGGGAATGGAAGATTATAGCCGATTCATCCTGCTAATCCTTCATTCTGAATTACAGATACTAAAGTATTTCTATCGTTCGGGGTGACTTAAGTACTTTTAGTTTTCTTCTTCTTGTTGTTCTGCGACAGGAATTTCGTGATACGCGATTCTTCTTGTCTTGTACGTATTATCAGGAGTAACAATCTCTTTTACCCAATTGTTGGCGTCGGTACCATCGAACTGATAGATATATTCCTTTGTTGTCGTATAACCCCTTTGTTGGGATTTTACATTGGCCAATACACCATTTTCAGCGTAACTATATTTTAGGTCTTCTTGGAGAATCCATTTTTCGATCGAACCATCATAGAGCTCTTCGGTTCGGGAAAGTAACTTTCCATTCGAATCAAAAACTTGTACGGTCTTGGAATTCACCTGCCCATCTAAATACTTTTGGGTCAGAACTTTTTTCTGCAACGAATCATTTTGCGATTTCTCTGATAAAGTTTGAATCGTTTCCAATAGTATTCCGTTACGCTCTTCCCTTACGGTTTTCTCGCCCTCGCCTTCGCTGTAAACAAATTTGTGTTCGTCTGTACCATTGGTATTTGTGCGCTCTATACTCACTAAGTTTTCTTCTTCATCATAAAGAAATATGTTCTGCTCCAACAACTCTTTTTCATATGAAATTATTTTTTCTGTAATTTTTCGATTCGCAGTGGTATCGATAGTATAGAAATTAGCTAGCGAAGTAGCACTATCAAAAGTATTATCAAGGTAGTTCTCGACCCTTCTTTCTACCAAATCGCTACCGTTGTATTTATAATATGTTGTCTCGTAATCGGAATCGTTAAAACGAGTAACCGATTTGGTCAACTTGTCTGTTTCCTCAAAGTAGTACTCTTCTTTACCGTAGTCAGTTATAACCAGACACGATTTCACGTTTCCCTTTAGGTCGAAATCTTCAACTTTAAAAACAATTACTTCCTGTCCGTATGAGAAGGGCAATGCACAAATGATTGCAAACAGAAAAAGAATTACATACTTTTTTAACATAGCACGAAATTACTTGATATTCTAGCAATTCGAAACAAAAGGGATGCCAAATCGGTGAACGGCTTTCAATTTTACCCTTTTTTACTTCGTATTAAAAACAATCGGTCTTGTATCTTTACCCTATAAAGTTTAAAAAATGTCAAAATATCAGACCGTGATAAGACCAATACTTATAACCTTTGTGGTTTTTATTTTGGCCAGCTGTACAACTAAAAAAAAGAATACGATCGAATTTCCTGAATTTGAAATCGGGGTTGTTGCCGACTGCCAATATTGTGATTGTGAAGCAGCAGGAGGCCGTTTTTATAGAAAATCTTCGAATCGTTTGCACAACGCGGTAAACGTCCTAAACCAGCACACCTTGGACTATTCCATTCATTTAGGAGATTTTATTGATAAGGGTTTCGAAAGTTTTGACACAGTAGCACCGATTTGGAACAGTCTAAAAGCAGACAACTATCATGTATTGGGAAATCATGATTTTAGTGTAGCGGATTCCTTAAAACCATTGATTTTTGCAAAAATGAAGATTCAAGACCGCTACTATAGTATCGTTAAAAACAATTGGCGTTTTATTGTTCTAGACGGAAATGACCTCAGTGTTCATGGTGCCCTTTCCAAAACTAAAAAACAGCAGACGGATTCCCTTTTTACATTGCTTTCGAATAAAAACATGCCAAATCTAGCCGAATGGAACGGTGGTTTAAGCAACGAACAACTCAGTTGGGTCGAAAACGAATTAAAACTTGCCGACGAAAATAAAGAGCATGTAGGTTTCTATTGTCATTTTCCCTCCTTTGGAGAAGAACAGGACCACAATCTATGGAATTACGAACAATTGCTTGCAATTATAGATAAATACGAATGTGTGAAATTTTATTTTAACGGCCACAACCATGCTGGAAGTTATATAGAAAGAAACGGCGTTCACTATTTAAATTTCAAGGGCATGGTAGATACCAATGACTCGACATCTTTTGCTACGGTCACTTTTCGAAAAGATTCACTTCTCGTGAAAGGCTTTGGAAGGGAACCTTCAAGACGCCTAAAAATTAGGTA
>CAZRIE010000170.1:0-6133 GCA_964600075.1 uncultured Flavobacteriaceae bacterium
TATCCTTTTTTAGATGAACAGTGTTTGTGTGAGTTAAAATTAACAAGTAATAACGATCTGCTTATCCTATTTATAGAGGCCGTGGAAAGGCAGTTATAACTCGCAGATCGTAAACTTTCAGAATCCGATAGAGGTTTCGGGCAAAACTATCGTTCGTAAACCTATATCACCTTAAAAAAACGTACTTAAACGAAATATTTATCCTACATTCAATTATTTTGATTTGTTTTGCAGTTGTTTTGTTTATAAATCTAATCCGACGAATACCATGCTGACATTTATAGTACCTGTAAAGAGTGAAAAGTTAGCCTCCGATTGGTCTGCTTTTTGTAAACTCTTTGAACGTTCGCTAAAGTCGATCTGCAACCAAAAAAACGATGATTTTAAGGTTGTGGTCGTGTGCCATGAACTACCAAGGATAGCTTTTGAATCAGATAAGGTGACATATATTCAAGTAGACTTTGCTCCTCCTCAACTGGTGGAGAACGATTGGGACAAGAACAGAGCGTTAAAGGAAGGGGATAAGGCAAAAAAAATACAGGAAGGCATGGCCCATGCCAAACAATCCCATCCCGATTATGTTATGGTGGTCGACTCCGACGACTGTGTCAGCAACCGAATTGTTTCATTTGTAGCCGAGCAGGACCAAAACTCACCTGGCTGGTATGTTAAAATGGGATACTATTATAAGGAAGGTGCCAAATACATATTCTTGAACAAACATACGTTTAATAATCTCTGCGGTTCCTGCATCATTATCAGGCCTGATCTCTTTCACCATCTCTTTAGGACCGAGCCATGGCTATATTATTTCCACGAACGGACCGAACTGCCCGATGAATCAAAAACCAAATTAAGGCCACTACCTTTTGCCGCCGCACTTTACAGCATGGCCAACGGTGAGAACCATTTTATGTCGGTGCACCATGCAAAAAAACTGATTAAAAAACCTAAATTGATTGGAGAGAAATTTTTCAGGACCTTCTATAAAAAACTTGCCAAATACCGTATCCGCTTTATGACAAAGAGCTTTAGAAAAAGCTTTAATTTTTATAACGTTTAGACCATAGCATTTTTGTGATTAATTTATTAATTTGAGTTTGACTATGGCCTCCACGGACTGCGGGTTATTTACCAAAGGTTCGATATTTTATTCCAACAAAGGCCAGATTTTGGGTCTATTCAATAGATTTTTTAAGGCCAACCAAAACTTATACATTTTATCCGTTTCAAAAAATTATATGCTTGTCGCATTCGCGAAGGGTCTGTCTAAAAATAACCTGCCTATTTCTAGACAGATTCTAAATAAAATCCCGAACAAACCGTTTTAACGCAATTATATTATAATTGTTGAGTTATTTAACAATATTTGTAATCCCATAAAATTGTAAAAAAATGAAAAAAATTAATAAAATCTGTTGTATCGGTGCCGGTTACGTCGGTGGGCCTACCATGTCGGTAATCGCAAACCAGTGCCCTGAAATACAGGTTACCGTAGTCGATATCAATCAAGAACGTATTGACCGTTGGAACGATAAAGATTTGGACAAGCTGCCGATTTACGAACCCGGTCTAAAGGAAATTGTAGGCGCCAACCGCGGCAAAAATCTGTTTTTTTCGACTGAAGTGGACAAAGCCATCGATGAGGCGGAAATCATTTTTATTTCGGTCAACACGCCTACCAAGACCTATGGAAAAGGCAAGGGCCAGGCAGCCGACCTTAAGTTTATAGAGCTTTGTGCCCGAAATATCGCCAAGGTAGCCACAACGGATAAAATTGTAGTAGAAAAATCAACACTGCCTGTGCGAACGGCCAGTGCCATCAAAAGTATTCTCGAAAATACGGGCAACAAGGTGAATTTTGAAATTTTGTCCAATCCCGAATTTTTGGCCGAAGGTACCGCCATTGATGACCTTTTGAACGCCGACAGGGTGCTTATCGGTGGCGATGACACCCCGTCAGGACAAGAGGCCAAGGAAACCTTGAGCGCTATTTATGCACACTGGCTTCCGAAAGAACGCATTCTGCAGACCAATGTTTGGTCTTCTGAACTGTCCAAATTGGTCGCCAACGCCTTTTTGGCGCAGCGGGTGTCCTCGATCAACGCGATTTCCGCACTTTGTGAAAGGACGGATGCGAACGTAGCGGAAGTCTCCCGCGCCATCGGTACCGATAGCCGTATCGGACCCAAATTCTTAAATGCCTCTGTAGGGTTTGGCGGGTCGTGCTTTCAAAAGGATATCCTCAACTTGGTCTATATCTCTCGCAGTTTCGGACTTCAGGAAGTGGCGGATTATTGGGAGCAGGTCATTATCATGAACGACTACCAGAAAAAACGTTTTGCGAACCATATCATTTCTACCTTGTACAATACGGTTTCGGGCAAGAAAATCGCCTTCTACGGATGGGCCTTTAAAAAAGATACCAACGATACCCGTGAATCAGCGGCCATTTATGTGGCGGACGCCCTATTGGAAGAACGAGCTGAAATCACGGTCTACGATCCCAAAGTTTCAGAAGAACGTATCTATGCCGACCTCGATTATTTGGAAACCCGATCGCCCGATGAGAACCGTCGCCTTTTAACAGTGGTCAAAGACCCTATGCAAGCCGCGGAAGAGGCCCACGCCGTAGCCCTCTTGACCGAATGGGACGAATTCAAGGAATACGATTGGGATGCCATTTACCATAAAATGCTAAAACCTGCCTTTTTATTCGATGGTAGGCGAATGCTTTCCAAAGAAACGATGGAAGGTAAAGGGTTTCAGTATTATAAAATCGGACAATCGTAGTTGTCAGATGAAGGACTGCAAGATTGAAAAATTTAAGGTTAAATCCTGCCGTTGGCAGGTTCAAAGTTGTCTTGAACCTTGGTAAGCTACGAAGTAGCGATTGAAACTTAAATTTTTGCAAGTAACAAAATGCCATTGAACCAAATAAATATGTGAATTTTCTTTAGACTTAAATAAAAAAATGCATCACTTAAATCTAACATTGTGAAAATACTTGTAACCGGTGCCGCTGGCTTTATCGGATTCCATTTATGTGAAGCCCTCTTAAACAGAGGTTTCGAAGTACTCGGGCTAGATAATGTAAACGATTATTATAGCGTCGACCTGAAATTCGACCGGTTAATGCAATTAGGGATTTCGAGGAAAAATGCGGAAGTTTTCAACTCAAACTGTGTAGGGACCTTACATAACGATAAATTTACTTTTGTACGGATGAATCTTGAAGATCGAAAAGCTCTGCCCCGGCTATTCGAACAGGAGAATATCGAGGTAGTATGCAATCTAGCCGCGCAGGCCGGGGTCCGGTATAGTATGGCAAATCCTGAAACCTATATTGACAGTAATATTGTAGGCTTTTTGAACCTATTGGAATGTTGCCGTAATTACGAGGTCAAACATCTAGTCTATGCCAGTAGTTCAAGTGTTTATGGCCTGAACGAGAAAATTCCGTTTTCGACCGAAGACAATGTTGACCAGCCTATCAGCTTGTATGCAGCCAGTAAGAAAAGTAACGAACTTATGGCGCATACCTACAGTCATCTTTTCGGAATTCCCACAACGGGACTCCGTTTTTTTACCGTTTATGGTCCGTGGGGCCGGCCCGATATGGCCATTTTTCTTTTTACGGACGCCATTATGAATAACCGCCCTATCAAGGTGTTCAACCATGGGAAGATGGAAAGGGACTTCACCTATGTCAGCGATATCGTTGAAGGCGTCGTACGAGTTCTGATCAAATCGCCAAAGGATAGAAAAAACCGGTACGAGATTTATAATATCGGCAACAATAATGCCGTTAAGCTTTCCGGTTTTATCGAGGCCATCGAACAGCACGTCGGTAGAAAGGCGGAAAAAGAAATGCTACCCATGCAGCCCGGCGACGTAGAGCGTACCTGGGCCGATGTTGGCAATCTTATCGCGGATTATGATTACCGGCCGGATACGTCGGTGAATGATGGAGTTCGGGAGTTTGTGGAATGGTATAAGGACTATTATAAAAAAAATTGAACTATTGTTAATTCTAAGCTTTATATTGCACTTGACACTTTGAAATTTTCTCCAGACCATACCATACTCGTAACCGGTGGTGCCGGCTTTATAGGCTCGAACCTCTGCCAATGGTTATTACAAAACGATAATAAGGTACGATGCCTTGACAATTTCGCCACCGGAAAAAAGGAAAATATATACCCCTTTCTTGACCACGATAATTTTACTTTTACTAAAGGCGACATTCGAGACCTCGATAGTTGTAAAAAAGCCTGTGAAGGTGTTGATTATGTATTGCATCAAGCAGCTCTAGGTTCCGTGCCCCGTTCCATCAACGACCCGATTACCAGTAACGACGTCAATGTTT
The DNA here is from genome assembly GCA_964600075.1 of uncultured Flavobacteriaceae bacterium. GTDB lineage: Bacteria > Bacteroidota > Bacteroidia > Flavobacteriales > Flavobacteriaceae > CAZRIE01. Next base: position 4,370 of record CAZRIE010000170.1, read on the forward strand.
CAGGTTTTTTGAATATGTTGGTCGCCGCGCGCGATGCCAGGGTCAAGCGCTTTGTCTATGCAGCAAGTTCTTCAACTTACGGCGATTCAAAGAAAATGCCCAAGGTCGAGGAGGTTATCGGAAAACCACTTTCCCCCTACGCCATTACCAAATATGTAAATGAACTGTATGCGAACGTCTTTGCCAAGACCTATGGACTGGAAACCATAGGCCTACGCTATTTCAATGTATTCGGAAGGCATCAAGATCCCAATGGGGCCTACGCCGCCGTGATTCCCAAATTTGTGATACAATTGGTCAACCACGAATCACCTACCATCAACGGAGACGGTAGTTTTTCCCGTGATTTTACGTATATAGATAACGTAATCGAGGCCAATATTCGTTCCCTAATGACTAAAAAGTCCGAAGCGGTCAATACCGTATACAATGTGGCCTATGGAGAGCGAACGACCTTGAACGAACTGATTTCACTATTGACCGAGTACCTTTCGGAATTCGATTCCCAAATAAAAGATATAAAACCAACTTATGGCCCTGAACGGGCCGGAGACGTACCCCACTCGTTGGCATCTATAGAAAAGGCACGCGAGCTTTTGGACTACAATCCGGAATATGATATCAATAAAGGATTAAAAGAGGCAGTAGCCTGGTACTGGAACAACTTGGACCGTACCCCTAACTCCTAACTTAAAAATATGAACAACGTTAAAATAGCAGTAATCGGTCTGGGCTATGTCGGCCTACCTTTGGCCCGTTTGTTCGCCACCAAATATCCTGTGGTGGGCTTTGATATTAACGAACGACGAATCAAGGAATTACGGGCCGGAACAGACAGTACTTTGGAGGTAGAAGACGATATCCTAAAAAAAGTGCTTTCGGAAACCCCAAAAATGGAAACCGGCCTCTATTGCACAAACCAATTGGGAGACATCGCAGATTGCAACTATTATATCGTTACGGTACCTACCCCCGTGGACAATACAAATAGACCTGTATTGACTCCCCTTTATAAGTCGAGTGAAACAGTAGGGGAAATCTTAAAAAAAGGAGATATTGTAGTATATGAATCCACTGTATACCCAGGGGTTACTGAAGAAGAATGCGTTCCCGTTTTGGAGCGGGTCAGTGGCCTAAAGTTCAATACCGACTTTTTTGTGGGTTACTCGCCCGAACGGATTAATACCGGGGACAAAGAGCATACCGTAGAGAAAATATTGAAGGTCACTTCGGGATCCACTCCCGAAATCGGTAAAAAGATAGACGCTCTCTACGCTTCTGTCATCGCGGCGGGTACGCATTTGGCACCGACCATCAAAGTAGCGGAGGCGGCCAAGGTCATCGAAAATTCGCAACGCGACATTAATATTGCATTCGTCAACGAATTGGCCAAGATTTTTAATCTTATGGGTATCGATACCGAAGCCGTGTTAACAGCGGCCGGAACCAAATGGAACTTCCTTCCATTCAAGCCCGGCCTTGTCGGTGGCCACTGTATCGGGGTCGACCCCTATTATTTGGCACAAGGAGCACAGAATTTTGGGTATCATTCTGAAATTATTTTGGCCGGAAGACGTTTGAACGACGGTATGGGAAAATATGTGGCTTCCGAGGTCATAAAATTGATGGTACAGCGCGATTTGAAAATAAAGGCAGCCGATATACTGGTTTTGGGCATCACCTTTAAGGAGAATTGTCCCGATGTGCGCAATACAAAAGTCATCGATGTAATAAACAATCTTAAAGCATACGGTACTCAATTGA
>CAZRIE010000171.1:0-6069 GCA_964600075.1 uncultured Flavobacteriaceae bacterium
CACTTCGACCGGCTAATCCAAACTAGGACTAAATCGTAATTTCAAGTAAACGCCGTGTAAGATGATCGATTTGCGAAAACAATGGCCTTTGAACATTTCCTTTTTTTGCCGACAAATGTAAATGTTTAACTTTTGCTAACTTAGATGCGACAGAACCCGCTTCAGGGCATTGGAAAAAAAATAATGGCAGGATATCTTTCCCTGATTTACTTTTCAAGAATAAGTCTGCACCATAATTCAATTGGGGGCCATTATCATTTCCACGCGGCCCTGCCCCGTACAGTACCAACACCTTAGGATATGCTTTGTCACGATAATAGTTTTACGGAAATTAAATACGATAGGGAAGTGTGCCGTTCACTTCTTAAAATTCCATCTTTTGATAATAGGCGGATACATCTTAATCGGATTTGTTTGGCCGGCAGGAAAAAGAATCAACGCAACAATTACTATACTCTTGTACATTTATTACGAACATTGCCATTATCCAACAGGCAAAAAACATCTTTTGAAGTGCCAAGCCCTTTGTTTGATACTATTTTTATTTGGGCTATTTTTGAAAGAACGCCTTGGATTACAAGAATAAATCCGCCATTGGGCTAAAAAATTCCACTAAATTTAGGTTCATGGGGAAGTATTTAAAGTTGGCCATTGTCCTTTTATCCGCACCAAATTTTTTATTGGCACAATACGCCGAAGCACTTATATATGGGGAAATTACTTTGAATAATGGAGAACTATATACCGGACAAATTCGATGGGAAGACGATCAATCTTTATGGGGGGATATTTTCAGGGCAGATAAGAACGAGCGCCCGGCACATAATCTGCTATCTGAAAAAGAACTCAGGGAAATTGATAATAGATCGGATAATTTTCAATTCGGGTTTATGGCCCTTTGGGAAGACAAAAGGCCCGAAACCAATTTTTTATTCCAATGTAGTTTTGGCGATATTGAAAGCTTAAAAACTACTGGAAAAAACAAAGTATCCCTAAGGTTACGGAATGGTAAAAACATTGTATTAAAAAAAGATAAGGGCGGGGATTTGGATAATGATGTTTATATTTATGACAACGCCTCCGGGCGGCTTACCTTGGATTTTGACAATATTAAATCGATACATTTTAAACCAACCCCTAAAAACCTGAAAAGTCCTTTGGGATTCCCTATCCATGGAAAGGTATTGACTTCTTCCGGAGTTTTTGAAGGTTATATAACATGGGACTTGGAAGAACGTTTGGACAAAGATCTAATAAGTGGTAGACAAAAAGGGACCAAAATAGATATCGAGTTTGGGGACATCCATCAAATAAAAGCGCAAGGGAACGGCTCCTTATTATCCCTTAAATCCGGGAAAACACTGTTCCTTAATGACCATGATGACGTAGACAAAGGCAATCATGGCGTAGTAATCAGAAGTCCCGATTTTTACCAGGTAAAGGTCAATTGGGAAAACTTTATCTCCCTTACTTTATCGGACCCCTCATTTAAGACCGATTCATATGAAAATTTTAGGATTCCAAAGCTTTTAAAGGGGTCCATCCAAACAAAAGACGGACAACTATATAAAGGCCAAATGGTATTCGATTTGGATGAAATCTATGACATCGAATTTTTAAATGGGGAAAATAATGGATTGGAACACAGCATCCCATTTTGGAAAGTGGATAGAATTGAGCCGCAAAACGATAAATTTTCTATGGTATACTTGAAGGATGGCAAACAATTACTTCTTGGAGACCACAATGACGTGACAGGTAATAATCACGGGCTTATTATAAGGGTTAAAAACGGCAAAGATCGTTATATAAACTGGGACCATATTAAAACCATTGACTTTGAGTAGCCCAAATTTTCGCTATTTTAGTACTATAAGCCCGCAGAAAATAATACTCAGCCTACTGGCTATTGTCATTATTTCTTTGTGGTTTTATATTGAACGAGGAAAAGAGGAAGACAGTTATCCTATTTACCTGGTCGCTATCTTATGGGTTTCAATGTTGGCCTTTTGTTTGTGGGCAGGCAATCTCCTATTATACAAGGGTTTTGACAGATGGTTTCCGGAAAAGCTCAAGGGAGATTCTCTTTTTATCATACGATTGTTGCTTTCTTTACTATTGTCCATTGTTTATATAAATGTGACTTATGTGATTTTTAAAAACAGGTACACCGATCTTCCTCCGAGCACAGATCAAATAATCCTTCTAAATATTTATGGAATATTTTTCTTGATTCCTGTTCTTTCCATTCAATTTGGATTGCAGTCTCTTCAGAAATGGAAAAAAGCCAATCTGGAACAGGTACGGTTAAAGAAAGAGCATGTACAATCAGAATTGATCGCTTTAAAATCCCATCTTTCGCCTCACTTCATGTTTAATAATCTAAACATCCTATCCTCCCTGATCAATGGAAAAAACTACGTTGCACACGATTTTTTGGATGGCTTTTCAGAGGTCTATAGATACGTGCTAAAAAATCGCGATTCCGAGCTGATTACCTTAAAAGAGGAACTGGATTTTGTAAGGGCATATGCCTTTTTGCTAAAACAACGCTTTACCGATAATTTAAAAATACATATAGAGGTGCCGGAAAATATTTATGACTTTCTTCTGCCACCCTTGTCCTTGCAAATGCTTTTGGAAAATGCCTTAAAACACAATAAACTATCCGATAAAAATCCTTTAGAGATCAAAATCTTTTCCAATACAATTCCCGAATTGATAGTTCATAACAATTATAATCCAAGAACCGTACCTAAATACGAAAAGACAGGAACGGGACTAGATAATATTAAAAAAAGATATCGGTTAATAGTAAAAAGGGAAATTACGATACATTGTGACCAAAGTGTTTTTTATGTAAAACTTCCGTTAATCACCATTACTAAAAAATGAATATTGTAATTATAGAAGATGAAGCCTTGGCCGCCAATAAGTTGGAGGGGCTGGTACTACGATATAATTCGGAATATAAAATTTTAGCCAAAATTCGTTCTGTTCAAGAGGCTGTTAGCTGGTTGAACAAAAATGGGCAGCCCGATCTTGTATTCATGGACATCCATCTTTTGGATGGCAATAGCTTTGAAATCATTAAGCAAGTATCCTTGGATTGTCCGGTAATCTTTACTACGGCCTATGATGACTATGCCTTGGAAGCGTTTAAAGTCAATAGCATAGATTATTTGCTTAAACCCATTGGTTATGCCAAGCTTCAAAGAGCAATGGACAAGCTTGGGAAAATGCAGACCAATTTTGAAGATGTACAATCTGCACGTTTGGCCAATTTACTAAACGCTTTGGAAACCGAGGACAAGGAATATAAGTCGCGTTTTTTGGTAAAAACGGGATCCAAACTATTTTCAATCAATGTTCAGGAAGCAGGTCTTTTTTATTCCGAAGAAAAGGTAACTTTTTTAATTACCGTGAAAACGGAACGATTTATTGTAAGCCAAACCTTGGATGAGCTTGAAAAATTACTGGATCCCAAGCTTTTTTTTCGCGTAAGTCGGCAAGTAATACTTCACATTAACTCGGTAAAAGTGGTGTACAAATACCACAAAGGGCGTCTTAAGATTGAACTTCAGAATCTGTTGGCACCAAAAGACATCATAGTAAGTAGTAGAAGGGCCTCAGGTTTTCAGGCCTGGTTAGATCATTGATCAAAGTCTGGTATTGATAATATTATTGAAGGCGGCCCCAAACGTATAGCTTATCCCAATGGCAAAACCGGTTTCAAAATCCGTTGCTATTTGTCTTTGCCTAAGGAGAACATCTTCTATGGAGGCATCACCGGCAGGGAGTGTTAGCTGATCTCGTATCAACTGTAAATTTGCAGAGAGTCTAACGGCCAGCCCCTTATATACCCTTACAGAGATATCACTATCAAATTCCACCCTATTTCTTGCAAAATCATGTAAATAGGCCGAAGCTTCCAAATTTGCGGAAATATCCCCCCAAAGCTGCCTGAAGCGCAACTCCAAATCTAAGGATTGATTAAATAAATCTTCCCGTATCTCTCCGAAGACAGTCCTTTCCAGGTATTGGTTATGGATGTAGCCTATTTTATAGGCAAATGTAATCTCTCTCCGCAACACTTCACTATATGGAAAAATATTGTATTCAATAGCTGGTCTTATGTTATAAGACAAGTCTTGATTATTATAGGTATCGTGTATTAATCCAGAAAAAACGCCCAAAGACCAATGATTAGTAACACTTCGTACAACACTTCCTCCAAAGGCATATTTTTCTCGTTCACTTTTAAACTCTTCTCCATCCCTTTTGAACATACTTCCAGATTCATTAAGTTCAACATCCGTGCGGATACGCCAGTTTTCGGTTACCTTGTCCCCTTCAAAACCAACTTCGAGACTAAAGTTACTCCTGCTGGTTTCCTTTTTAAATTCACCCTCACCATAAACTTGAAAAATCCAGTTTCCCCAAACGTCTTTTGCTTCTAGGATATTGTCTTCCGGTTCTTTCCGATCGGCAATTTCAAACTCAATTTTATCCGCCAAATCGGATTGGACCAGATATCCCAATAGCCCCAATCCCATTTTTTTCAGTAACCCCTTACGTATTTCATCTTCCGTCATATTCGGAGATGTCTCATAAATCATCTCCTTCTCCATTTGGTCAAATTGATTCCTTCCTATAAAATTAAGGGTGTAGGAACGTCCCCCATTTCCCATACCTATATCAAAAATGAACAGTTGTATATCTGCCAATGCCTGATCACGGACATGGTCCAAATAAGGAATTTCCTGGCGGATATAGTTCTTATCACAATTGCATTTGGTAAATAGTTTAATGGTATTGGTCTGGGCAACACAAAAGGATGAAACAAGAATTACAAGGCCCAGGGAAATCGTATTCTTACTACCGCTAATGAAAAACATTTATTTTTTGTACAAAGAAAAATCCTCGCCAAGTAGTGTGCCAGCTAAAAGGGATGGACGTGAAAATTACTTGACTGGGCGTAGACCTTATGAACATGAAGACCCCTATAAAAGCAAATAAACTAGAATTAAGCAGAAACCTTATCGCCAACCCAATGGCAAGTTGAAAACCCGCATTAGCAAAGCCTTTGTTCAAAAACGGAACAAGAGTTACTATAAACAGACAGACAAGTGTCTTTGCGAAGTATTCTATAAATTTTTCAAAGGAAGCGAACGGGTTTTTATGGTCTCATTTATCAAATCGTAATATCAATATTAGCCTCTAGAGTTTAGACCGTGATACGCTTATATTCTTGATACACTGTCCCGATTTTTATATCTCTTAATTGTTCTGAATTCCCTTTGGGCCAATTTTTCGGTACAGATACCTCCCTTTTTTCTTAATCCCATTCAGTCGTAATCTTAAGAACTATAAAAAAACATAAATGGGAAAGAACATAGATATCTTATGGGTTTACTAGCAAATACCACTTTGGAATTCAATTGAACGATAAAAAATCGAACCTATTGAACGTACGCGGTAGGCTTAGAAGAATCAATGAATGTCTCTTTGAGGACAGGGCTGAAAAAGTCTGTTGTACATTATGTGGGATGCCGAGGTATTGAGGATTGCAAAATAGACGATTTTAAAAGAAAATGCCATGGACTTGTCAGTCCTGTAAAACGAACGTTTTTTGGCACTTAAGCCTTTTTCTTGAATCCGGTCTTTGTATTTGGCCGTTTAATAGGACAGTTGAAGTCATCCTTAATTGTAAGGATGTTTGAAAAGGAACTCTTTACTTTTTTAGTTCTCCGAGAAACTCTAGTACCGAAGACTTATAACTTTTACCAATCGGGATTTCCAATTTACCAATTTCAATATTTTGTTTTGTATACGCGGTAATTTTTTTGGTATTTACAATGTACGAACGGTGGTTTCTGATAAAGCGTTTGTCGAGAACTTGCTTCAAAGAAGTAAGACTACGCTTTATTAAGTGCGTTTCGCTTTCGGTTACAACTTTTATATAATCCTTGACACTTGGTTTTGTCGCATCTACTAAAAATAAGCATTAAAGCTTTAGACTAAATCATTTTTTAAGAAGCTAATGACATAAATGATCTGTAGGTTGAA
>CAZRIE010000172.1:0-6067 GCA_964600075.1 uncultured Flavobacteriaceae bacterium
AAACCGATAATTATGCTACTAAAACTAAACAACATTTTTAAATGGGTACAACAGGGGGGGCAACGTGTTTTCCTTTTGAAGGATATCAATCTCAATGTGGAAGAAGGGGAATTTATTTCCGTAATGGGACCATCCGGTTCGGGGAAATCGACTTTACTTAATGTTATCGGTATGTTAGACGATTTTGATGAGGGGGAATATGAGTTTCTCGATGAACCCGTGCATCAACTGAAAGAAAAACATAGGGCCAATCTGTACAAGCAGTATATCGGCTTTGTATTTCAGGCCTATCATTTGATCGACGAGCTTACCGTTTATGAAAACTTAGAAATGCCCTTGCTTTACAAAAAACATAGAGGTTCTGAACGTAAGGCCATGGTGGCCGATATACTCGATCGTTTTAATATCGTCGGAAAGAAAGATTTGTTCCCTTCCCAATTAAGCGGTGGCCAACAACAACTGGTCGGTGTGGCAAGGGCTTTGATTACCAAGCCTAAATTGATTTTGGCCGATGAGCCTACGGGCAATCTCAACTCGCAACAAGGAAATGAGATTATGCAGCTTTTCAAAGAATTGAACGACGAGGGCGTCACTATTATTCAGGTAACTCATTCCGAAAAAAATGCGGAATACGGCAAACGGATAATCAATTTATTGGATGGGCGGATGGTGTAGCTGAATTTCCATCGAACTAATTTTTTCTAAAATGCCCTAATTTATCAAAAATTGGGACATTTTGATAAATAATGGTAATCCTATAATCTACCCCTATCCTACCATTCCATATTTCAATCCCAACCCTTTATCGTTTCACGCCTATGCCGTATCTTTGTTGTTTAGAATGATTTTACATAATGAAACTAGACAAAAAAGAAGTTTTAAAGGCATTGGAAAACATTACGGTACCCGGTGAAGGTCAGAATATGGTCGAAAGTGGTGCGGTAAAGAACATACAGATTTTCGGAGATGAGGTTGAGGTCGATATTACCATCAACAATCCTAGTCTTCAGGCAAGAAAAAAGACCGAAGTGGAAATTTTGAAAATTATCCACAGAGAGGTTTATGAAAAGGCAAAGATCAAAATCAACATCCAGGTCGATGCCCCTGCAGCAAAACCAAAAGTCAACGAAATCAAAGGAAAACCGATTCCGGGAATCCAGAATATTATTGCCGTTGCTTCGGGAAAAGGAGGGGTAGGCAAATCTACAGTTACAGCTAACCTAGCGGTGACCTTAGCCAAAATGGGCTTTAAGGTTGGGGTTTTGGATGCCGATATTTATGGCCCGTCCATGCCCATTATGTTCGATGTGGCCCAAGAAAAACCATTGGCAGTAAACGTTAACGGAAAATCAAAAATGAAACCCGTTGAGAGCTATGGGGTCAAATTATTATCCATTGGGTTTTTCACGCAGCCCAATCAGGCTGTTATCTGGCGGGGTCCTATGGCCTCAAAAGCCTTGAACCAAATGATTTTTGATGCCCATTGGGGCGAAATCGATTTTATGCTCTTGGATCTTCCTCCCGGAACCGGAGACATCCATTTGAGCATTATGCAAGCTATGCCCGTTACCGGTGCCGTAGTCGTAAGTACACCACAGGAAGTTGCGCTGGCCGATGCCAGAAAGGGCGTAGCGATGTTTCAACAAGATTCTATCAACGTGCCCGTCTTGGGCATTGTGGAGAATATGGCTTATTTTACGCCTGAAGAACTTCCGAACAACAAATATTATATCTTTGGAAAGGAAGGTGCAAAGCGTTTGTCCGAAGACTTGAACGTGCCTTTTCTTGGAGAAATTCCTTTGGTGCAAAGTATTCGCGAGGCGGGCGATATAGGAAGACCTGCGGCCTTGCAAACAGCGACTCCTGTGGAAAGTGCATTTGAACAGTTGACCAGAAACGTGGTACAGGAAGTTGTAGCGCGAAACAAAAGTCTTCCGCCCACGGAAGCGATTAAAATAACAACAATGGCGGGCTGTTCCGCCGTCAATAAAAAGTAATATGACATCTGAAGAACTTAAACTGAACGTGCAAAAGGCCTTGGATGAAATCCGACCTTTTTTACAGAGCGATGGAGGCGATATATCGCTAGTGTCCATCGACAATGAAAATTCCGTAAAGGTAAAGTTAGAAGGAGCGTGTGTAGGTTGTACGGTCAATCAGATGACCCTAAAAAGTGGAGTTGAGATGACGATTAAGAAGTATGCGCCTCAAATCGAAGAGGTGGTAAATATTGATTGATATTCTTGACTTTTATCATAATTCAATTCTTTCCTACAACATAACTTTGCCAAAATTTTAAATGTTTTCTTTTCATGATTAAAACGGATATACTGATTATCGGAGCTGGCCCAACAGGGCTTTTCGCCGTTTTTGAGGCCGGTCTGCTTCAGCTCAAATGTCATCTGATTGACGCGCTACCGGAGGCAGGTGGACAGTGCTCTGAAATTTATCCCAAGAAACCTATTTATGATATTCCCGGATTTCCTGAAATATTGGCGGGTGAACTGGTCGATAACTTGGTGGAACAGATTAAACCCTTTCAGCCGGGTTTCACATTAGGAGAGCGGGCCGAGACCATCGAAAAGTTGGAAGATGATTCCTTTATTGTTACCACGAACAAGGGCACAAAACACCAGGCACCTATTGTTGCGATCGCAGGCGGATTAGGCAGTTTCGAACCTCGAAAACCCTTGCTTGAAGACCTTTCCAAATTTGAGGATAACGGTGTTGCCTATATCATTAAAGACCCGGAAGTATATAGAGACAAAAGAGTTGTAATCGCTGGTGGTGGAGATTCCGCTTTGGATTGGAGTATCTTTTTGTCTGATGTCGCCACGCAAGTTACGTTGGTACATCGTCGAAACGAATTCCGTGGGGCTTTAGATTCGGTAGAGAAAGCACAGCACCTCAAAAACGAAGGGAAAATCAATTTGGTTACTCCCGCGGAAATAATTGGACTCAAAGGAAGTGATACTCTAGAAGCTGTCACAATTCGCAAATCGACAGATCCGAAAGAAAATTTTGATTTAGAGGTCGATAATTTTATTCCCCTATTCGGACTTTCCCCCAAACTAGGCCCCATTGGCGACTGGGGACTGGACATCGAGAAGAATGCCATCAAAGTAAATACCTTTGATTATCAGACCAACATTCCCGGAATATATGCCATTGGTGACGTGAACACCTATCCCGGAAAACTAAAATTGATTCTTTGTGGTTTCCATGAAGCGACTTTAATGTGCCAAAGTGCGTATCAGCGTATTTTTCCCGATAAAAGATATGTAATGAAGTACACTACGGTAGGTGGCGTAACCGGCTTCGACGGCAGTAAAAAGGAGGCGCCGAAAGCCGTTGTGAAAGCTATTGAATAGTTAGGGTCTAGGAATTGGGGATTAGGAACAAGTAAAAATAAATGGCCGTTAAGAAATTTGAGGATTTAATTGTTTGGTAAAAATCTCAAGATTTTGCAGTTGCCATATATAAGTACTTTTCTAATCTAAAAGATTACTCCTTTAAAGACCAGATATCGCGGGCTTCGGAGTCTATTTCAAATAATATTCCGGAAGGGTTCGATAGAAGAACAAATCCTGATTTTATAAGATTCTTGTACATTGCGATTAGTTCAAATAGTGAAGTGCGTTCTATGATATATTTGTCAAATAGATTGGGATAATTAAACTCAGATAAAGCCAAGGAATTAGTAGATAAGTCAAATGAAATTTCTAGGATGTTATACGGACTAATTCAATCAATGAAATAATACTAATTACTAGTTCCTAATTCCTTTTTATGGATATCAAGCTAAAAATAACCGACCGCGACGGCGTAACTCATGAAGTTGACGCCCCGACCGATATGAACATGAATCTGATGGAAGTAGTGCGCTCATATGAACTAGCTCCAGAAGGTACAATTGGCGTTTGCGGCGGTATGGCCATGTGTGCCTCTTGCCAATGCTATGTAAAGTCAGACCACAAACTTCCTGAAAAATCAGATGATGAAGATGCTATGCTCGCAGAAGCTTTCTATGTGGAAGATAACTCTCGACTAGGTTGCCAGATTCATATGACCGAAAACTTGGATGGCCTGGAGGTGCAGTTGGCGCCGGAGAGTTAGAGGTTAAATTAAACTACAAATTTAAAATTCAACTACAAAAATTGAGTTTGAACTTTATATCCTCGCCTGATAGGTAAATAAATTATAATACCGCCCTTCTTTTGCAATCAAATCTTCATGTGTTCCCTCTTCAGCGATTTTCCCATTTTCAATCACCAAAATCTGATTGGCTTTTCGGATCGTGCTTAATCGGTGGGCAATCACAAAAGTGGTTCGGCCTTCGGTAAGGGCGGCCAAACTTTTTTGGATCAGGGCTTCGCTTTCGGTATCTAAATTAGAAGTAGCTTCATCTAAAATTAAGATTTTTGGGTCGGCGAGAACGGCCCGAGCAATGGCGATACGCTGGCGTTGGCCGCCCGAAAGTTTAACACCACGTTCTCCAATAAGGGTGTCCAGCCCGTCTTCGAATCTGTCCGTAAACTCATTGACATAGGCGGCCTTTATAGCTTGCTGTAGTTTTTCTTCAGAGGCATTAGGTCTTGGGAACAGTACATTTTCTCGAATAGTACCTTCGAACAAAAAATCATCTTGTAGAACAACACCCAAATGTTTCCGATAACTATTGAGGTTAACTTTGGAAACATCTTTTCCATCAATAGTAATTTTACCCGACTGTGGATTCAAGAAGGTAGCTGCTAATCCGGCAATAGTCGATTTTCCTGAACCGGAGCTTCCCACTAGAGCCACAACATTCCCTGATTTGACTTCAAAACTGATGTTGTGCAACACTTCTTTATCTTCTTCATAGGCAAAAGACACATCATCGAAAACGATATCCCCTTTAATATCATCTAAAATAATGGTGCGGTTTTCTTCATCCGATTCGGGGGTCATGTTCATGAGCTCTTCGGTACGATCTAATCCGGCCAAAGCTTCGGTTAGTTGACTGCCGATATTGCTCATCTGTACTATGGGTGCGACCATCAGGCCCAATAGAAAGGTGAAAGTCAGAAATTCACCAATGGTCAATTCGTCCATCATGATTTTGTATCCCCCGATACCCATAATTCCCGTTGTAGCTATACCCAGAAGAAATGTAGAAGAACTGGTCATAAAAGCGGTGGCAGTCAAGCTCTTTTTTACATTTTGAAAGAGCTTTTCAACCCCTTTTTCAAAAATCTTATTTTCTTGTGCTTCCGCATTGAATCCTTTGATGACGCGAACGCCTCCTAAAGTCTCCGTCAAGCGACCCGTAACCTCGGCGTTTATTTTTCCACGGTTTCTAAAAATGGGCCGTATGATTTTAAACGCTTTTAGGGCTATGAGGGCAAAAATTGCTAAAGGGACTAATGTAAAAAGGGTCATTGACCAACTGATCTGCAAAAGCAGTACAAGCGATACAATTGCGGTAATCGATCCGCCCACCAATTGCACCAAACCGGTGCCAATGAGATTGCGTACACCTTCAACGTCGGTCATGATGCGTGAAACCAAAGCTCCTGATTTTGCGTTGTCAAAAAACCGTATCGGCAGCGACAGCACCTTTTTTTGAACCTGTGCTCGTAGCTCAGAGATTAAAAACTGGGCCTGAACGCTCAGAATTTTCGTCAATAAAAAAGAAGTCACGGCCTGTACGAAAATCGCCAAGGCCACTGCGCCAACCAATAATTTTAGAAAATCGATATCCTTATTGGGTATAATATCATCCATGAGATATTTGAGCGACAGCGGGGCAACAAAACTTGCCGCTTTGCTGATTACGATAAGGGTTAACCCTATGAAAACAAGGTTACGCCTAGGCCAAATAATGGTTTTAAACGCGGTAAGAATACTAACTTTTTTTTCGGCCATTGAACTATTTTAAGAAGAGGTAAAGTTACGGGAAAAAGGTGGGTTCATATCTTTAAGTATTCCAGTAACTTTTTTTAATTCGAAAATTAGTATTTCGATTCTAAGTCCATTATTTTCATCCATATAAAATTTATAGAAACAATTGATATAAACTTCTTTA
>CAZRIE010000173.1:0-6049 GCA_964600075.1 uncultured Flavobacteriaceae bacterium
CAATAAATTTCCAAGCGTATTCCGTAACTCCAATAATTGGGTAAATACAATTAGCACCTACGCCAACATCAAGACATGTAATTTTATCACCCATTGGTATTCTGCCAAAATTACTTTCGCTCAATACATCAGCAATATGGTGAATGTAATCAGCTCTCCCAGGTATAGGCGGGCATAAATTTTTATCTGGGAACTCCCAGTTCTTTATTCCGTAATAATAGTTTAGTAACGCTTTATTTAAAAGTTTTACTGCAATTGGATTTGAAAAATCGATGGAATCGGCCCCAAGTTTATTTGGTTTTATATAATGTTTCAATTCAGGATTAGACGTTGTTAATGCGCTTAAATCATATCGTTCTCGATTTCTATTGCGAGAGTGTAGCCTTGATTTGCCTTGTTTATATTTTTGTAAAGACATGATTTGCCGAGGTTTTTTATATGAGTTTTCAATTCGTATTGTTGGTTAATTATGCTCAACCATTAAGCTATGGAGTGTTTCAATTCTCTATAGCGAGAGCTAACGAAGTTAGCCGATTTCTTTTAGGTTTTCAAGAACCTAATATAGCAAACAATCCATAAGTTTTTAACTATTTTTGCCTTCGGCTGTTCTCAGGATGACATTTTTAACGAAAGCTTGAGGTTGTTTTACATGAGCACAAATGAAGCTGAAGGTTAGATAAAGAACTATGAGCGTAACCATTCACAAGAGCTGGAAAAAGCAGCTTTCCGAAGAGCTTGATAAACCATATTTTAGCGCCCTAATCGGTTTTGTTAAAAGTGAATATCAAAACCATACCTGCTACCCCAAAGGCAGCAATATTTTTTCAGCTTTTGGCCTTAGCCCCTTCGATAAGACTAAGGTAGTTATCATAGGCCAAGATCCATATCACGGCCCTGATCAAGCTAACGGTCTTTGCTTTTCTGTGAAGGACGGCATTCGGCACCCGCCTTCGCTCATTAATATTTTCAAGGAAATCGATTCTGACCTTGGCAAACCCTATCCAAAAAGTGGCAATTTGGAACGCTGGGCCGATCAGGGGGTATTGCTTTTGAACGCTACCTTGACCGTTCGTTCCCACCAGGCAGGTAGCCACCAAAAAAAGGGCTGGGAAACCTTTACTGATGCGGTGATAAAAAAGTTATCTCAAGAGCGAGAAGGATTGGTGTTTTTACTTTGGGGTGGATTCGCCAAGAAGAAATCGGCTTTAATCGATATGGCCAAGCACCATATTTTGACTTCGGGACATCCATCGCCCTTAAGTGCCAACAGAGGCTATTGGTTCGGTAACCAACATTTCAGCCAAACCAATAAAATTCTAAACGAGAATGGCCAGCAAGTTATCGATTGGTGAGTAGGTCAGCCACTGGTAACTTCTTTTTAATCAACTTTAAGTTAAGTAAGGTATCTTGAACTATATCAATGGTTTGTGAACTCATCTGTTCTTGACTCCATTGGGTCAACGAAAGCCATTCGCGAATGTCGTCTAACTGTTGTCCGTATTGGTTCGCCAAGGTTCTATCAATACTGGGTATTTGTTTGAACTCAGAAGAATAGCCGTTTATAATTTCCAGAATGTGTTGTAAAGTACCAAGTTCTTTGGCGATAAATGCATCCGTTGCAGCGATTACAAAACAGGGCCATGGGGTAGGGCAGTCGCCCAACCTTCGAAAGGTACGGTTATCGACCAAGGGTTTGGTTGTAAAATGTTCCCACATAAAGTAATCTGCGCTATCATTCGTCAATGCAGTTACGGCTCCGTCTAGATTATTAATGAGTTCAAACTGTAGTTTTTCGGTATCCCAGCCTTCTTTTTGGGCATTTACATAGGCCATAAGATGACTGCCACTACCAAATCGGCTTATCGCCGCTTTGGTGGTATTGAGGTCGCCAATCGATTTGTATCTACTCTTGGCACCTACGTGAATTCCCCAGCGTAGGGGAGTGGCAATATATTTTTGGACAATTTTTGAGGGATTGCCCTCGGAAATACTTTTGACCAAACCCTCCGTTAAAATGATGGCCAGATCGGTTTCACCGTTTTGAAGCATTTGGCACATTTTCCCAGTACCTTCGGGAACTTCCGTCCACTGAAGGTCAATACCGCGTTCTTCGAAGGCCCCTTCTGCAATAGCCATATGCCAAGGGAGGTTAAAATGTTCGGGAACTCCTACGATGTTTATTTTTTTCATTTTAGGTGAACTTCAAATTGGTTTCAACTTAGAATTTGGAACTGTAATGCCTCTTAGGTATTCTTCGAGGTAGTTTACTTGTGATTTTTTCAACGAAGTCTTTCTAGGGCATATCGAATCAGTCCATCAACCGACTTGTTCGGGTTTTTGCTAAATTCCCCGGTGGCTCTGTTTGCCAGAATGCAGTTCAACGACACGGCACGGTGCCCAAGAAGTTTACATAGGCCATAGATACCGGAAGTCTCCATTTCTAGATTCGTTATTTTAATACCCTGATAATCGAAAGAAGTCAATTTTTCTAAGAATTCGGTGTCATCCGTTTTCAGACGCAAAGTTCGCCCCTGTGGTCCGTAAAACCCAATGTTTGTTACGGTCATTCCTAATCGTATACGATTTGACATAAAGCAATTACCCAGTGATTCATCATAGGTAACTACATAAGGTGCTGACTTTCGATTAGGCCAATTCGAATGATCGGTAAAGGCCTTTGAAATTTTTGTTCGCTGTACCGATTCGCTATCATAAAATTGTAGCAGACCGTCAAAGCCCATTGCGTACTCACTGATAAGAAAAGAACCAATAGTGATATCAGGCTGTACTGCCCCAGAGGTACCAATGCGGATAATATCAAGTACCTTTTTGTCCGGTTTTAGGGTGCGGCTTTCAAAATCGATGTTCGCCAGTGCGTCTAATTCATTGAGTACGATATCGATGTTATCGGTTCCTATTCCTGTAGAAATAACGGTCAATCGTTTTCCATTGAGCGTACCCGTATGCGTATGGAATTCCCGTTTTGCCTTTCTAACTTCAATCGTATCAAAATATTTGGAAACATCGCCAACGCGGTCGGGATCACCAACGGTAATTATGGTATCGGCAATATCTTCAGGTACTAAATTAAGGTGATAAATACTGTTGTCAGCATTTAATATAAGCTCCGAAGGCCCTAATTGCATGCTGGAACTATAATTTTAAAATCCTGTCCGAATTAGTATTGTAGAGAAAGTTGTATTTCAGGGCTCCGCCCAAATAGACATCATTGTCTTGAATTGAGGAGTAATAGCTAGTTTTATTGTCAAGGATTTCTTTTCCTTTCTTGCTAAGCCTCACGGGATTAAATGAGGAAAACAAGGGTTTAAGCCTTCCCAAGGCCCTTTCGTACTGCGAATCGCCAAAGCCTAAAAAGCCTTGATTTTGTAGAATATCCGCCATAAATGCCTTTTTAGAGGTCGGTTTTTTATTAAGGGCAATTCGAAGAATGTTGTTCTCCATTTCGTTAAGCCCATTTTTAATAGTCGGAAAGCGATGTAAATGTGCATTCACTGCCTCGGAAAGATAATCGAACTGATATTCACTAAAATCCGTTAAGTTCTCTAGTCGTATGGGGTTATCACTACAATATAATTGCCAAACATAGTCGGCGTATTCGATATCGTCTTGGCTGAGTTCGACTTTATTTTCATAAAGTTTGAGCAATTGCTCATCGCTCAAGTCGCTCAACCCGTACATCTTGTCAGTCTCATCTTCTTTGCCGCTGCATACCAACGAAATCTGAGCGTATTTACGGTTGGTCTTAAGCCAACTGAGCACAGCGATCATATTGATTTGACAAAATAGATCGTACTCGAACCAGAGCACGATCTCGTCTTGTTGTTTATGGTTACAAAGTGATCGGTATTCTTTAAGTGTTTTTTCAATGAACCAAGATTTCGAAACCTTATAATTCTTGTTCAAAAACTCAAAACGGGTTTTCCAAAATGATTCACTGCCCACATTAGTAAGAGTTTTTCCTTCACAAAGCATCTCTCGCCATGTTATGATATCTCCTTTAAGGTTAAGTGTTTTCAGTTTGTCCGTAAAGCTATCTCCGTTGGTGATGTGCAAAAGGGAACTCATGTGGAATATTGTATTAGGTTCAGACGATTAAAAGTACTATTAAATCAAAAAAAACAAAAATAATTAACAGAAATACGTAATTATCTTTTCATAACGCCTGAAACACTATAAATATTGGCCTTAGCCTCCAACACGTTTGACGGAAAATCCTTTTTCTTTTAAGATTTCCATAATCTTGTCCCGATAATCGCCTTGAATTATGATTTTATCGTTCTTAAAACTTCCGCCGACACTAAGTTTAGTTTTCAGTTCTTTGGCCAATTTTTTAAAATCGCTCTCGGCACCAGTGTAACCTTCCAAAATGGTAATCGGTTTCCCCTTTCGCTTTTCATATTTACAAATTATCGGGTCGTCTTGAAGCCAAATACCATTTTGCTGGTTTGGATTTTTATCTTCTGTCACCGGTTCATGTTCTGGGAAAAGATTTTTTAGTTGATCTTGTAAATCCATTTTTTACGCTTTTATCAATCCAAGTTCAATCAATCTTTCATGTAAAAACTCCCCAGCAGTACAATCGGTAAACTGTTTCGGATGCTTTTCATCAACGCAATCTTCAAGACAGTTTAACGACATTTCACTGACCGGATGCATAAAAAACGGAATTGAATAGCGCGATTTGTCCCAAAGTTCTTTAGGTGGGTTTACAACTTGATGTATCGTCGACTTTAGCTTATTGTTCGTCAGCCGAGAAAGCATATCGCCCACATTGATCATTAATTGGTCGGGACGGGCAATGGCATCGACCCACTCCCCGTTATGGTTTTTTACCTGAAGGCCCCGTCCGTGGGCGCCCATTAATAAGGTAATTAGATTGATATCTCCATGAGCGGCCGCGCGAACAGCGTTTTTAGGTTCTGCGGTAATGGGCGGGTAATGAATAGGCCGTAAAATGGAATTACCATTTATAATGAAATCATCAAAATAAGTTTCCGCCAAATCAAGGTGTAGGGCCAATGCCCTAAGTACATATTTGGCAGTCTTCTCCAGCATTTGAAAAGTTTCCTTTCCGACGGTATTGAATTCAGATAATTCATTAACGATTACGTTTTCAGAATATTCCTCCTCTAATTTCGGGTTATTCTCCACATATTGGCCAAAGTGCCAAAACTCCTTTAAATCTCCCTCTTTTCTGCCTTTGGCGTGCTCTTTCCCAAAAGAGGTATAACCCCGCTGTCCGCCAATGCCTTCTATTTCATACGTATCTTTTGTTTCCTGCGGTAGGTTGAAGAACTTTTTGATTTCCGAATATAAATTCTCAACGAGTTCTTCGGAAAGGAAATGTCCGCTGAGTGTTACAAAACCAATATTCTCAAAAGCGGCTCCGATTTGATCGGTAAACTTTTGTTTTCTTTCGGCATCGTCCGAAACAAAATCCTGTAAATCTACACTGGGTATGGCACTCATGGTATGATATTAAAAATTTTATCAAAGTTAAGAAAATATGGGTAACAGTATTATGTTTGAATCCGATGGAGGATTGATTTCCCTAAACCTAAGAGATTTGAAAATTCGGTATGCTGACGTCCCCTCAATAACCCTTCCATAGGGGAAGGAACACTTCCCTGATAGAATGGGACAGTCCGCATTTGCCGGGATTTACTCCCTTCGCTTTGGAGTGGCAAGGGGAGTGCAACCAGGTAAATTCGTTTTTCCATAGAAAAAAAGAAGTAATTTGTAGTAGACTTGTCCAATACTGGAGTGGCCTCTTTTTGCTACTTTTAACGGACGAAAACCCCGAACTTATAGAAGCCGATATGCACTATCAAAAAAAAGGAATAAGCAATCAAACCTTATTAGCATTATACGAACGCATGTTAAAACCGCGGATGATAGAGGAAAAAATGCTGATTTTATTACGTCAGGGAAAGATTTCAAAGTGGTTCAGCGGTATTGGTCGAGAAGCAATTTTAGTAGGTGTATCAAGCACTATGCTGCCCGAGGAGTATATATTGCCCATGCATCG
>CAZRIE010000174.1:0-5958 GCA_964600075.1 uncultured Flavobacteriaceae bacterium
TAAAAGAACAAAAAAATAATAACTTTGTAGAAATTAAAATTTTTGAATGCAGAAAAGCAAAGCCGGTGCAGATGAATTAATTGCATTGATCTTACAAGGGATAGAAGAAGTAAAGGGGCAGGATATAAATTTACTCGACCTCAGGGATATTGAAAATACCGTTTGTGACTACTTTATAATATGTAATGGTACTTCGAACACACATGTTAACGCAATAGTAGGCTCGATCCGAAAAATAGTGAGTAAAACAATCAAAGACAAACCTTGGCACGTAGAAGGCGAAGATAATGCCGAGTGGATATTGATGGACTATGTCAACGTAGTTGTGCATGTTTTTCAAAAACATATTCGCGAATATTATGACATTGAAGGGCTTTGGGGAGATGCCAAAGTGACCGCAGTGGAAAGTAGTTTAAACTAGTAAAAAAAAACAATGGCTAAAGATAATAGTACAAATCCAAAAAAACCTAAGTTCAGTTCTTGGTGGATCTATGGGTTAATTGCAATACTGCTAATAGGTTTTCAGTTTTTAGGTAGTGAAAATTTCGCGAGCACTAAAAAAACGACTACCTCAGAATTACAAGAATACCTTAGAAACGGTGATGTCAAAGAAATCATGATTATCACCAACACCAGACAGGCCAAGGTATTTTTGACCAGTGAAGCACTTTCCAAAGATGTTCATAAAGAGGTAAACGACAAGCCTTTTCTGCCCTCTTCTGGCGTTGTTGCCCAATATGTCTTGGACTACGGAGATCTTCAAAATTTTGAGAACGAAATCAAGAACATTAAAAAAGAGAACAATCTCGATACTATAGTCGACTACGATACCGACAATAATTATTTGATGGATGTATTGTTGAGCATACTGCCTTTTGCGTTGATAATAGGAATTTGGATTTATCTGATGCGCAGAATGTCCGGCGGAGGCGGAGGCGGTGCCGGAGGTCAGATCTTCAATATCGGCAAATCAAAAGCGAAACTATTTGATGAAAAGACCGATACCCTTACATCATTTAAAGATGTTGCCGGATTGGAAGGTGCCAAAGAGGAGGTAGAAGAAATCGTAGAATTTCTAAGAAACCCAGATAAATATACTTCATTAGGCGGTAAAATTCCGAAGGGAGCATTATTGGTAGGCCCTCCTGGAACAGGTAAAACGTTATTAGCAAAAGCTGTTGCCGGGGAGGCCAAAGTCCCCTTTTTCTCCCTTTCAGGTTCTGATTTTGTAGAGATGTTCGTAGGGGTTGGAGCCTCTAGGGTCCGTGACCTCTTTAAACAAGCCAAAGATAAATCACCGGCTATCATCTTTATCGATGAGATAGATGCCATTGGCCGTGCGCGAGGTAAAAACAATTTTACTGGAGGTAATGACGAAAGGGAAAATACCCTGAACCAATTATTGACCGAAATGGATGGTTTCGGAACCAATACGAACGTTATCGTATTGGCCGCCACCAACCGGGCCGATGTTTTGGACAAGGCACTAATGCGAGCCGGGCGTTTCGATAGACAGATTTATGTCGATCTGCCAGATATTCGTGAGCGTAGGGAGATTTTCGAAGTTCATTTAAGACCCATAAAAACCGCCGAGGCCTTAGACATGGAGTTTTTGGCCAAACAGACTCCCGGGTTCTCCGGAGCTGATATCGCCAACGTATGTAATGAAGCCGCATTAATAGCTGCACGTAAAGAGCGTAAAGCGGTTACCAAGCAAGACTTTTTAGATGCTGTAGATCGAATCGTCGGCGGGTTGGAAAAAAAGAACAAGATTATCACTCCTGGCGAAAAAGAAACTATTGCCTATCACGAAGCAGGCCACGCCACAACAAGTTGGATGTTGGAACATGCCGCACCTTTGGTTAAGGTAACTATTGTTCCTAGAGGACAGTCGTTAGGCGCCGCTTGGTACCTACCTGAAGAACGGTTGATAGTTCGCCCTGAACAGATGCTAGATGAAATGTGTGCCACAATGGGCGGTAGAGCAGCCGAAAAGGTCATTTTTAACAAGATTTCTACCGGTGCCCTGAGCGATTTGGAAAAAGTCACCAAACAGGCAAGAGCAATGGTAACTATTTACGGACTTAACGAAAAAATTGGAAATATAACCTATTATGACTCTTCAGGACAAGATTCTTATGGTTTCTCAAAACCTTATAGTGAGGATACGGCCAAAACGATAGACGAAGAGATTTCTAAAATTATCGAAGAACAATACCAAAGAGCCATTCAGGTACTGACCGATAATAAAGACAAGCTCACTACCTTAGCGGAAAGACTACTTGAGAAAGAGGTAATCTTTAAAGAAGATTTGGAGAAAATATTCGGAAAAAGACCTTTTGATAAAGAGTTCGACCAAAAAGGTCAAGAAAAATTAACGGACAAAGAATCTGATGAATCCAAAGTAGAGGGTACTTTGGCAGAAGAAGGTGAAGAAAATAAATAATGTAATTTAACGTTTTCTTTAACTGAGGAGAACGCATATTGAGTTTTATAAGAGCAAATGGGTCTATTTGACAAATTATTCGGTGGAGGCAACAATAAGAAAGTTTCCAAAGAAACTGCGGAAACCAGAGGTGCCCATATGCCCGATCTCAACATTCCGGTCGATGAAAAATTCACCATACATTTCAAAAAAAATGGAGGTAAATTTCTCTACTGCGATTCTTTTTCAGAAATTTCACAAGCACTAAGAAATATTATCGGTGAGAATGATTGGCAAGAACATCCTTTTTTTGTCCTTAACCCCAAGCTTAAAGAAAAGTTTGCTAAAGAAAACGTAAAATTCACCGACAAGGGTAAACAAAGCGAGGTCTTCTTTACCACATGTGAGCATCTTATAGCGCAGAACGGTTCTATTTTGGTGTGTTCCAACCAATTGATGGAAAAAAAGTTGAATGAACTACCATACAATGTTATCGTTTTTGCCACTACAAGCCAATTGGTAGAATCGATCGGAGAGGGGCTGAAAACTATAAAAAAGAAATATGGCCACAACATTCCGGCCAACATCACCACGTTAAAACACTTTCAGGCCAACAAAGAAAATTCAGCTGATTTTCTTACTTACGGAAGTAGTTCCAAAAATCTGTATCTTTTACTTTTGGAAGATTTGTAGATTATGAGGGAAATTCTTAGGCGTTCACTTACCGGGGCTGTTTACATTGTTCTATTGTTATCAGTTGTATTCTTGAGTTCGGATGCCTTCGATTTTTTATTCATGGTTTTTGGTCTAGCCTGCCTCAATGAATATAAAAAACTCGTAAGTCTTGGTGGGTTACATATTTATATTGCCTATCTGGGATTATGGTGGGCCTATATCTATTTTGTTACAGACGTATGGCTTATATATGCCTTGTTGTTCTGTACCCTCGTCACCAATTTTGCACTATTGTTCTATCTATTTTCTAAAAAGGAAAAATTGTTCAATACCCTTCAAAAATTTATCATTGGCCTCTTTTATATCGGTGGGGGCTTTATTTTTTTGACAATGATTCCGTACACCAACGACGACTTTGTGAAGTTCCTTATTATAGGTATTTTTATATTGATTTGGGTCAGTGACTCATTTGCCTATATTGTTGGGCGGGCTATCGGCCGAAACAAATTATTCCCAAGGGTTTCGCCAAAAAAAACCATCGAAGGGGCTTTGGGAGGGATATTTTTTGCGCTAGGTACTGCTTATCTGCTAGCCAAATATGAACCTATGATCAGCCCATTGCAATGGGTGATTCTTGCGACCGTGATTGTTGTCGCAGGTAGTTTGGGAGATTTGATCGAATCAAAATTAAAAAGAGCCGCAGGTGTAAAGGATAGTGGGGCGATACTACCTGGGCATGGTGGTATGTTAGATCGTCTTGATAGTTTGGTATTTGCAGCTCCGTTCGCTTATTTAACATTAAATATATTTGCCTATGTTTCATAGAGAGGGTCAAAAAATAATACTGACCACCTTTTTTATTGTTTCTGTAATAGTTCTGGCATCACAATTCTTAGTTGATATACCATGGTTGCGTTGGGGACTTCAGATACTCTCTTTGACACTTTTGGTCTTGATTTTACAGTTCTTCCGTAACCCGACCAGAAGAGCCAACAAAAACTTTGACGAAATCTTGGCACCTGTAGATGGTAAGGTGGTGGTCATAGAAGAAGTGGAAGAAACCGAGTTTTTCAAAGATAAGCGGAGGCAGGTTTCTATTTTTATGTCACCGACAAATGTTCACGTCACCCGTTACCCGGCAAGTGGTAGCGTTAAATACTCAAAATATCATCCTGGTAAATATCTGGTAGCTTGGCATCCGAAATCGAGTGCGGAAAATGAACGCACCACTGTTGTTATCCGCACCCCTAAATTCGGAGATATTCTTTACCGTCAAATTGCTGGAGCAATGGCCCGGCGTATCATAAATTATGCAGAAGAAGGAGAAAATGTGCAACAGGGCGAAGATGCGGGTTTTATTAAATTTGGCTCAAGGGTCGACTTATTCTTACCTTTAGATTGCGCTGTCACTGTCAAATTGAATCAAAAAGTTGTGGGTGCTAAAACTTGCATCGCGGCTGTCATTAAAAAAGATGAAGAAGGAGAAATTACATAGTGATTTCGCAAAAGCGGTCGAGTTCGTAAACAACTATACTGAACCTATGCCCGCAGACCTTTTGTTAAAACTTTACGCATTCTATAAAATCGCAAATAAGAACTATAGCAACCCCGGAAGCAATACCCCACTTATAAACGCCTTTAAAGCTAATGCGTTGATCCAAGCCAAAAACATTAGTCGCGAAGACGCAATGAAAGCTTATATCAAGCTCGTGAAGAAGGAAGTTAGTGCGTAAGCAGTGATTAGTATTAAAGTACTGAACTCATAACCCTTTTGAAGTTTTACTTGAGCTTTTTTACTCGTACAAATCTTCTAAATCGGATTCGCACAATTCAAACATAAAATCACCCATTTTTTTAGTGACATCATTAAAAAAACGCTTCCCCTTTTCTTTTGTCGATTTATGGGGGTTGCCCACACCGGTATCTTCACTGATTTGTGACCATTTGCGTTCGGCCCAGACCCAACCTTCCGAAAAGGACTTTATTTTGTAGTTTTTGGATGTCCCATCTCCCCAATTCTCTCTCGGAAGTACCAATTCAGGTTTTAAATAGAGCATTAGGCTAGTCTCCATTTCGTCGGCATGGTCACCTTTCTCCTCAAAATAGGAATACTTGTCAACCACTTGTGTCCAATTACTTAGACTGATAAACATCTTCGGAAATTTCAGTCCGAGTTCGCGAACAATGGACTTGAAATTATTTCCTCCATGACTATTGAACAGCAACAGTTTGAAGATACCCTGTCGATTCAGTACCTCGACAATATCACATAAAATTGCAAACTGTGTGCTGGGGTTGAGATTGATGTCTAAATAAATATCTGACTGACCGCTATTTACGCCAAAGGGAATCGTGGGCAATACGATAACCTTCCCTCCTTTTTTCCATGCAATCCGTGCGGATTCTGCGGCAAATGCATCACCTTCAAAATTATCGGTGGCATACGGTAAATGGTAGTTATGTGCCTCAGTGGCGCCCCAAGGCAATACGGCCAAATCGAATTTTGCGTCTTTCAGTGTATCCCAATTGGTCTCGGCAAGAATATAAGGTCTCATTTTCAAATGCTTGAATCACAAACATAAGAAGCCCAAACTAAAAATTCACGCTATTTATCAAAAATATCAAGTAGTAAGCTCAGGTGTATAGCTACAGAAATCGTTTCGTTCTTTTAAACGGTAGCATATTCCGTTTCCCGTTTAACGAAAGATGTATGACACTGAACAATCCAAAAGCCTGCAACAGCGATCGGTAAAGAATTTCAGCGTTCCATCGATAAGCAAATTTTCCTCCTTATCGCTCGAATAGTACTTCCCTGAAATATGAAAGATGCCATTTCTTCGACTATTTCGGCGGCCTCG
>CAZRIE010000175.1:0-5948 GCA_964600075.1 uncultured Flavobacteriaceae bacterium
CTTGAGCTTGAAATTGACTTTATACCCCTATCAACATATAAACCAAAGCGGCTAAAATCCCACCTGCCAAAGGCCCCAAAACGGGTACCCAAGCGTAGCTCCAATCGCTACTGCCCTTTCCTTTTAATGGTAATATGGCGTGCATGATACGCGGGCCAAGGTCACGGGCAGGGTTGATGGCATAACCAGTTGGGCCGCCCAAACCGAATCCGATTCCCATTACCAACAAGGCAACGGGCAGCGCATCTAGAGATCCGAGAGATATTGCTTCATCTGACATAGATCCACCAGCAATGTAAAAAACTCCAAAAACGAGGGCAAATGTTCCGATCATTTCGGTAATAAAATTCCAAAACGGACTTCGAATAGCGGGTCCGGTAGAAAATGTGGCCAATATAGCTCCTTGGTCTTCCGTGGCATCGTATTGCTTTTTGTAGGTCAGCCATATCAAAAGATTGCCCATCATCGCCCCAAGAATTTGCGCTACGATATAGCCCGGCACCAATTCCCAACCGAACTTTCCGGCGGTCGCGAGCCCTACGGTTACAGCGGGGTTAAGATGCGCGCCACTGACGTCGGCACTCATAAAAACTCCTATAAAAACGGCAATGCCCCAGGCCAGCGAAATACCTGTCCAGCCTGCATCAGCACCTTTTGTTCCTTTAAGAACGACGTTAGCAACAATACCGTTACCAATTAGGATCAGCATTGCGGTTCCAATAAATTCGAAGATGTAAATAGTCATAGTTTTGGTTGTTTAGAAAATCAGAAAATAAAAAAAATGAACGGAATTTGAATCCCTTTTATGCTAATCTGTCAAAGCCTGATAAATTAAGTTGAGGCACAATTTTGCCATAGTAGTTGTTGTAAGGTTGTACCTGTGTCATTAAAATAACGATGAATTCTTCTTCGGGATCAATAAAAAAGCAGGTACAATAGGCTCCGCTCCAATAGTATTGATCTACGGAACCAAGACTTTTGCTCTTGGCTACATCAGTAGTAACTCCAAAACCCAGACCGAAGCCTTGGCCGGGGGCTTGATATAGATCTCCCACTTGGTTCATGGTCATTATTTCAATGGTTTTCGGACTAAGGAATCGTTTTCCGTTCCATTCCCCTTTATTGAGGAACATCTGGCAGAATTTCATATAATCGGCTGTGGTCGAGAAAAGTCCGTGTGTGCCCCCGAAAACGGTGTTGCCTTCTACGGGTAACTGTTGTTCGGAATTCACCATTTTGCCTTCCTTGTTGAAATTATGAACCGGAGTCCAACGCTCTTGCTTTTCCTTGGGAATATTATAACCGGTATCGGTCATTTTTAGCGGGTCGAAAATTCGTTTTTGAAGAAACGCTGCGGTAGTCATTCCTGAGAATTTTTCGATTAGAAAGGAGAGCACATCGGGCGAAGCACTATATGACCATTGTTCGCCGGGCTGACCTATCATTGGCAGACTGACCAAAGTATTGACTCGGCTTTCAATGTTTTTTTGAGGCTCCATATACAGTGCCTTTGCGGTCGCATTATCGAGTTCGGTACCCCCAAGGCCATGTGAAAAGCCCGCCGTGTGTGTCAAGATATGATGTATGGTCACCTCTTTATTTACGGGTTCCGTTGCGCTGTTTAGTCCTGCACTAGCATCTTTTGCCACCTCTAAATCTTTAAATTGAGGTAAATATTTAGAAACGGGATCGGTAAGCATAAAATGTCCTTCCTCGTATAACATCATGAAAGCAGCCGTTACGATGGGCTTTGTCATTGACATGATATGGAAAATATTATCCTGTCTCATGGGTGTTTTTTCTGCTAAACTGCTAGAACCATAGGAGGCCTCATGTACAGTTTCGCCTTTTCGTACGATGTACGAGATGGCACCGGGTATACGGCCACTATCTATTTCCTGCTTTAAAAAAGCATCGTACCGGTTCAAGCGCTCGGTGGAGACCCCTGAGCTTTCCATGTCAACCTCATTGGCCAACTGGGCACTTAGGGTTGAAATACAGCACAAAAAGAAGATGAGGGCAGCCGGTCGAAGGAATCTTTTTTTCATAGGTAGTGAATTTTTAATATTGTACATGATAGGATAATTCTAGCAATTGCTAGAATGAAATTGAAAATTTTGAGTTTGAAGATACATTTTTTTCTATCCTAATTTTTTCGAATATGATTATTTTCAAAGTATATGTCCGCGATATTGCTAAAGAATTTTTTTAACATACTGTTTCTTTATAGAAAACACACAATATAGTGTAATTAAAACACTAGCTATAAACCTAAAACAATTAGGTGTGACAGATAAGGAAAAGGCTATGGCGGCTATCAATAAAATGTCGGGTTTTCGAATGAAAAGTAGACCTGCATTTTACTATTTGTTACAGAACGAGTTGAGTTAAATTTTTTCTTCGATTTCACGAAGGCTAAAACAATGTATTAAGACCATTTTTATAAGTGATCTTTTTTTATTCCCCGGACTGATTTTAGCGCTAGAAATATTGTATTTTTAGTTTAGAAACAACCATTCGTGCGCCATGCTATTCCCTAAAACACTCCATCTTCTATTTTTCCTAATGTTGGGTTTTTACGGATGGGCACAAGAAGTTGTCAATACCTCTAATCTCAAGCCTCGTCCCACCGCCAGGGTCTATGCTCTTCAGGGAAATCCTGTTTTGGATGGCGATGTGATCAATGATGAAGTTTGGAAAGGGGTCGTGCCTTTTGGTGATTTAAGCCAGACCCAACCTAACTTTGGTAAACTTGCTTCCGAAAAAACGGAAATACGGGTGGCCTATACCCAAGAAATGTTTTACGTTGCGGTCGTCTGTTATGATGCGCAGCCCAACGGTTTGGTGGTCTCCGATGCACGGCGAGACGCAGATATGGACAATACAGATGCTTTTATTTTCATCTTGGATACGTATAATGATGGCCAAAACGGCTTTATCTTCGGTACGAACTCTTTGGGCGTTGAATATGATGCACAAGTGGATAATGAGGGGCAAGGGAATAATAACGCAAACAGACAACAAGGGGGAACCATTGGCGGCTTCAATTTGAATTGGGACGGTTCGTGGGAAGTGAAGACAGAGGTAGGCGATTACGGATGGAGTGCCGAATTCGCAATTCCACTGCGAACGCTACGTTTTCAATCGGGAAAAGATTGGGGGGTTAATTTCAGGAGGAATATCCGTAAGACGAACGAAATTGTCTATTGGTCGGAAATGCCCGTAAGTTTTGACCTGAACCGACTTTCCTTAGCGGGAACCTTGACGGGACTAGATTTGCGCACCCCGGGAAACCTAAAACTAATTCCTTATGTATTGGGTCGTATGGACAAGGATTTTACATTGGCCGATCCAAAAAATGAACTTTCAGCTGAGGTCGGCGGTGATATCAAATATAGTATCACGCCAAGTCTTACTTTAGATTTGACCTATAATACCGATTTTGCTCAAGTTGAAGTGGATGAACAGCAGGTTAATCTTGACCGTTTTAATCTGTTCTTTCCCGAAAAACGCCCTTTCTTTTTAGAGAATGCAGGTCTTTTCAGTGTTGGAAGTCCGGGGGAAGTCGATCTGTTCTTTAGCCGCCGAATCGGTATTGGCGATGAAGGTAATATTGTCCCCATAATTGGTGGGGCACGTCTATCGGGAAAACTCAACCGTACCAACGTAGGCCTATTGAGTATGTGGACTGAAGATGTGACCGAAGCTGGTATCGAAGAGAATAATTTTACGGTAGTAAGGGTGAATCACGAGTTTAAGGGCCGTACGGCCTTGGGAGCGGTCTTAATCAATAAACAAGGACTACAGTCGGACGACTTCAACCGCACTTTTGCTTTGGATGGTAAACTTGGCCTTGGTAGAAAAGCGCGGATGTCAGGTTTTTATGCCCGTACTCAAGACCCCAATGACACGACCAACGCACATTCTTTTAAATGGCAGACCGATTACAAATGGAACAATTGGGAAATGCGTGCTGCTTACACTGAAGTGGGCGATGGGTTCAATCCCGAAGTTGGATTTTTGCTGCGGTCGGCATTTCGCAAACCAGAAGGCCTCGTATTGTACCACCTACGGCCTAAGAATCCTGATGCCAAGATTTTGGAATACCGACCGCATATTTCGTATCGAGGATATTGGAATTTCGACAGTTTTCTAGAAACTAGTTTTCTGCATATCGACAACCATTTTGAATGGAAGAGTGGGATTGAACTTCATACAGGTGTCAATGTCACGACCGAGGGCGTGATTGAGCCTTTTGATATTTCCCGAGGAAAGAATATTATCGTACAACCGGGTAGTTATGACCATGCCGAATCACAAATTGTGTTTTTTACCAATCGAAGCAAACCGTTTTCGGTAAACACACGTTCAGTTATCGGTGGTTCTTTTGGTGGTACACGGTATCAAGAAAGTATAACAGCGAGCATACGTTTGGGTGATAAGTTCAATTCAGATTTTACCTTTTTGTACAACAATTTTCAGTTGCCGGGTGGCGATTTTACGGCGAATATCTTTCGCAGTCAACTCTCTTATGCTTTTAAACCCAATATTTATTTACAAGGACTTATCCAACATAATACCACCGACCAACTTTGGGCTGCGAACCTCCGCTTCAGTTGGTTACAACGTGCCAATACTGGCCTCTTCGTCGTATGGAACTATAATCTACTAGATGGTAACGCACTTAACAACAGTTTTATCATCAAGTATACCCGAATATTTGATTTGGTGAAATAAGCATATTCCGTACTAGACACCAAACTGTTCCAAATGATGGTCGAGATGCTTAAAGAAAAGTATATTCCACTCTTTTTCTGTGAGTGGCCCAAAAGCATGTGATTCTTTATTGTGGAAATGGGTGGCCCCTAACTTTTGGGTCTTTTCGATATTCTCGATTATTTTTTTCTTTTCCTTTTCAAAGTCCCGTTCATTGGTAATCAGAAATTCAGGAGCGGTGCGCATATTCTTTTTGTAGGGCTTCGGTCCTACCACGAGGTTTTTGGCGAACAGCTTGATCATGAATTTTTTAAAGCCTTTGGGTTTGGGGTATTTATCGGTATATGTAATGTCGTACGCGACATTGCAATGTGCCAACATTTGTGAAGCGCTCATTTTGCCCCATAGGTTTGAGGTGTCGGCGTTCAGGGTATTGATACGGTTAACTAATTCTTTAGAGTCGGCAGGGTCGAATACATTTTTCATAAATAAATCATATTTAAGTAAACACTTGTTTCGAATGTTTCGGGGGATATATCCTAAAAATAGGAAAAGGTTTCGGTATGGGCAAGCAGGATTATAGATGGGCTCAACTATATTTCAAATCCGTTTGGATTTTATTTGGTATAAGTGCTATTTAGTTTTAATCGTTCCATTTTTGTATAAGTCCAAAGCTTTGTTCAGTAATAATTCGATAGTCTCTATAGGTAAATCTTTATTCGGGTCGATTCTGAATACCTTCATACGAGAACGTTTGCCAACTTCCAATTGTGGATGGTCGAGGTGCTTCCCCTCAACAAAGAGAATGTAGGGTTCATCCGTTTTTTTATCGGTCCAAAGATAGCAGAACATTTTGTTTTTATAACAATAGCACGGCATACCATATTTTCTGATTTCCACGATAGTTGTGTCATGGGTAAGAATGGAATTTCTCAGGGCCATTAAACAGCTTTTGAAGGGCTCCTCTTTTTCTAAAAAGTAAATATCTATTTCGCGCATTTTGTTTATTGGGCAATACCTGATTGAATTTTTAGCATCAAAAATGGGACAGTAAGCAGAATCAAATAGGTACTCATCCTACTTGGTTTGAGGTAAAAGGAATTTTTAAGCATAAGGTATTTATAAGTTTATGGCGCGAGGGCTACGGTAGCTTTTTCGCCCTGCTTAAGTTCTACTGTACAATAGGAATATCGATTTTGGGTACTCTTTTCTAAAATAGACTTTGTTTTTTT
>CAZRIE010000176.1:0-5861 GCA_964600075.1 uncultured Flavobacteriaceae bacterium
TCTAGTTATTCAACATCACAGGCATTACCAACATCGTAACGTTCTCGCCTTCGTCCAAGCCATCTACTGGAGTCAAAATACCTGCGCGATTCGGAAGGCTCATCTCCAAAGAAACTTCATCTGAATTTAGATTATTCAACATTTCGGTCAAGAAACGTGAGTTGAATCCGATTTGCATATCATCGCCTTGATAAGCGCAGGTCAACCGTTCTTCTGCCTTGTTACTATAATCGATATCTTCAGCGGAAATGTTCAATTCGGCTCCGGCAATTTTTAAACGTATTTGATGGGTTGTCTTGTTAGAGAATATAGCCACACGTTTCACCGAACTTAAAAACTGGTTTCTGGAAATCGATAACTTATTCGGATTTTCTTTAGGAATTACAGCCTCATAATTTGGGTACTTCCCATCGATTAAACGGCAGATCAATTCGGTATTCTCAAAGCTGAACTTCGCATTACTATCGTTGTATTCTATGAGAACGTCCGATTCGCTTCCTCCCAAAATACCTTTTAGTAAATTCAATGGCTTTTTGGGCATAATGAATTCGGCCACTTGAGATGCCGTGACATCGGTACGCTGATACTTTACCAATTTATGGGCATCGGTGGCTACGAAAGTCAAATTTTCAGTGGAAAATTGAAAGAACACACCACTCATTACGGGGCGTAAATCGTCGTTGCCTGCTGCAAAAATGGTCTTATCGATAGCCGTGGATAAAATATCGCCTATTAGCGTAGTCGAACTTGGATTGGCCAATTCAACGGCTTTTGGAAATTCAGCGCCATCAGCGTAGGCCAAAGCATATTTACCATGGTTCGAGCTGATTTCAACCGTATTGTTGTCTTCTACCACAAAAGTCAAAGGTTGCTCGGGGAAGGTCTTTAAGGTTTCAAGGAGCAATCTGGCCGGTACGGCGATGGTGCCCTCGTTATCGGAATCGACGTTCAGAACCGAACTCATAGTGGTTTCAAGGTCGGAAGCCGAGACCGTTAATTTATCCTGCTTTAAATCGAACAAAAAATTGTCCAAAATAGGTAGTGTATTGCTGTTGTTGATGACACCGCCCAAAACTTGCAGTTGTTTTAAAAGATAGGTGCTCGATACTATGAATTTCATAGGTAAATGTTATTTCAATTTGTGGAATATAGGGTTCTAAAAATATCTTGAAAGTAATTAAAGGTTTTTAAAACTCAAGACAAACAAAGATATTTGAATTGCTCTTTTTACCGAAACAAACTTATCAACATCTAGGTGCCGTATTTCCGCTTTTTAAAGTAGTTGAACAACAGCCCGAAAATAAGGGTCAACACCACGGGAAGGCCAATGTTCAGTAGCTGCCATTTCGTTTTTTGCTCTGCAATTTTTTTAACATCCAAAAACGGGATGGTAACTTTTTTATTTCGAATGTTTATAAGTCCGGTATCGTCCAAAAGGTAATTGAGGCTGTTTATCAAAAATTCTTTGTTGCCGTAGTTGTTATTCGTCCATTTATCGTACCCCAATTCTAAGGGGCGACCGTTACGAACTTGGTTCTTGATTAGGTCACCGTCGGCTACGACTAACATCTTGTTTTCTTTTCCTTTATCCAAAACCTCGTCTAGCTTAATCGGCTTGACACGGTTGACAAAAGCGGAATTGAATTTACCCGTGACCAATACCGCCATAGGCTTGTTGCCTTGGTTATATTCTTCTTTTTTCGGAGGTGTATTGATGATATCGAGGCTAATTTGTTTGGGAGTACCTTCTAAACGGGAGAGCGGGGAACTTCTAAGTAGTACCGTCTTTTTATTTTCATTGGATAGGGTGTCGATGGAACTGGCAAACTGAAACCGAAGGGCTTCAAGATTATTGGTAATAGGATGGTCGCTTCCTGTAAAAACCATAGGATTGTAGTACCAGGGCACGGGATTGTACTGTGATTCGTTGCCTTCACCTGTTGCTAATACGATTTGCGTGAAGTACATATCATTAACCAAATCGGGATTGATACGAATCCCATATTTAAAGAAGAAATCGCTGAGGTTCAAATCGCGGGCCAGGGCCAGGGCCGTTCCCTGTTCGTTGAAAAGGCTATCGAGTTCGATATTGACCTGGTCAATGAGCCATATCGATTTTCCGCCATCCACAATGTATTGATCTAATATATATTTCTCGATATCCGAAAAGGCTTCCGTGGGTTTGGCGACCAAAGCCAAATCGTATCCTTTCAATTGATCCAATGTTTTCTGCGGATTCGTTGCCACTGAATCCAAAGTAATCGCGCCAATATTGTAGTAATCGCGGATCGAGGTCAAGAAATCTGCTAGATAAATATCTTCGAGCTCGCCATTGCCTTTAATAATGGCCACTTGCTTTTTTTGCTTGATATTGATTTTAGAAAAGGCATCGGCAAAAGCATATTCCAAATGTTGTACAGAGTTGTTGATACGTTCTTCGGAGGTTGCCCCTAGTTTATTTTTTAATAGCGGAACCTTTACTGTTTTGTTATTGTAATTGACCATCGCCCAAGGAAAGACAATTTCTTGAGAGATCTTACCATTCTCCTCAACCGTTACCTGCGCTGGCTTTAGCCCTAATGCTTGCAAATCAGTGAGGGTGCCTTCGATTTGCACTGCATCTTCCAAAGGATTCACAAAGCTGAATTTTATGTTGCTATTTAGGGAAGCAAACTCTTCTAAAATATGGCGAGTTTCGGTCTGTAGTTTTGCAAATTCAGGGGGAAGGTTGCCTTCTAAAAGTACATCGACAATGACCGGTTTTTCAAAATTTGAAATTACATTAACTGAGGGCTCTGAAAGTGTAAAGCGATTATCTTCGGTCAGGTCAAAGCGCGTATAGAGAAAACTACTTAAGGTGTTGATTACGAGCAATAATACCAAATAAATCAGAAAAGTAACGAGCGTTTTTTTCATTACTTAGTGGTGTTTTTGAGTTGCAAAACGGTGAGAAAAAGAAAGAATACAGAAAGGGAAATAAAGTAGATTAAATCTCTCGTATCTAAAACTCCACGCGAAATACTTTCAAAATGATGTTTCATTCCTAAATTTTGGACTACTAGTGAAGTTTGTCCGTCTTCAAAAATTGTCGAAAGGCTTTCGAAACCATAGTACATAAAAAAACACAGAACCAGACCTATAATAAAGGCAACGATCTGGTTTTCGGAAAGGGTTGAAGCGAATATGCCGATTGCCGTGTAAGAGGCCATAAGAAATAATGTCCCAAAGTACGAGCCGATAACAAGCCCCATATCCAAGTTTCCTTCGGTTGTGCCCAATTGCGAAACCGTGTACACATAGAGCAAGGTGGGTATAAGGGCAATCAACCCTAAAACGAAAGTTCCGAAAAACTTCCCCAAAACGGTTTGCCAAATCGATATCGGCATAATAAGCAAAAGTTCCAAAGTACCCAATTTTTTTTCCTCGGAAAAACTCTTCATGGTAATTGCGGGAATCAAAAACAAAAACACCCAAGGCACCAATAAAAAGAAGTTACTCAAATCGGCAAACCCATATTCGAAAATATTGAACTGGCCCTTAAACACCCAGAGAAAAAGACCGTTGAGTATCAAAAACAAGCTTACGACCAGATAGCCGACCGGTGAGGTAAAAAAAGAAGTTATTTCGCGTTTAAAAATGGCAAGCATTATTCGGGGATTCTATTGTTTCTGGTTTTTGTTTTTTGACTTAAGAATAGGAGGGCTATTAATTTAAAATCGTCCAAAATTAAGGCTTAAAACTATCTTTCCAAATATAAAGACATTTCCTCTCCGGAAACTTGTAACCAAATTTGCAGCGGTTTGAACTTGACACTAGAACCCACCTGCTGCTGACCGGCTTATATTTGTGCTTTTTAAACTGCAAACGACAAACAACCGAAAACCTTAAACAAAGTTGACCGTAATAGTATCGCGATAATCCAGTCCCAATAGCGTAGAAGCCCCGCCTACAGTATTTAAATCACTTTTATAGATGGCCAGCTCGATATAGTCAGCAGAATTGAAAAGTGCCAAAAGATCTCCGGCACCTCTGCGCTGGCTCTTTTCGAGATCAAAATTGATGATGTCGCTGTATTTGTTATGAATCTGTTTTATTTTGGTGGTACGGGCATTGAGTTCAAAATTCCTACCCTGTCGATAGGCCTCGAAGAAATTTTTATGAATGTTGGTCACTACATTACCATAATTATCGATGTAGATAACGCTGCCTATAATTTTCTTCCCATTATCCGTAACGCTAGGTGCGAATTCCCGTAGATCTTTGAGTTGGCCGAAAGGTTTGCCTACGACCTCTAAAGTGCCGCCTCGAGCGATATGGCAGGCCACCTGAACGAATACATCCATCACCGGAAACGAACCATGTAGCGGATTGGGAATATTTAACTCGACTACTTTTTCGGGCTTTCTTTCGGAAGTAATCAAACCAATGACCCCGTTGTTAGCACTTATAAAATAATGGCCATCGATTAAAACGGCGATATGCTGATTTTCAGGGGTTGGTTCGGAGTCTACTCCTACGATATGAATAGTGCCCTCGGGAAAACTTTTATAGGAGTTCTCAAGAATATAGGCGCACTCTTGAATATTGAACGGACTGATATCATGTGAAATATCAACAATCTTGGCATCGGCAAGTTCCTTATAGATGGTACCTTTTAAAGTACCTACAAAATGGTCTTTCAGTCCGAAATCCGTAGTTAAGGTTATTATTGCCATACAGCAATGTTGATATGTTTTTAATTAGGCAAACTGAATTTTTCGTTAAGTTTGCTAAACAAAATTAGAACAAAAAAATAGCCAAGCGAAATATTATATGATCCGTTTTAATCTTAACACTCCTATTTTTTGAACGAACTTATACTAGAACTCACCGAGATAAGCCCCAGAGAATTTTTTGGGCAGCAGAACCAAAATATTAACTTGTTGAAGAAGTATTTTCCGAAGCTTAAAATCGTAGCTAGGGGGAGTAAAATAAAAGTATATGGCGACCAAGAACTTTTAGAGGAGTTCGATCGACGTTTCGATATGTTGACCGCACATTTTGCAAAATACAACAAGCTTGATGAAAATGTAATCGAAAGGGTGTTGACAAGCAATACTTCCGCGGATTATGCCTCACCTGAAAATAGTGGTGAGACTCTAGTGCATGGCGTTAACGGTAGACTTATAAAGGCGCAGACCGTAAACCAACGAAAAGTGGTCGATGCAGCCAAAAAGAATGATATGGTCTTCGCTATTGGTCCCGCAGGTACCGGAAAGACCTACACAGGGGTGGCTTTGGCTGTAAAAGCATTGAAGGAAAAGCAAGTAAAACGTATTATTTTGACCAGACCTGCTGTTGAGGCAGGGGAGAACCTTGGCTTTCTGCCCGGTGATCTAAAAGAAAAGTTAGATCCTTACATGCAACCTTTGTACGACGGTCTTCGCGATATGATTCCTGCAGAAAAACTGGCGCACTTGATTGAAAGTCAAATTATTCAGATTGCGCCTTTAGCCTTTATGCGCGGCCGAACCCTTGATAATGCATTCGTTATTCTTGACGAGGCCCAGAATACCACTCATGCCCAAATGAAAATGTTCTTGACAAGAATGGGTAAAAATGCCAAGTTCTTGATTACAGGTGATCCTGGACAAATTGATTTACCCAGAAGGGTGATTTCAGGACTTAAAGAAGCTTTATTGATTTTAAAGAACACGCAGGGCATTGAGATCGTATACCTTGATGATAAAGATGTCATCAGACACAAATTGGTCAAGAAAGTGATCGATGCCTACAAGAATATTGAGCATCAAAATTAAATGATTTGGGATTTTTGAAGTAAGAAGTGCGAATTTAGATTTTAGGGGTATTATAGGAGATAG
>CAZRIE010000177.1:0-5774 GCA_964600075.1 uncultured Flavobacteriaceae bacterium
CTCTCCAAAACGCTGACCACCAAATTGGGCTTTACCACCCAGAGGTTGTTGTGTAATCAATGAGTATGGTCCAATAGAACGAGCGTGCATCTTGTCATCTACCATATGGCCCAATTTCAACATATAGATGACACCCACTGTTGCAGGTTGATCGAAACGTTGCCCTGTTCCACCATCAAAAAGATAAGTATGACCAAATCTTGGGATACCTGCCTCGTCTGTATATTCATTGATTTGATCCAAAGTGGCGCCATCAAAAATCGGGGTCGCATACTTTTTCCCTAATTTAAGACCTGCCCAACCGAGTACAGTTTCATAGATCTGACCGATGTTCATACGTGATGGTACACCTAACGGATTCAATACGATATCAACAGGAGTTCCATCTTCTAAGAAAGGCATATCTTCTTGACGTACAATACGCGATACAATACCCTTATTACCGTGACGGCCTGCCATTTTATCACCTACCTTAAGCTTACGCTTTTTGGCGATATAGACCTTAGCCAATTTCATGATACCTGCCGGCAATTCGTCACCAACGGAAATCGTAAACTTATCCCTTCTCAAATTCCCTTGAAGGTCATTCAACTTGATTTTGTAGTTGTGCAGTAAATCAGTTACAGCGTTGTTGTTATCCTTGTCGGTTGTCCAACTTCCGCCAACCAAGTGGGCAAAATCATCGACCGAGTTTAGCATTTTTTGGGTGTATTTTTTACCTTTTGGTAAAACTTCTTCGCCCAAATCGTTCAACACCCCTTGTGATGTTTTACCGTTGACCAAAGTGAACAGTTTTTCAATAAGAACATCCTTCAGTTCTTGAAACTTCACTTCGTATTCCAACTCCAACTTATTCAAGTCTTCCTTATCCTCGGAACGCCTTCTTTTGTCCTTTACAGATCTTGAGAACAACTTCTTTTCTATAACAACACCCCGCAAAGAGGGAGAAGCTTTCAATGAAGCATCCTTTACATCACCGGCCTTATCACCGAATATTGCACGTAGCAATTTTTCTTCCGGCGTGGGATCTGATTCCCCTTTCGGCGTAATTTTACCGATTAATATATCCCCAGGTTTTACTTCGGCACCGATACGGATCATTCCGTTTTCATCAAGATCTTTTGTAGCTTCTTCGGAAACGTTCGGAATATCATGGGTCAGTTCTTCGGCACCTAGTTTGGTATCTCGAACTTCCAAAGAATACTCGTCCACGTGAATGGAGGTAAAGATATCCTCTCGAACTACCTTTTCAGAAATCACAATGGCATCCTCAAAGTTATATCCTTTCCAAGGCATAAATGCTACGGTAAGGTTTCTGCCCAAAGCCAGTTCCCCTTTTTCTGTTGCATATCCCTCGCAAAGTACTTGCCCTTTTTTGACCTTATCGCCTTTTTGAACGATAGGTTTCAAATTGATACTGGTACCTTGGTTTGTTTTTCTGAATTTAACCAAGTTGTATGATTTCGAATCTTCTTCAAAACTCACCAGTTTCTCGGCTTCACTTCTTTTATATTTGACAATAATTTTCTCGGCATCAACATAATCAATAGTTCCATCACCTTCGGCATTGATCAAAACCCTAGAGTCGGAAGCGACCTGACGTTCCAATCCAGTACCGACAATCGGAGACTGTGGTTTCAATAAAGGAACGGCCTGGCGCATCATATTCGAGCCCATCAAGGCGCGGTTTGCATCATCATGTTCCAAAAACGGAATCAAGGATGCAGAAATCGATGCAATCTGATTCGGCGCAACATCTGTATAATTGACTTCTGATGGATCTACTACGGGGAAATCGCCTTCTTCACGGGCAATAACCTTTTCGCTGTCGATTTGACCGTTGTCTTTAAGTGGAATGTTCGCTTGGGCAATTTTCATTCCTTCCTCCTCCTCGGCACTCAAGTAAATAAATTCTTTGGTATTCACCTTCGAGTCAGTGACTTTACGATAGGGAGTTTCTAAAAAGCCCATCGGGTTCACCTTCGCAAAAACCGCAAGTGAGGAAATCAAACCAATGTTTGGTCCTTCAGGAGTTTCTATCGGGCAAAGTCTACCATAATGTGTATAGTGAACATCACGAACCTCAAAACCTGCTCTTTCACGTGAAAGTCCACCTGGCCCTAGCGCCGATAATCTTCTTTTGTGCGTTATCTCCGCCAATGGATTCGTTTGATCCATAAACTGAGATAACTGGTTTGTACCAAAGAACGAATTGATTACAGAAGACAAAGTCTTGGCGTTAATCAAATCGATAGGCGTAAACACTTCGTTATCACGAACGTTCATTCGCTCACGAATGGTTCTTGCCATACGAGCCAAACCAACACCAAATTGTGATGAAAGTTGCTCACCAACAGTACGTACACGACGGTTAGAAAGGTGATCAATATCATCGATCTCGGCTTTTGAATTGATGAGCTCGATCAAATATTTGATAATCGTGATGATATCTTCTTTAGTCAAGACTTGCTTATCCATTCCGATATCCAACTGCAATTTCTTGTTCATTCGGTAACGCCCGACTTCACCTAAGTTGTAGCGTTGATCAGAGAAGAACAATTTGTCAATGATACCACGTGCGGTCTCCTCATCGGGCGGCTCAGCGTTTCTCAATTGACGGTAAATATGTTCTACAGCTTCCTTTTCAGAGTTTGTAGGATCTTTTTGTAGCGTATTATGAATAATTGCATAGTCAGACTGTGCATTGTTTTCTTTATGTAAAAGGATGGTCTTCACATCGGCATCGATAATTTCATCGATATGATCCTTTTCCAAAACGGTATCGCGATCCAAGATAATCTCATTTCGTTCGATGGAAACTACCTCACCAGTATCCTCATCTACAAAATCTTCGTGCCATGTGTTCAAAACTCTGGCAGCCAATTTACGCCCCAATACTTTTTTTAATCCTGCTTTTGAAACTTTTACTTCCTCAGAGAGGTCAAAAATTTCCAAAATATCCTTATCTCGTTCAAAACCAATAGCCCTGAACAAGGTAGTCACAGGTAATTTCTTCTTTCGATCGATATAGGCGTACATCACACCATTGATATCGGTCGCGAATTCAATCCATGATCCTTTGAACGGAATAACTCTTGCGGAATACAACTTGGTTCCGTTAGCGTGGAAAGATTGTCCGAAGAACACCCCTGGCGAGCGGTGCAATTGGGAGACCACTACCCTTTCGGCGCCGTTGATAACAAACGTACCACTTGGTGTCATGTAGGGAATCGTACCCAAATACACATCTTGTACGATGGTTTCGAAATCTTCATGTTCGGGATCAGTACAATATAATTTCAAACGTGCCTTTAAAGGAACGCTGTACGTCAAACCACGCTCGATACATTCTTGAATGGAATATCGCGGTGGATCGATGAAGTAATCTAAAAATTCTAGTACGAATTGGTTTCTGGTATCCGTAATGGGGAAGTTCTCTTGGAAGGTGTTATATAAACCTTCGACACCTCTTTCATCAGATTTGGTCTCAAGTTGAAAAAAGTCTTGAAACGACTTGATCTGAATGTCCAAGAAATCCGGATACGCCGGCGTGTTCTTAGCAGATGCAAAATTTATTCTCTCAGTGTGTTGTGTGAACATCTATGGACAGTATTTTGAACGTGAATACTAAATTCGGGTCGTATATAACTTCATATACATAAATCTTACCTGTATAAAATGGCTTAGGTCTAGCTCCGCCGACGACGAAAAAAGACCTAAACCAAAGTGCTATGGTTGCTGCTATTATTTAAGCTCAACTTCTGCTCCTGCTTCTTCTAATGATTTCTTGATTCCTTCTGCTTCGTCTTTAGAAACACCTTCCTTAACGGCTTTAGGCGCGCTATCAACGATATCTTTGGCATCTTTCAATCCAAGACCGGTCAATTCTTTTACCAATTTAACTACAGCTAATTTAGAACCACCTGCTGCGGTTATGATTACGTCGAATTCCGTTTGCTCTTCGGCTGCTTCACCAGCTTCTGCACCAGCTCCACCAGCGGCAACTGCAACGGCTGCGGCTGCAGGCTCGATACCATACTCATCTTTTAATATATCAGCCAACTCGTTAACCTCTTTTACGGTCAAGTTTACTAATTGTTCTGCGAATTCTTTTAAATCTGCCATTTTTCTATCGTTTAATAAAATTTTAAAATATACTTAGTTTATAGTGCGTACTTATCTTTCTGATAATGTCTTAAGGATGCCGGCCAATTTACCACCGCCGGATTTCAATCCGGAAATAACGTTCTTAGCAGGCGATTGCAACAATCCGATGATCTCACCGATCATTTCTTCTTTGGATTTGATGCTTACCAATGCATCCAAATTTTCATCACCAATATAAATTGCTTCTTCAACAAAAGCTCCTTTTAGTAGCGGCTTATCCGATTTCTTTCTGAAATTCTTGATGAGCTTTGCAGGAGCGTTCCCGATTTCGGAAAACATCAACGAAGTATTGCCCTTGAGCACTTCGGGAAGTTCACCGAACTCTTTTTCTGAAGCTTCCATTGCTTTTGCAAGCAAGGTATTCTTGACAACCGCTAATTTCACGTTTGCTTTAAAAGCTGCCCTCCTCAAATCGGAGGTCTGTGCTGCGTTCAATCCCGATATATCTGCCAAATAAATGGTGGGACTATCGGCCAACTGCGAAGTCAAATCTTGTATTACGTTTGCTTTTTCTTCTCTTGTCATACTGTAAATTTTGAACTACCCAGTTCGATTAAACTGTCTTTGGATCCAATTGAACGCTCGGGCTCATGGTGCTTGACATGAATATACTTTTCATGTAAACGCCTTTTGCAGCAGCTGGCTTCATCTTCATTAAAGTATCCAATAACTCATTGGCATTGTCCGCAATTTTATCTGCAGAAAAGGATGCTTTACCTACTGCAGCGTGCACAATACCTGTTTTGTCCACCTTGAAATCGATTTTACCCGCTTTTACGTCGGATACCGCTTTAGCGACATCCATAGTAACAGTACCCGTTTTCGGATTGGGCATAAGTCCACGTGGTCCTAAAACACGGCCCAATGGCCCTAGCTTACCCATTACGCTTGGCATGGTGATGATGACATCAACATCCGTCCAACCGCCTTTGATTTTATCCAAGTACTCGTCCAACCCAACAAAATCTGCTCCTGCTTCTGTAGCCTCTGCCTCTTTGTCAGGAGTAACCAAAGCCAAAACCTTAACATCTTTACCGGTACCATGTGGAAGTGTAACTACCCCACGAACCATCTGATTGGCCTTTCTTGGATCAACACCCAAACGAATCGCCAAATCAACGGATGCATCAAATTTTGTACTAGTAATCTCTTTTACCAAAGCAGCACCTTCTTCGACAGAATACAATTTATCCTTATCGATTTTGGTATGGGCCTCCTTTTGTTTCTTTGTTAACTTTGCCATTTAAATTGCTTTTAAGATTTTAAAAAGGTCGTTTACCTGCAACTTTCAAACCCATAGACCTTGCCGTACCTGCGACCATACTCATGGCCGATTCTACAGTAAAGGCATTGAGGTCTACCATCTTGTCTTCGGCTATCGCCTTGACTTGGTCCCAAGTAACATTACCTGATTTTACTCGGTTTGGTTCGCCAGATCCTTTTTTAATCTTAGCTGCTTCCAACAATTGAACTGCCGCCGGTGGTGTTTTTACGACAAAGTCAAAAGACTTGTCTTTATAGACGGTGATAACAACTGGCAATATCTTGCCTGGTTTGTCCTGCGTTCGCGCATTGAACTGCTTACAGAACTCCATGATGTTAACTCC
>CAZRIE010000178.1:0-5676 GCA_964600075.1 uncultured Flavobacteriaceae bacterium
GTATTGGAGTTGCCAAATTATAGTCCTCAAAGGTTATCCAAAGTCTAGATAAAGGGTGAAAACTCGACATTAAATGGATTTGTCAAACGGACAGATAAAATCTTTAGTTGCACTTGGGATAGGCGTTCTAATTTTAATTCTATTGAATGTCTTTTATATTCGGGGGTCAGGCTCTGGTTCCGATAACACATCTGATTGGTATATGGATGATTTTGATATCGATTGATTAAACATATGAGGATTTGAATTGTAATAGGAGTCTATTTTGGTCATTGGCATGAACTATGATAACAACTACAAAGTTCAATGAAAGGATGAACTTTTTTCAGTATGCACCTTTTGTTTGAGTTAATTGTCCGTAATAATTTTTGACTGGAATACTGGTAAAGGATTATTTGATGAGCAATACATATCAATAATCTCGACTATTTGTTCAGATGTGAATTCATCCATTACCGATAAATCAAATTCACTGGCAAAATCGCATAAGAAGAATTTGAGTTCCTCAAAAGTCCCATGTTCCAAATCACTATTTTGCGGTTCATAGATTTTATGGGCTAAAGACCTGCCAAATTCCCTATCGAATTCCTTTTCTGAATAGGTATCGTCATCACATTCAAATTCTTCCAAATAGCACATATATTTTTGGTTCAACACCCAAAAGTGTATAGCGGTGAGTTCATCTTTTTCAAGAATTTTTTTAACCGCCATACGAATTCGGATAGGTCACGTTCTATTTCATAGGGCATGCTAAAACCATAAAAATTTATGCTTTTACACAAGTCGGTAATCGTTCCAATATTTGATTCTGATCCAAAGCAAAACGCCATCAATAACTTACGGAACACTACTTTTTTAGCATAGGCTACCGTAATCGAACTGACTTCTTTTGTGATAAATAATTTGTTATCTATAGTTATCAAATCTTTATAAATATTTCTGTTGGTTCAGGGTTCCGAGTAATAGATTAAACAAAGATATCAAGTGGAAATTTTTGTCAGAGGGGAATATGGATATTTAACTTTTGCACCTATAAATATTTCCAAGCCCCTGCGGAAGTCGCACAACCCTTCCGCTCCGATCCTCCCCATCCGGACACGCTTCGCCGGTCCGCTTGGGGAGTCTTTCCGTTCCAGTTTTGAACGACAACCTCGGTGCCGCACAAAAGCACAAGCGGCGAAAAACCGCTTGAACTTTTCTCTCCCTACCCACAAAAAAC
This sequence comes from uncultured Flavobacteriaceae bacterium, assembly GCA_964600075.1. Classification (GTDB taxonomy): domain Bacteria; phylum Bacteroidota; class Bacteroidia; order Flavobacteriales; family Flavobacteriaceae; genus CAZRIE01. The sequence goes on from CAZRIE010000178.1 coordinate 1,220, forward strand.
TTGAATGCTTTCATGCCTTTCTACTATTTTTTCAACACCATATTAGACCAGATAAATTTCGTATTTGTACCCATATATTCTTATATGGTTCGATATGTTTTAATGAGTTAAATAATTGATTATAAGTTAGTTATATTCAAAAGTGATTATCTATATTTATCCGTGAAACGGATAGCGAGGTGTATTCTAAGTAACTTAGAATCGGCTACTTCTGGCGAAGTGTTTTGCTTAAAAAGCAACGAAAATGGAACAACGGAAAAGAGGCCGAAAACGATTGGGAAACAAGAAGCGGTACCACAACGTAATGCTCCGGTTCAACGATACGGAATATGAAAGACTGAGAAAAATATGCGAATCCTATAACCTGGATATTTCGGAAAGGGGCACGGTAAGTCCGCTTCTTAGAAGATTGGTCTTGCAACAAGGGGCCGAAGAAAAAGATGTGCTGCCAGACACCTCGAACCTTGCCTACAACATCAACAAGATAGGCAACAACATCAACCAATTGGTCAAGATATCCCACTACAAGAATATGAGAAGCCCGAATTCGAACCTCGAACGGGAAATAAAAAAGTCCAACGAACTGCTGCACGAGCTCATAGAAATTATGATGGAAGAACGAACAGGATGATAGGACAAATCAATTATGGCGAAACCTGTACGGGAACATTGAACTATGTCTTCGGAAAAGAGGGTATGCAAGTACTCGGTTACGCTAACACCTTTTCCCAAAGTATATCGCCAAAGTTCTTCGGGAGTGTGCTCCACTTTCAGGGGCAGCGGAACGCAACCAAGAATCGGTATGCACATATCAGCCTGAACCTTCCACACGGGGAACACCTTGAGAATAAGACCTTCTATGAAATCTCCAAAGAATACATGCAGGAAATGGGCTATGGGGAACAGCCCTATGTCGTGGTAAGGCACAACGACACCAAGCACGAGCATGTCCATATCGTAACGACCAACGTAAAGGAAGACGGAAAAGTAATTGGAATCTTCAATAGCCATAGAAGGAGCATGGCGATACGGCAACGCCTAGAAAAAAAGTACGGCCTGTCCCCGGCGCCAACGACGAAACAGAAAAGGCAACTCCCGATATACCGTTCGCCCGAGCTACAGTTCGGCATGGATGCGACCCAAGGGACGAAATATTATTTGCAGGACGTACTGAACGGCATCAACCAAAAATACAGGGTGCGTAGTTTCGAAGAACTCGCAAGACTGGTCAAGCCCTATCATATTGAAGTGAAGCGGACCAAAAACGAATCGGGTAGGATAGGGGTAAAGTATGGACTGAACAACCAAAAAGGCTATCGGACAAGGTTTATCAATGGTTCGACCGTACACCGAGGGCTGAGCGGCCCGAAACTGCAAAAGGTATTCGATACACATTCCAAATCGAAGCTGCTGCCGATGCACCGAAAACGGCTCTTGAAACAGATAGAGACCACCTATGACCTTTTTCAAACTATCCATCCGTATGATTTAGAAGACGTAGTCAAAGGATATCAGGGCATCGACATCAAACTGGACAAGAAGGAACATGTTATCGAGGGATTTACCATCTATGACAGATCAAACTATGTTTTCAGAGCAAGGGAACTTGCCCAAAAAATCCGAATGCAAAACCGTCTTGATATTTTCGGTAACGGCAACGAACCCACTCAAATCGATACCGAAAGCAAGCAGTTCAAATTGGAAATCCAAAAAACGATAAAAGAGGCATTGACAACATCCTATCTGGTATCCCCGAAACAGGAAGGACTGCTATCGGAACATATCATGACCAGGAATTTTGGTGATATTATTAACGACCTAACCGAATCAAAAAATTACAAATTCCTTGAACGCTATGTGCCAAATAGTCAAAAAAGGGAATTCAGGAAAGCGCTGGAAAATGCCTTTCCCATGGTCAAGGAAAGATTATACGAACTTGAAACCAAAAAAGAAAAGGAAACCTTGGAAAACAAATTCAAGCTCATCGGGAAGGTATTGAAAAAAGAGGTTTTCGATGTAGGTATAAAACAGGGGAGCGTTCGTCTTTTGTTCCAAGCTTTGGGGGTAAAGTATCATGACAATAAGTTGTCCTTTACGAATTCGAACAAGCATGCCGTTCCTGTAACGCTGAGTAATTTGCCTTTTCCGAAGGAAATGGAAAAACATGTATCCTCGGGATTCGTCCGTCAAAACCATCTGGTGCTGGAAATGTTATCGGAACAGTCCCCTGAAAATAGCCCCAAGTTGACGGCATCGGCCATTTTCCTGCCCATGATATTTCCGAAGCTCTATGAAAAAATGAATCCAGTTTACAAAAAGCAATATGAAAGTGTCGCCATGGGTTCGTATATAAAGAATGCCGAACGGACGCACGCCCCTTTTGAGAAATCCCCTAAGGACTATATCGCCTTGTTCAATGCCAAAGGGTTCTATTTTGTAAAGGGAAAGGAAGGGTTCGAGGTCAAATCGATTTATACGGATAATAAATCAAGTTACCGGTTGCCGAAACGGACGAGCCAGTATTTGAGATCCATTCCCGATCTGACAACAACATTACAGGGACAACAACCCGTCATCAAAAAGCTCGTTGAAGAGGGCAGGAACAAGCTCGAAAACCTATGGGTGGGGCATCTTATGGAAAGGGGAATGTACGATAAAGTTGCCTTTATGCTAACTGTGGAAAAAGCACACCCGAACCTGCACCGGGAAATGGTGTACCACCATATGGACAATGGACTTCGGCAGTGTCTTGTTCAAGTATCCCAAAGACAATCCAGTATCCAACAGAACCGATTGCTCAGAAAAGGCGTTTATGCCATTAGTTCGTTCTTGGGCGGTAGCGGTAAGAAAACCGAGGAGATGTACAATGGGTTCAAGGACGAGTTTACGGATTTTACGAAACTCAAGAGGAAAAGCACGGGTATGTGGCCTTCCTTATAAACTTAAAAGATGTGCGTTGATATGGAATTTTGCGCCCTGAAGGGCGCTTTTTTGTGGATAGGGAGAAGAAAGAGAAAGCGGAACACCAACTAAAAAATCTAAAAATTTATTACAGCATCTAAAGCCTCATCAGCTTCTTTATGTATAAAATTAGCCTGGTAGTTTATGGTCGTTTTTAAATCGCTGTGACGATAGAGTTTTTGAAGCATCAGCGGATGAATCTTATCTCCTGCAATATTACCAAATGAATGACGGGCGATATGCATGGTTATTTTTTTGCTGATCTCGGCCTTTTCAGCAATTTTCTTTAAATGCTTATTGAATTTCAAGGTAGCATTTTTTGTGCTGCGCAGCATACGGTCGGTATTGTTACGGTCAATACCTCTTAATTCCGGAAAAATAAAGTCATCAATGCTAAGAGAAGGGCTGGCATACTTGTTAATAAGGTTTTGAAGCTTATCTGATATTTTTAATGAGATTACTTTGCTGTTTTTGTTCATCTGATAATAGAGCCGCCCTTCTTGAATATCCCTCCATCTAATTTTTAAAACATCCGCGATGCGCATTCCTGCTAAGTAAAAGCTGAACAACCAAACATTCCGAGCATGGTTATGTGGTGCATGTTCTGAAAGGTCTAAATTTTCGATACGAGCAATTTCTTTACCGGTTAGGCCTATTTTGACTGATTGAGGGATTTTGATTCTAATCTTGCCCTTTTCTGACCCAAATGGATAAAATTCTTGTTTTACCAGTTTTTCTTGTATAGCTCTATTATACAGCGTGCGGATGAACATAAGAATATTGGCGATACTTCTTTCCCCTAGTGTACCTCTAGCCATTAAATAACTTTTGAGGCCTCGAAGAAAAGAAACAGTAATCTGGTCAAAGCTCAATGTTTTGTCCCCTACATAGTCCTTAATGCGATTAAGCAGTGGACGTTCACTATCGATACGAGAAAGTTTCTTGCTTTCCTCTAACTGCTTGAAGTGTTTTTCAGCGTAATCAAAAAAGGAGTGTCCGGTTAGCGTTGTCGTCAATTGTGATTTCAGTTCTTGAACAGAAAAATGGTCACCATCTTTTGCAGCGGTATCCAATAAAATGGCATTAGCTTCCGCCTGCTTAATTGCGATTAGATTATTTAAACGTGAAGAATTAGGGTGTGATTTTTTCACACGCTGTTTTTTCTCGTCCCAAAATTTTGGGTCAAGATACTGACCTGTATACAGGTAGGTAGATTTTCTATCCTTAGTGACGCGAACAGAAATAGGAAAAAGTCCTTTTTTGTTGCTTTTTTTCCTTAATATCGTGTTGATTGTTGCCATACTTTTTAACGTATATCGGACATTGTGTACAGTAAAGATACAAAAATTGGGTACAACATAGGTACAACAAATGGTGGTTTTCCTTGGTTTAATATGGTCTTATTTGATTTTTGTCTTTACTTAAAATACACGTTTTCAGTTAAATAGATATATATGAGTTTAAAAGCATATAAGTTCGAGTCCTAGTAGGCCAAC
>CAZRIE010000179.1:0-5616 GCA_964600075.1 uncultured Flavobacteriaceae bacterium
CCAGTTTTAGCTTTTTTTTATACTTCCGAAACCCGAAACCCGAAACCCGGCATAGGAAGGAAACCCGAAACCAGAAGAATGAATAACGTCATAATAGATACCAACTTTAATTTTCCAGGTCAGATCAGTGTTTATAAAGGCAAGGTCCGAGAGGTCTATGCTTTAGAAAATGATATTTTGGTCATGGTCGCCACAGATCGCTTGTCCGCTTTTGATGTGGTCATGCCAAAAGGGATTCCCTACAAAGGCCAAATATTGAACCAGATAGCGACAAAGATGATGGCCGCCACTGAAGATATAGTACCAAATTGGTTAACGGCTACTCCCGATCCAAATGTGGCCGCAGGCATTGCCTGTGAGCCGTTTAAAGTAGAAATGGTGATTCGAGGCTATATGTCAGGGCATGCGGCCAGAGAATACAAAGCAGGCAAACGAATACTCTGCGGAGTGGCCATGCCCGATGGGATGAAAGAAAACGACAAGTTTCCCGAACCAATAATTACCCCGGCTACCAAAGCTGAGAAGGGCGATCATGACGAAGATATATCCAAAGAGAATATTTTGAGGCGAGGTATTGTTTCCGAAGATGATTATGAGGTACTTGAAAAATATACAAAGGCCCTTTTTCAAAGAGGAACTGAAATCGCCGCAGAACGCGGATTGATTCTGGTAGATACCAAATATGAATTCGGAAAGACCAAAGACAGAAAAATTTTGCTTATTGACGAAATTCACACCCCTGATTCGTCACGTTATTTTTATGCCGAGGGTTACCAAGGGCATCAAGATAGGGGAGAAGCCCAAAAGCAATTATCGAAAGAGTTTGTACGTCAATGGCTGATTCAAAACGGTTTTCAGGGCCTTGAAGGGCAAACCGTTCCCGAAATGTCCGATGATTACATTGAGTCGGTTTCCAGTAGATATATAGAACTTTACGAAAATATTACTGGCGAAACATTCGTAAAGGCAGATATTTTGGATATTCAAGAACGTATTCAAAAGAATGTATTGACCTACCTAGATAAGTAAGCTGACCACAAATGGCCTTTAAGAAACCCCATCAAGGTATTTGTAATCAAGCCTTTGACCTCGTACTTTTCAATACTTTTCCTTATTTGCCCTTTTCTATATTAGATTCCAGATAATATTTGTTGAACTTCTTTCTCGGCAAAACTGACCATTATCATAACGGTTACTATAATTCCGTGCTAAATTGGTGTTTTACCATTCAATGGTACTGATATGTGGTATATTCTACTAGTTTCCCTTTACTTGCTTTTTGCAATTGTAATCGTGATTACAGTGTTGCTGCACGGTGCAAAACCCTCTAAAACCTTAGCTTGGCTTTTGGCCATATTTACAGTTCCTGTCGGTGGTATATTGTTGTACCTTTTATTGGGAAGAAATCGGAGGAAGAATAAACTTCTCAAATTAAAAAAGCAAATCTTCTTTAATCTTCCGAAACCTACCACTCATCATACGGCCATTCTTAAAGGAGAGTATAAAAAATTGATGATGCTGGTTTATAAAAATTCTCATTTCCCAACTACAGGCCATAACCAGCTCAACCTATTAAAAGATGGTAAGACCACCTTCGAATCCATTTTTAGGGCCTTGGAGAACGCACAAACCCAAATTCACTTACAATACTACATTTTTGAGGAAGGAGAACTTGCCGATCGGCTCCTGCTGCTTTTCGAAGAGAAGATTAATCAAGGTATTAAGATAAGGATGATTTATGATGGGATCGGTAGTTTTTCCTTGAGCAAATCCTATTTGAAAAAATTGACGTTTATCGGAGTGGAAGTATACCCCTTTCTTCCTTTCAAGTTTGGGCGTTTTCTATCCTCTGTGAATTACAGGAACCATCGTAAAATAATCGTGGTCGATGGATGGGTGGCCTTTACCGGCGGAATCAATATTTCGGATAAATACCTTAAGGGTGATCCAGCTTTGGGAAATTGGCACGATATGCACCTCAGATTGGAAGGAACGGCCGCTGGTCATCTAGATTATGTTTTTGCAATGGATTGGTATTTGGTGAGCCAAAAAAGGATTGAACCTATTTTGCTGTCCAACGCAGCCGGTATAGGGCATTCCAATACCCTTGTTCAAATTGTTTCCGGTGGTCCCGACGATGATTTTCCTTCATTGGAACAAACTTATTTTACCATCATCAACAAGGCCAAAGAATACGTGTATATCACAAATCCATATATTATTCCTGGACAGGCGATTATGCAGGCATTACAGACTACTGCTCGTAGTGGGGTCGATGTTCGCTTAATGGTATCGGAAAATGCCGATAACAAAATCGTGAGTTGGAGTGTGCGTTCTTATTTTGAATCGCTACTGAAATCAGGGATTAAGATTTATCTTTTTCCCGATGGTTTTCTTCACAGTAAGATTATTGTGAGCGATGATAGCCTTACCACCATAGGCACCGCCAATCTGGACGATCGCAGTTTTGAGCAGAATTACGAGGTAAACGCCATTGTTTATGATCAAACCTTTGCCCAATTATTGAAAGAAGATTTTCTGAAGGATGCAAACGTTAGTAAAGTACTTTCTTACCAAGAGTATTTAAAAAGACCATTGCTCGAAAAGTTAAAGGAAGGTTTTGGAAAAGTATTCAGTCCTTTGTTATGAATTGATCATTTTAAGCCCCAACTCATTTTTGCATTCCCTGCCATTCGCCCAACTATCTATATTTTTAAAGGTAATTTCAGCTATACTGGTCAATGCCTCTTTAGTTACAAAGGCTTGGTGGGGTGTTAGCAGCACGTTGGGTAAGGACAATAGTTTTTTTAAACGCTCATCTTTGATTCCATGTTTGGAATTGTCCCTAAAAAAGAGACCTTTTTCCTTTTCGTATACATCGGTGCAATACCCGCCAAGATGCTTGTCTTCCAGTGATTTAATTAATGCTTCGGTTTCAACAATAGCCCCTCTTGAGGTGTTTATCAAAATAGAACCTTGCTTCATCATCGCTAGTTTGTTCTTGTTAATCAAATAGTAGTTTTCGTAGTTCAGCGGAATATGTAGGCTTATAATATCCGACTGTTTACAGACCTCGTTCAATGAGGTATATGTAACATTGCATAGTTCGATCAGATCATAATCTGGTTCAAGGTCATTGGCCAAAATTTCACAACCAAAGCCGTGAACAATCTTGGTCATAATACTCCCTATTCTTCCGGTTCCAATAATGCCTACCGTCTTAGCATGTAAATTGAAACCCATAAGGTCATCTTGTAAAAAATTGTAGTCGTGCACCTGGGTATTGGCCAAAACTAGCTTTCGATTTAGTGCCAATAACAAGGCCATCGCATGTTCGGCAATGGCATGAGGCGAATATTCCGGGGCATTCGCAACCTTAAAACCAAGATTTTTTGCCAGTTTAAGGTTAATATTATTGTGGCCCGAAGAGCGCATGGTAATGTGACGTACACCCAAATCGTATAATTTTTCTAAAACGATGGATGAGGCATCATCTCCCGAAAAGATGCTGATGGCTTCAAAACCGACAGCTTTTATAGCGGTATCGGTATCTAAAGCTTCTTTTAGGTAGGAAACCTTATGATTATTTTTGTTTGCCTGCTTCAAAAAGGGCACTTCAAAATCCTTTGCGCTATAGACCAGAAACTTCATCGTCAACTTCTTTTTCTTTCCTAAAAATTAAATCTTGTTCTTCCATGGCCAACACGACCAATTTCACGTAGTCGTCTACGGTTTTCTCAATATCTCGCGGATCCATAACGTCTATACTGCCACGCCAAATCAGCGATCGCTCTTTACCCGAACATATACAGTACAAAGAGGTCTCGGCATTGTACACCGTATAATTTTCATAGTATTCATCATCATAATAAATGTCTTGATGCCTTCGATAATCCTCATTGAACCCATCTCTGCTATTATATAGTTGGTTCATGGTTTTTCTAAAAGATTGCCGGTTTTCAGACCCGATTATCTTAGTAAATAAAATGGCATCGAAGTCCTTGTCTAAAAGACTTTCCTCTACGGCATCCAATTCTTTGTCTGTTCTTTTGGTATCCGTAAAATTCACATCGAAGATATCGAGGCTTCGCATGGCTTCCACACCTCGGTTATCAAACTCTTTTTTCATTTTATTCTCAAAATTTACACGAGCTTCGTCATTATTGGTCATACCAATTAGCAGTACTTTGTTGGCATCGAAAAGAACAATATCAGGGTTCTTCCAGTTTTCGACCAGTTCAGCCGATGAGCAACTGAAAATAAATACTAGTAATACTATCAATAGTTTTTTCATGACTTCATTTCTTCTTTACTGACTGTTCTAAGCTTGTAGTCAGGGTTGGCTAACGCTATTTTCTGCTTAGCTGTTTTAAGGATGGAAGATAATTTCACAAATCCTCTTTCTTTTATCGTCCTGTAATCCAAAAGGTAGTTGTTCATCTTTGGAAAAAGCTTTTTGTGTGTCTTTTGATAGGCTTGTTCCATTTCCAGTTGATTTACGCCGTCCATCATAATCTCCAATTGGTTCATATGCTTTTGAACTTGTTTGAAAATAGGGTTGAGCATACGTCGGTTTTCTGCGATTGCATTTTTGAAATCGTTGATTTGCCCAAATTCTTTTTTGTCCACTGGCTTGATTGCGAACGATTGGATCAGATGGTTCAGAAATTGCTGCTCATCTTTTATAAAAGCGAGTTCTGAAAACCATTTCTTTGAATGTTCATGCATTTCTTCTCCACTAAACCACTCCATATAACTGTATTTTTTTTTCTTGGTTTTCATTTTCGTCGCTTTTGAATGTTTATGAAGTTTACAAGTTCGAAGTTAGAGGAAGCAGAAAAGAATAAAAATGACAATAGTCAGTTTCTTTAGGAGTTTACCGAACAACACTAGATGTTCTAAGGTTTACGCTTTTTTAAAATACCACCTGCATAGTTGAAAATTTCGGATTTTAGTTTTTGGAAATCTTCGAAACAGTTGTTGACTTTGGCCTGTAGCTTTTCATGCTTGAGAAAATAGTTCAAATCATACGCGCTATCCGTACATTCTAACATGCCGCCTAAAGTATTTTCGTGTATAGAAATATGGTCACGAATCTCTTTTTTTGTGGTTTTGACCTTTTTGATATGTGTTTTATAGTCCTGCAGGCGCTCAAAAAGATTAGGTGTGTTTGGCTGAAAAGCATAACTGTTTAAGAGGTGTTCTATAAACGTGAGTTCATCTTCCATAAATTGAAAGTGCGATTTCCATTGCTGTATTTCCCAATGCAGTTCTTCCACTTTCTTCTCTTGCCCAGTGTTTATTAGTTCTTTTTTCATTGCTAATCGATGTGTTTCTTAAAGCTACCTCCTATTAAAAAAGTAGACAATGACTTAGGTCAGAAAAGTGTACTTAAAACACAAACTTTCGTATTTCGTTCAATTTGGGAATATGTACTTTCCAGCCGTGTACATCACGGATTTTAACTCTGAAAGCATCTAGGGCAGAAGGCTCGCCATGAATAAGAAACACAACCTCGGGAATATTTTTAACAGCTTTCATCCATTGCAACAATTCTTGTTGGTCTGCGTGTGCGGACAAACTTTCCAGATGCCTAATTTTCGCTTTAACGGGGTA
>CAZRIE010000180.1:0-5611 GCA_964600075.1 uncultured Flavobacteriaceae bacterium
AGCATAATAGAAAGATTGATGCTATTGTAGAAAAGTCAATAATAGGTGTGCTTTGTGATTGTGGTTCTGATGATATAAAACAAAAAAGAAGAGGGGCATATATTATTTTGTGTAATTCTTGTAAAAAAGAATATAAGCTAATAGATTAAAGTCTAAATAAATCATTGATTAATATTTCTCGCTTTCAAAATAATTCCACAAAGCATTACCAAGACTTCCACCATTATCAGAGTTAGTAAAAAGAACGTAACCCCAGTCCTTTTCAGTATCTAATAAATACCAGCTAGTAAAACCCTCATTATTTCCATCATGAAGAAATGTATTGCTATATTGCTTATCTGGGTTTAGAAACCCTAAAGTGTAGTATATGTTCATGCCATCACTTGTTGTAGTTGTTAATGAGTGATGCTTAAAAAGATTGTTATAGCTTTCTTCCGATAACCCATCTCTATTCATTACTGCAATCATCCATTTCGAAAAATCAATGGGTTCAGTATGCAATGAGGCAGGAGCTACAAACTTGCCTTTGTCTTTTTTATGCCAATAGTCGTTTTTCCAGTCAACCCTGGTCATGTCTTTGTCATAAGGCTCAGCCTTATTTTCCATTGTATATTTCGATGGAATAAAGTTAGAATGTTCCATGCCTAAAGGTTTTGCAACCTTTTCTTGAAAAGAGGCCTCCATTCCATTCCAGTCTGTATTGTCTATATGTTTCAAGACCATCGCTAGATATTGATACCCTTCACCTGAGTATTCATAGTCACTATCTGGAGTAAATTTAATTTTAAGCTTCTTATCATCTTCATTTTCGCGCCAATTAGGAAACCCTGACCTATGGCTCAAGACCATTCTAGCGGTTATTTTTTTATATCTCTCGTCATGAGCTATATCAGCATATGGTAAATACTCATATAGCGGTCGGTCTAAACTCAACTTACCATCTTCAACGTATTTCATTACAAAAAAAGCGAATACTGATTTTGACAATGATGCTGCCTCAAAAATGGTTTTGTCTGTTACAGGAGTCTTTTTTTCTAAGTTGGCATATCCAAATGTATTATGATATACTACCTTGCTGTTGTTGATTACCGCAATTGAAACTCCTGAAATATTCAACTCTTGAATTTTTGATTCGATGAAATTATCAAGAGAATCCTTAGGCACTTCAATTCCAATGTATGATTTTATTTCCTTGTTGACTGGTGTAGAACAACCAGCCAATAACATCAATGGTACTAAGAAGTGAAATACTTTAATAAGAGTGTGATTTTTCATTCGGTTCTTATTTTAACTGACAAACTGTAAATTACGGAATTTCTTTATTTTGATGGAAAAGAAAAGTATCATCCGAAGAATCTGGTTTTATCAGTATATTTAGTAAAACCAAAGTTCAATTAAAGGATGGGTAGATTCAGTTAAACAATCTTATCAATAAATACTTTGTTACAATCATAACGCTTGTACTCCAATGTTCTTGTACCCGAAAAGTTGACGTATTACGCTAACTGGACAACCTCTATTGTCATCTACACCAGCCCGTTTGCGTAACTACAAGAATATGCTTACTTTTCATACGAATACCCAGCTAAAAACCCCAAAAGAGCAAAGCAGCTAAGGGTTCCTTCACCACTTCCCCCCATTAACACATACAAACAGCACCAAACCCCTGGCCGAGCACTGAAAAGCGTTTTACCGCATGGGTAAAAAAGTAGAGTTGACTGATGAACCGGGGCCTGACGCACCCGATCTAGATTTTATAAAATGGCCGCTTCAAAATACAAAGCCTTTATCTCTTACAAACACTCCGAGCTAGGGCGGCGGCATGCTATTGCCTTGGAGACCGGTTTAAAGCGCTATGCCAAACCCCTGTTGCAACGCCCTATCAAGATATTTCGCGATGAAAAACACATGGTGCCTGACAATGACTTGTCTAGCTTGATCACCAATGGCTTAGACCAATCGGAATTCATGATCTTTATTGCAGAAAAAGGAGCGGCGAATTCACCCTGGTGTCAAAACGAGTTAGAATATTGGTGTGGCGACCTAAATAGAAAAGACAAGCTCATCATTGTGCATGCCGCTGACGACCTAAAAATAGATATAGAAAAGAAAACCATTGCCTGGGACCATACGGAAGCCCTTCCTTCATTACTCAAAACCTATATTTCTACGATTCCGTTTTATGTTGATTTGACCTGGGCTCAAAAAAAAGAAGAAGAAACTTTAGACCATGTCCGCTTCAAATCGGCGATCAATTTGGTAACGGCCAAACTTAGGGGCGTTGCCCCCGAAGAACTGAACGACGTGGAGCTGCAAGTTTATCGAAGGAATAGGCGCTTGCGAAATTGGGCCATTGCAGTGCTTTCTATCATGTTGATCATTTCAATCTTTGCTTCCTTTTTTGCGTATTCGCAAGCCAATGAAGCCACAATACAGCGGAAAAATGCAGAGAAACAAACGAAAATTGCTGAAATGGAGAAACAAAGGGCCATTGATAGTTCAGAAGTCGCACAAGAACAAAGAGAATTCGCTCGGTTTGAGGCTAGAAGGGCTCAGGACAGCGCGATGGTAGCTCAATACCAGAGAGATTTGGCCAAAACTCAAACTAAAATAGCTATCGCGGAACGGGAAGAAGCAGTCAGACAGACTAAAGAAAAAGAGATGAGACTTAGTGAAGTCTATTGGAGTTATTCTAAAAATTTCCATGACAATCAAAGGCACCAATTAGCACAACTTTATGCGGTAGAGGCTGCTAATCTTTTACCAGATCGGGGTTATGGAGTTGGTTATATGAGTCTTAGTCAAAATGTGAGTCGTTACTTTTTACAGAACATGAACTTCGAAAAATGGCCGCATAAAAAAAACATTGAATTTGCAAAGGAACTTCTGACTTCTTCAAGAATGAAGTTTGATGGTGAAGAAATTGAGGAATTTTCAAGCTGGCCTGACACACTTAACTCGGTTATTGGGGCGAACAGATTCGATTCCAATCAATTGATAGTTTCTTGGCATAAAAATGGCACAGTGGTGGTTCGCGATGTTATCAGTTTTGTTCCTGTATTCAAGCCAATAAGATTTCGGAATGAAGTGACCCAGGCTACGTTCCACAAGGACAAACTGGTTATTGAGTTGAAGGATGAAGATGAGGAAGAAGAATGGACTGAAATCTGGGATCCCGAAACATCAAAACGATACGCAAGTGGTGACTTCTTCATTACAGATGATTTCAATAACCTCATTTTAGTAAATAGGCTGGATAATGGTAAGTATACGCTCAAAGCTATATGGGATAAAAGCGAAAAGAAAAGTGAAAAATCAATACCTATAAATGGCCGACCAAAGTTTGTGGCATTTTCAAACGATCTTTTAGCTGTGGTTACTGTTAAGTACCCCAACAGGATTTCACTCTATACTCCTGGAAATGGAAATATTCCCATTGATATTTACCATCCGGAGCCTGTCAGAAAAATCAGAATTTCTTTAGATCATCAATATATTGTGGTTTATGGTAATAACGGGACTCAATATCTATGGGTTAAATCACCAGCTACTAACCCAAATAATATCCAACATAATTTCGACAATCCGAAGTTTGGCAATGGCTCTTTTGCAAATAATGATAATGAATTCTTACTATGGGGATATGAGGATTTCCTTTTAGTTGACATTACAACCGGGCAAAAAATGGTGATTCCTTCAAGTCTTAAGGTTGAAAGTGCCACTTTTTCACCTAACAATAAGCTTATTGCGGCCTGGGATCACCGCAAATTGGAGCTATGGGAGAAGGCCTCTTTAACCAAGCTATTCTCAGTTCCCCAGAGAAACGCAAGATCAATTGTAAAATTTGCCTCTGATAACTCATACCTTGTCCAGGCTTCTGGTAAGGAGGTGCAAGCAATATCGGTAGCAGATGGTAAGGTTTTAGGGAATCGTATTGTCCTGAGTTCCCAAGCCGATGTCCTAACTATTTCCAACAATGGTGAGTATTGGGCAGTAGCATTGCAAGAAGGAATGTTACAACTCAGAGATAATAATGGAGTACTACTTTTTCAGGAAAAATTTTATCGACCTGAAGCGGTCAACCAGTGTTGGTTTCTTAACCAGGACCAATATTTACTATGTGTGGGTAATGATACCCGCTTATGGGATATATCAAGTCCCCAGCATACTAAGTCAGTATTGGATTTAGGGTCCTGGGACTATGGCACGCTTTCGGATGACGGTAAAAAAGTGATGTTATGGAAAGACAAGAAAGCACAAATACTGGAATTACCCACACTCAAAGTGCTGGCTCAAAATCTTTATCATGATTTTACTCTTAGGGGAGGATGTGCGGTAGCTGGAGGAAAGCTATTTCGCACTTGGGACATTGAAGGCAACATATACACTTGGTGGTCCTTTTCAGGTTCACCCATGGGGCAGTTACCAAGGCCCACGGGTATAGTGAGACCCAGAAAAGTAGTAAATTCCCCAAGCGGCAACGCACTTATCTATTTTGACTATGATGAAGGACCGCGTACCACCTATGTCCCCTTAACCGTCTTAGATGGAGATTTTCCGGAAAAGTTTGCCCTACTACAATCACAAGCCCTAACAGGAGTCACTTTGAATAATCTGACCAGCGAGGTCGATAATATAGCGCCTGGAGAATTGAAATCATTGAGAAGGAATTACATGCGAGTTCTTGAAGAACATGAAAGGGAATGCGCCATGTCTGATAATAATTTGTATTCTCTTCTGCGTGTTGGGTGGGAGCAGTAAAATGAATTAGGCTATTACTTAAACATTAACAGATTAGACAGATCAAATACGATTTATTAATACCTATAAAATATTGCCTGGGGTATTCTACCATGAAGCAATACAAAAGTTTTGATGTTCTCATTTACAAACAAAGCAAACACTTTGGAATGCTTCCATGGATTGGACTTTTCCAACTTAAAGTGTTTACCTCGAAGCGTTAGCAAAGTTCAAAAAAACGATTAATTAACATACGAGCTCAACCGTTTTGCAACATATCAAAAATCCGAGAATAAAATGAAAAGAATTTTAATATTAGTAATATTTGGATTGATAATTTTGGGGTGTAAGGAGAATAATAATAAACCGAATGTAAAATCATTGCTCGTAACACAACTTAAAAACTCACATACAAATCAGGTATGGTTCGTTCCGACAAAAAAAGCAATCGAGGGACTTACTTTGGAGCAGTCAAATTGGAAAGATAGTACCGATAATCATTCGATTGGCGAATTAGTATCACATCTTATTTTTTACAACGAACTTATTCTAAAAGCATTTAAAGGCGAAAACTTTACTGATATTAATGACGAAGAAGAAAATAAAGAAACTTTCAAATTATATAAAGGAAAAGATTGGCAAAATGCTGTAAAAAAGCTAGACAGTCTTCAAACCGAATGGGAAAAAATTACCGAAAATTCGACTGATGAGCAAATAGCGGAATGGAATGTTGAAATCGCAAATATTAGCGCTCATACTGCCTATCATACAGGACAAATTATTTATATCAGAAAACGAAATGGCTGGTGGAAATAATATCAAAAATAATTGGAATTGAACTTAACTAAAGTTTAAATAAAGGATGGATTTG
>CAZRIE010000181.1:0-5584 GCA_964600075.1 uncultured Flavobacteriaceae bacterium
AACAAAGAAGGTGGTAAAAATCGCTTTGAATTAATGCTTGACGGTCACACAGCTCTCATAGATGATATCATCATCAAAGGACCTACAATTATAGCGATACGCTTTAAGTAAATCTTATGCATGCGATTAAATCATCTTTTGAATACCTTTTAAAATTTGGATATACCACAAGTTGCACCAACCAAATCAGCACCACCAATCCAAAATCGAAAAGCAGGTGAAACGATGTTATATTCTTTTACTTTTCGATCAACTTTCCATCAGGGTATTTAGCAAATCGGCCTCTGTCTTTATCATGAACGTTATCGGTATAGGGCCAGGGCCAACCTCCGAATTGCGTCAAACGATATTCCTGCATAGCATTTTGAATCTCTTCATCGGTATTCATAACAAAAGGGCCATACTTGGCTACCGGTTCGTTTAGGGGTTTGCCTTGAAGCAGTAAAAGATGGGCGACTTTTGTTCCAGCCTTAATTGTGATCTCTTTTGTCGTATCTATTTCGACGCCATAATTTGGGCGTACTTCTTCTTCGTGAATTTGAATCGAATCACCTTCATAGAAGTATAAAGTTCGATTTATGTCAGCAGTGGTTTTTGGTATGGTAAAACTAGCATTCGCATCGATATGAATGTTTAAAATCGCAACTTCATTATCTTTTTCGGCCGCCCAAGAATCAGGGGCGGGCTCTGGGGCATTCTTTCCATTATAGCTTCCTGCGATAACCTTAACTCTGACACCCTCTTTAGTGATTGAAGGAATATCTTCATGCCAAAGCATTTTAAAGTGGGGCTCTACAAATTTATTTTTCTGGGGTAGGTTGAGCCAAACCTGGAATAATTGCAAGGTATTCTCCTTGTCCGTATGCAATAACGGAAACATTTCGCAATGCTGTACGCCTCGACCGGCGGTCATCCATTGCACGTCGCCTTCTCCAAAACGACCTGCCGCGCCTAATGAATCGGAGTGGTCGCAAAAACCTTTATTTACAATGGTTATCGTCTCAAAACCACGATGTGGGTGGGACGGAAAACCGGGAATGGTTTGCCCATGGTACATACGCCAGCCGTCTTTGATAATAAAATCATTGCCAAGGTTACGGCCTTCCAAAGAAGCATCGGGCGACATATCTTCTTTACCCTTAGGGTACTTATCTAAATGATAAACACAAAACAAAAATGGATCTTGGGTCTGCCATGGAAAACCCAATTCGAATATTTTTTTAATGGGACTTTTCATTTTTTTAGGATTTAATACAAAATTAAAGGTTGATGTCATGAATAATTAAAAACCCGGGCACTAAATTCAAATTAGAAACTATTATTGGAATTTAGCCTCTAGAATTGGCGGGTTATTTTGAATTTATTTTTAATGTTTAGCGGTATTGATCTCTATCCAGTATTCATCTGGATCTTGAATATAAATTTGTCGAACCCCATCGGAACGATCAGTCACCGCATTTTTCTTACCGGGCCAGTCCCAATAAGTGACATTGTTTTTTTCTAGATGGGCTATCATTCCATCAAGATCTTGTGTAGAAAGACATAAATGCATCGATTTGTTCTTTTCAAAGGGCGCGAAGTCTTTTTCTATCAAATGTATTTGCGAATTACCACTAATTACAAACCATCGAAATCCTGGTTTTTTATCGGGATGTGGGGTTTCTTCCAACCTTAGGATATTTGCGTAAAACTCGGCGCTAACATCTGAGTCTTCGACAACAAGTGCAAAATGGTCAATTTTAAAATCAAACGATTGGGCGTTGGTCAGCAGACAGTTTGCAGAAAGTAAAAGCAATAGTATCAGATGTTTTTTCATTGTTTTGGTGTTGTAGACACCTGATATGGCGTCTGTACGTTAATACTAATTTTTTTAGGGTATTCGAAAAGTATATAAGAATTTTTTATTGGTACTCATAGGAGACAAAAGCAAACTTTTTACTGTCGGGAGACCATGAAGGTACGTTTATGGTACCTTGACCTCCTGTAAATTTACATAAGTCTTTTATGCTTCCATCCTTTAAATTATATAATCGAAGAGCAGCGCTTTTCATAGGTGGGTGTTTTTCCCCTTGATCATCCAAATACGAAATAAAAACAAAATAGTTTCCATTGGGTGAAGGGTGTGCAAACCAGTTTGAATAGGCGTCATCGGTCAGTTGTTTTTTTTGACTTCCGTCGGTATACATGCGCCATATTTCCATACTACCCGAATGTGCAGTGTTGTAATAAATATATTTTCCATCCGGTGAATATTCCGGTCCGTCATCAAGACTCTTTGAAGACGTAAGGCGTATTTCTTCACCACCGTTGGAAGATATTTTATATATATCGAAGTTGCCGTTACGTTTGGCAGTGTAAACTACGTTTTTTCCATCAGGAGACCAACCGTGCCAGTACGATGGAAACAAGGGGGTAATTAATTTGGGTTTTCCCCCTGCCAAGGACATGGTGTAGATTCGGGAAGTGCCTCCAGTAGTGCCTTCAATCGTATCATTATTGGATATGGCCAAAAAATCACCATCGAAAGAAATACCATGATCATTATTGCACTTTTTCAAATTACCGGTGGGTATATGTTCTTTGGTTTTTCCGTCGAGTGTTACGCTGTACAGCAGACCTTTCTGGTTGATGACGAAATATTCACCGTTTGAACTCCAGTTAGGCGCTTCAAAATGAGCGTTTTCCTGTAAAACTATGCTTCGTTTACCAGTTGCTACATGATACGTTTCAAGAGTGGATAGTATATCTTGATTTTGCGCTAGCAGAGATAGGGGCATAAACAAAAGAATATAAAGCTGAACGGTTTTTTTCATAGTCAGCGCATTTGTGTATGAAGATAGCCAAAAAAATAAATCTAAGTATAAGGTAATTCGCTACGATTGTATTCAGAGACTATCCCATTTGCATTAAAAATCAAACAATTCGGAGAAACGAATTCATTCATTTAACACAATAAATTGAGGTCATTGAGAGTTTATTATCAAGCAATTACATTATTTTGAACCTAACCGACAAACCAAACAAAACCCAAAGTGCTATGAAAAATCTTGACCGCATACTAGTAATGCTCTTTTCCGTATTTCTTTTCGCAAGTTGTAGCTCTACGAATTCCCTGACTTTGGGCGTAGTTGAACCCGCCCGTGTGCCAATACCTTCAGATGTTCTTAGGGTAGGTATAATTAATCGAAGTATTCCTTCCGAGGGAAACAGTGAGCTCGACAAAATAGATAAGATTTTGACTTTAGAAGGGTTGAATCTTGATAAGGAGGGGGCAGAAGCTTCCGTAACCGGATTAAAAGATGAACTTTCAAGAATCAATCGTTTTGAAAAGATTATAATAATAGACGATATTGAGGTTCAGCGCAAAGGTCTAGGTGTATTTCCGGCAGCTTTAAGTTGGAACGCCATAGAGCAGATTTGCGAAGCAAATGGGGTAGATATAATTTTCTCTTTAGAAGTTTATGATACGAATACCAGAGTTGATTACGATGCCACTACCGTATCCCTTCCCAATAGTTTTGGTATCAAAGCAGACATACCAGGGCATAGAGTTACCCTGCGCACTGCTTTGAAAAACGGTTGGCGCGTATATGATCCGCAGCTGAAATTGGTGCTGGACGAGTTCATGTATAACAAAGAGATTGTTTCTGTGGGTGAAGGCATAAACCCCATGAGAGCTATAGAGGCTGTAGTTGGAAGAAAAGAATCGGTAATGGAGCTCAGTAGTGGTTTGGGGAACTTATATGCCCTAAAAATAAGGCCCCTTCGGAAAAGAGTTACCAGAAATTACTTTGTAAAGGGAACAGATAATTTTGAAATCGGCCAAAGAAGGGCACAAGCGGGTGACTGGAACGGTGCCGCAGACCTATGGGAACAGGAGTTGAGTAATCCTGATGGAAAAATTGCGGGGAGGGCCTTTTATAATATGGCGATTATCAATGAAATCAATGGTGATTTGGAAAAGGCGATGGAATTTGCCTCCAAGTCGTACACCGACTATAACACTAAAGATGCTCTCCGTTATATTAATATCCTAAAATATCGCCTTGCCGAAAAACGCGAACTTAACAGACAGCTTTCCCGTTAGAATCGGCGGTAATTTTATTAATTCATATATAAAGCCCTAAGGACTACGTGTTTTTGAGGGCTTTTTTAAGTAAAATTATAAACTAGCCTACTGCATCTTTGTATCTTTTTAAACAACGTTCGCGCGCCATTTTATGGTCTACCATTTTATTGGGATACGTCAATTCTTGAAGCTCAGGAACCCATTTGTTGATATATTCTTTTTGTTTGTCGAACTTTTCTACTTGTGTCATCGGATTAAATATCCGGAAATAGGGCGCCGCATCGACACCACTTCCTGCGGCCCATTGCCAATTGCCAACATTCGCACTCATATCGTAATCAAGCAGCTTTTCAGCGAAATAAGCTTCACCCCATCGCCAATCGATAAGAAGGTGTTTGCATAAAAAGCTTGCAACTAACATACGCACTCTGTTGTGCATATAACCCGTGGCGTTCAACTCACGCATTCCTGCATCCACTAATGCATAACCCGTTTGACCGTTTTTCCATTTTTCGAATTCATCCTCGTTGTTACGCCATTCGATACGATCATATTTGGGTCTAAATGAGTTTTCTTTTGTATGCGGAAAATGCCAAAGAATCTGCATAAAAAATTCTCGCCATATAAGTTCACTCCAAAAAATCTCATTTTTTTTCGAAATTGCCTTTTTCATCATTTTTCGAACGGATATCGTCCCGAAACGAAGGTGCGGCCCTAGCCGCGAGGTTCCGTTTTTTATAGCAGGAAAATTTCGAGTGTCTTCATAATTTTCGATTAGCGCAGGTGTCACCGTATAGTCAGGAACTTTCACCGATGATGTCTTAAAACCCATATCGGTCAACGATAGATTTGGTAATCGAGAATGTTTGACCAAATTATTTAAGTGTTGACCAGTGCGGTGAAGGGTTAAATGCTTTTCCGCATTAAAATGTTCTTTCCATTTGTTCTTGTAAGGCGTATAAACGACATAAGGGTTCCCGTCTGCTTTGACTATTTCGTCTTTTTCGAAAACCACCTGATCTTTATAAGTTTTTAATTCGACATCATTTTTGTCAAGGAAGACTTTTAATTTTTCATCTCTTTCTTTGGCGTAGGGCTCGTAATCATGGTTCGTGTAGACGCATTTTATATCGTACGCTGTAGCTAAATCGCTAAAAATTGATATTGGTTCGCCGTGGTAAACTGCAATTGAGCTACCCTGTTTTTCTTGAAGTTCGTACCGCATCTTTTGCAGGGTCTCATAGATGAAGGTCACGCGTGCGTCGTCTTTGTTAAGTTTATTTAAGATTTCAGTATCGAATATGAAAATAGGTAGTACTGGATGGTCCCCTTTAAGGGCCTCCAAAAAGCCAATATTATCATCAAGACGTAAATCTCTTCGAAACCAGAATATGGAAATTTTTTGGTCCATTGTTTTTAAAAAAAGTTTACAAGTTTATGAGTGCAGGAGTTTATTATTTTGACTACTGACTACTGACTACTGACTACTGACTACTGACTACTGACTACTGACTA
>CAZRIE010000182.1:0-5555 GCA_964600075.1 uncultured Flavobacteriaceae bacterium
GCCATTATCAGTGCACTATGTACCTGTTGCACAAGTTAGCCAAAAAAATGGGTCGTGATTATTGCCAATCGGGCGATGGATCTAAAATCGGCTTTCCGTTTATGGATCGACAAGAAAAAAGCCTCTTAAAGAGGCTTACATTCATCCGTTTTGTGACCGGTCAACCCCTTGTGCAAAGGTTACCGTTGTTACCATTTGTTATTTTGGTGCGAGTTTGTAATTATTGACCAATACCGATGCGGAAATTTGAAGTATCCGTTCTAACTCTCGAATCATGTCCACGGTCAGCCTTTTCTTTCGATTTAGAATTTCCGATACCCTGCTCTTTCCGCCAATCACTCCGACCAAATCTTTCTGTTTCAAGTTCAATTCCTCCATACGGATTTTAATCGCCTCGATTGGATCTGGTGCCTCGATCGGATAATGGTTGTTTTCGTAATTCTCGATTATCAATGAGAGAATTTCCGCCTCGTCTCCATCTTTGGTGTCGGACGGTGCATCAAAAATCACTTCTAGGCGTTTAAGTGCTTTTCGGTAATCCTTTTCCGTTTTAATCGGTTTTAACTCCATAACTTTTTGTTTAAATCGTGTCCGAATCAATTTTATCATATTGGGCGTGAGAACCGATAAATCGGATAAACGCCCATTGTTTCTCATAATTGAACTTTACAACAAGTCGGTACGAATTTCCCTTGATGTTGAATACGACCCGACCGTTTTTAAGAATACTTGCGTTTATGTAAGTTTGTTTAACGTCGTTCGGCGAATTCCATTTCGAACTTTTCACCGTATCGTACCATGTTTTCAGATACTGTTCGGAGTCCGCGTGCTTTTCCCAAAATTCCCGGAGCGTACTCTTTGCGATTATTCGTTTCATCTGTCAATCTATGGAACAAAAATACAAAAAGTTCTCTAATATAGAACTTTTATTGAATGTTTTCTAGAATAAAGGGTAACAGCCAATGTAAAAAGCATTTTAATGTGTATTTACACATCTTTGTTGGCATATGGCTTTTCTACTGTAATAAATCTTATTCTATTTTTCTGATGCTAATGTCTTTATAATGGACCTCGTATGGTTCTCCTTGGTGAGCTTGAAGACATATATAGCCTTTAGATGACACATCTCCTTTTTCAGTGAATTTCACCGTGGTGATACCATTGACTTTGATTTCAATTTCCTTTCCCTGAGCCAAAACTCGAATCTCATTCCAATCATTTGGTTTTACTATTTCATGGATTAATTCTCTTTCTGGCATTTTTAGAATAACAGCCGGATAAAATTCTGGATCTGGGTATCTTGAAACATCTGCTCTGCACTCATCAATTAAAGTGCCCCAAAGAGAGTAAGGGTTACTCATATCGACAGGCGTATGGTCTGAACAACGAACAACAATATTTGGGGTAATATATCCAATATCTGCCTGATAAGATGCCACTTTATTTGAGCCATCAACTCTTTCAGCTCTAAAGCTAATACCTGCATTACCCTTTAGGTCAGTATGAATGAGTTTAACAGATAGTGTTAATTCAAAATCTGAATATTCTTCAGTTGTACACAAATAGAAGCTTTCCTCTAATCCTTTTTCCAAACTTCCACCAATGATAGCTTCACTCTCTACTCGAAATGCACTGTCTGAACCTTCCCATCCGGCAAGTGTTTGGCCATCGAACAATTGAATATCTTTTTGCTGCTGACAGGATGTTGTAATTAATAGTAAAAGACTAATTCTAAATATGATATTCAAATTATTCATAATCCAGATTTAATATTCTTAAAAGATAGTTCTTTGGTATCTATTATAAAAATAACCTAACAAGTCCAACCTAATATCGGGCGGAATACCAAAGGAACATCGAACGGGTCGAGAGCAAGGAGGACCGCTATATGAAGGGCAAGCACAAGAGTACCGTGGAATCTGTGTTCGGAACGCTGACCTAGTTCATTCGACTAAGGCAATTAAACACTCCCGGACTTGCACAGGTCAACAAGGTGATGCACCTCTCCCCTATCGTTCATAGTCTGAAGAAGTACCTGAAATTCGTTCAAAAACGCTCAAAAAGCGGTGCGGGAATGCTTGCTTTGGCAATGTTATTGAAAAGTACCGTTCAATTCCTGTTCGGCTCTTCTTTAGAGCATCGAAAATCGGCTTTCCGTTTATGGATAGACAAGAAAAAAGCCTCTTAAAGAGGCTTACATTCATCCGTTTTGTGACCGGTCAACCCCTTGTGCAAAGGGTACCGTTGTTACCACCCGTTTATTCTATATATTCCTGCTTATTAGAATTGCAATAATTCCCTTCTGTAGAGATTGTCTTCGATATCTTTCTCATAGAACCAAATGTCTCTAAGTTTTCTGTCTATCAAAAGCTGTATTTGATCACCTTTAAAACGCGAGTTATTTTGAGACGAATTTCCATAGCTCAAAATTCCCTTTGCTTTTATTTTTTCACCAAACTCTACTACAGAAGTATAGGCAGAACCTCCTAATAACGTATAAGATGTTGGAGACATAGGGCGATAAAAACCAGCATTAAAACTCCCAACTTCGGATAACCCTAAACCTCCATCAAAAGACCTGTCTGCGTAGTTTATTTTATACACTTCACCAAATGGGACATCTAATCGCTGGTATTTTTCAGCGGTTTGTTTTGCCGCTTCTGAAAGCATCTTTTTAGCTTCTTCTGAAAGGGTATTGGGTGTGTTTAAAGCATCTTTTTCATTAAACTTTACACGGAATATGTCCATTTTTTGAGTAGCAAAATACCAATTTATAAAGAGCACGGCACCCTTACTGTTGGTATCCAATTTTTTGTCCCATTTCTTGAGTACTTCGGCTGCTTGTTGCAACAATGTATTATCAGACTTTTCAACAAAGTGCACCAATTCATCCACCGTTCTATTGGCTAATTCTGAATAAGTGGAAGATTGCATTTCTACCACTTCATCAAAACTAAATTTGGACTCGCTCAATAACATCTTAATTGACCTTCTGCTTCTTTCGTCAAAATTGGCAAAAGTCTTATTGGCAACATAAGAAGGTGTATTTTTTGGCGCTTTCACAAAAGGATACGTGCTCGTCCAGGGGCCATTGTTTGAATTGGCGACAAAACCAGATATTGGATTTTTGATTTTTGGCAACTGGTCATAACTGAGGTATTCCTTCACTAAGGCTCCGGGTTTACTAGATGGAATAACTTCTGCCCACTCGCGCATGGTGCCACCGGGGCGTTTCGGTATAATACCATTGTACAAGTAAAATATATCCCCCTTCTTGTCAGCATACACTACATTTTGTAAGGGTAGTTGAAGCATCTTCATGGCCTTTTCAAACTCTTTTAAGTTTTTAGATTTTGCCATTTCAATAAATTGCTTTGTGAAAAATGGCCGATCTAATCCTGAGAGCCTAAGGGCAAGTGCTTTTCCATCTTTTTCTTCAACAATAAATCCAAAATCAGATTTTTTAACTTGAATGGTGAAAGTGTCTCCATTTTTTATTTTTATCACTTCTGATGTAACATCTAATTTTTTCCACTCTCCATTTATAAAATAGGTGTCATTTTTAATTTCAAGCTCAATTAAGTCCATGGCATCTGCCTGATTGAAGGTAAGTCCCCAACCTAAGTTTTCGTTAAAACCCATGGCTATTGAAGGGCTCCCAATTAACGTGACACCATACATATTGAAGTTATCGCTTTTAAGATGTGCCTCAAAAAATAAATAGTCGTCAAACCAGGGTGGATGGGGCTGTAAGAGTAGTAAAGAATTTCCGCTTTCAGATTTTGATGGGGCTATTGCCCAGGCATTCGAGCCTGCATTTTTCCACTGTGCCGCTTGGGGCTGCATGGCAAATGCCCCCACCATCAAATGATAGCTTACCTGAAGTTTGGCAAGCGGATCGGTATTCTTGATAGGAAGAACCACTTTCAATTCTTCGCTGATTGCCTCAGGATGTTTTTGGCAATATTCATTCATCCCGGTCACAAAGGAAGACAGAATGAGTTTGATAGATTCATCCTGGGCATCATACCACTGTTGAGCCCGTTCAGGAATATTGAGCTGCCTTATCAATTGGTCACTACTACTATTTTGATCTCCTCCCCAGTACTCAGCCGACTGGCCTCTTGATTTCCCGAAAGCTTTCAGAATTACGTTTCCATGAGCCTCCATTTGAGCCCATCCAAATCCGTAGTAAACCTCAGCGTTCGTTTTTCCGGAAATATGGGGGACTCCCCATTTATCCCATTTTATTTCAGTATGTTTCATTTCCTGAGCATGAAGATTACTACTTATGCCGAAGGCAATTAGTAAAAACATGACTACTATTGATTGTCGCATATTGGCTCGTTTTAGTTAAACAACAAGGCAATATTAACCACATAAAATAGGTCGGATGTTCTGAATCGGGAATCCGAACATCATTTTCTGATATTATGGGTGCTGTTTTTTGTATTCGGAGGGAGTTAGTCCAGTTTTTTTCTTGAAAACCGTATTAAACACCGATCGGGAGTTGAAACCAACGTCATACATGACTTCCTTAATAGACAAAGCATCTTCAGTGTTTTGTTCCAGTTTCGATTTCGCATCTGCGATTCTGTATGAATTGACATAATCAGAAAAGTTGCAACCAATTACATGGTTGATGGCTTGCGAAATAGATTTTTCTGAAACCTCCAATGCTTCTGAAAGTGTATTGATGTTCAAATCCGGAAGTAGATAAGGCTGCTCTTTCTTCATGTAAACTTCCAGTTTATCAGAGAGTTCTTGAAGAGCGTTTTGGTCAATAGCAGTAGTGCTCTTATTCAACTCTTGGGCACTGCTCATTTCCACATCCATCTCTGATATTTGCTGAAATGACTGAGGGTTTTTAAGTCCTTGAAAAATGGTGATATTTACTAAGAGTAAGATACTCATTTGCACTACGGCCTCCATTGAAATAGTAAAACCGCCAATATTCATGTAGTTCATTTGAGATTGGAGCATATTGAGAAAAGTAATGACAAGCATCAGAATTAAAATAGTTTTCAACCATTTTGTCTCGGATGTGTAGCTTTTAGATGATACCTGGGGGATGATTTTTTTATAGATATAGAGCTCTCTGAAGGAAAATAAGCAGTACGTAAGCATTAGGGGAAGGATAAACACTGCTGCCTTACTGCAAATAGAATAGCCAAAGGAAGTACTACATACAATTAAAATAAAAGGTGCAAAATGAAGCCAAGAAAGTGGTTTAAAAGTAGTGTCTTTTGAAAGATGAAACTTTACATACAAAAAAACTAAAGGGCCATATAAGAAACCATAGCTACAACTATAGGCAGGAAGAATAGTTAAGAAATATCCGTTCGAGTATAGAAAATTGTATGCGAAATGAATACCAATGGTTAAGAGCAAGAGTGCTAAGTACTTATTGCTTTTTAATTTATTATACTTAGGTGTGATAAGTACAATTGCAAATAATATACTTTGCCATATAATCAATACATGAACAATATTAATCAGATCAAATCTCATTTTAGTTTTAAATTCTCTATTTAATGAGTGGTAACGTTAAGTGA
>CAZRIE010000183.1:0-5455 GCA_964600075.1 uncultured Flavobacteriaceae bacterium
AATATCAGTTTCTGTCATACTTTTGAGAACAACTACCGCTGCGGAAAATGTTGCCTCATTAGATAATGCTACACCTCGCCGATAACCTTTTCGATTCAAGTGGATATAGGATATGTCCTTATGATCCTCAACCTTGAAAATGTAAGTATTTGATAAGAGCTTGAAGTAGCGCTCGCTTCGTTCAAATATTTCCCTAGCCTTGGAGCAGGTGCGCCATGAAAGTCCGAGTACGCCATAATCAGCTATCTTCATTTGTTGTCCTACACGGACTGAAAAACTAGGGCCCAAGATCTGATTTATGTATTCATGGAGCTCAAAAAAATCATCTGCGGCAACTGCCTTTAGGTCATGCATCTTGCTATAAGGGGTAGGTAAATGATCGAAATCTTCTGGCTTCATACCCTCAATTAATGCATGTTCCAATACTTTACGATAAAGACTTGCAGCGATGTATTTCATTTCTAATAAGAAATAACTTTTTTACGACAGGCAGGTTCATCCTCAATCAACATGCCACTTAAAAGTGAATTGATATATCTTGTTAAGACATTTGTTGAAGCCTATGGATTTTGGCGACCTTGAACAAAATGGTAAAATCGTTGATATCCATTGTCATTAGCAAACTTGATAACTAGTCAGTTGTGATTTGAAATGAATTATTCTTTTGGCATATTGATTGGTTACTCTGATTGTAAATTACGAAAAAATATAAAAGACTCTTAAACTTTAACCAGCGGCAGTTATTACCTTTAAAATGTATTGGGAGTGTATTTTAAAACAATACCTTTTAATTTTTCTTCCCTATAGTTCTGTAATCTGCCGGATCATCTGATTTGTAAATCCCCATTCGTTATTGTACCATGGTATTACTTTTAGCAAATCTTCATCTAACATGGATCATGTTCAAATGCACGGTTGACGCATATGGAGTCCATTGAATTGTATAGTGTCGGAAACACAGTCCCAAATTTTTGAGCAGTTGTTTCACCTACATAGTACAACTAAAACTTCTGTACAAAATCTTCGGGCTTAAACCCGTTATTAAACGTAATGTCCTTAAAGGTATAAGCACCGTTTTGTTGGTATTCGCCCTTTTCATCCAGTCCGTATGACTTTCGCACTGTAGAAATATGAATCCCATCGATTATTTCATAATCCAAGGTCATCTTCAGAATGGGGTCGTTAATACCCCAATCCGGTAACGAAAAGAAGAACTGGTCAATGAGGTGTGTTTCTGGATTAAAGTAAAGAATGTATTCGTCATTTTTTTCTTTTTTGGTTACATCCGCATTATACCTTAAACTTACCTTATCGTACAGCATACCGTCGACATCTTCCGTGCCCAAGTGTTTGTAGTTTGTACCGGGGTCCTTCAATTTGTACATCATGGTAAACCAATAAAAATTGACTTTCCTTAAAAATACGGTCCCGCCAATTGCTTTTTCATCGATAACTTCAACGCCGTCCAAGCTTAAAGTTGGTTTTCCGTGTACTAAAGACTGTACTGCAAGGCCTTCTTTATCGGGAAACACATTACGCTTATGCTCGGTATATGAGCCCCAGGAATGTTCTCCATTAAAAATATGGCGTTCGGTCGATACGTCTTTTCCTGCATCCATATTATCATAGATATAGGTAAATTGTACATCCTTTTTTGCCGCTAATTTTGTATAGCCTCCATTTACAGCAACCAATGCGTCCACTAGTTCTGAAGCTTTTGCATCTGTTTGTGCACTACCATTAGTAATACCAAATGAAATTACAGCAAGTACTAAACTTATTTTTAGCGATAACATTTTCGATTTGTTTTTCATTAGATTCTTATTTTAAATATAATCAGTATAACCCTCTGCTCCTGCAGAAAAAAAGGTGTCCGCATCCGGGGCGACCAAGACTGCATTGTTCTGAAAATTTTCCACCAAATTTGGATTGGAAATATAGGGCCTGCCCACATAAACCAGATCTAAACCGTCTTCTATAATTTTCGCCGCCTTTGCAGTCGTATTAATATCTCCACCAGAAATTATTATGCCTTTAAAGTTCCCCTTGATGGTTTTCTTGATATCGGTAATAAAATCCGGAGCACCAAAAGCTACTCTTTGATCCACGATGTGAATATACGATAGCTTGATTTTCGAAATCTCCTGTGCTAAATAGATGTATGTATCTTCTTGTTCTTCGTAATCTGCCTGCATATCATTATAAGCTCCGTAAGGTGAAAACCGAATACCTACTTTATCACTCCCTATTTCTTTGGCTACTTTTTGAGCCGTTTCCAATACAAATCGTGTTCTGTTTTCAATGGACCCTCCAAATTGGTCTTCTCTTTGATTGGATTGTGGATCAATGAATTGATTCATCAAATAGCCATTGGCAGCGTGCAGCTCTATGCCATCCACGCCTGCTTCATCTACCAATCTCTTGGCAGCTAATGCATATTCGTTTTGAGCAGTTTCTATTTCTTC
This sequence comes from uncultured Flavobacteriaceae bacterium, assembly GCA_964600075.1. Lineage (GTDB taxonomy): Bacteria > Bacteroidota > Bacteroidia > Flavobacteriales > Flavobacteriaceae > CAZRIE01. The sequence goes on from CAZRIE010000183.1 coordinate 2,466, forward strand.
CAGAGACATGGCCCTTGGTGTTTCGTGAACTACCATTCCATCGGTATCCGTAAATATTTCGCCAGCTGCCTGTATACTTGAAGGGGCAAGAGTAACGCTACCGACCGGCATATTTACTTTTCCCGTAATTCTGCCCGTATGCATTAGCTGAACAAAAATTTTACCGCCTTTTGCATGTACCGCATCGGCAACCTTCTTCCAGCCTTTAATCTGATCATCAGAGTAAGCACCGGGGATACGGGGATACCCTATGCCATTTGGAGAGGGGGAAGTGCCTTCGGTAATAATAAGCCCAGCGCTTGCTCTTTGCTGATAATATTCCGCCATCAATTCGTTTGGAATGTTGTCGATAGCCCTGCTACGAGTCATTGGCGCCATTACGATTCTATTTTTTAATGTTGCCTTTCCCAACGGAAAGGATTCGAATAAATTCATCTGATTATAATTTTTATTATTATTGATTTTATAATATGGAGATTATTATTTATTTGTCATGGGTACTTCCATTAATAACAATTTTGCATCCGAGTCTGCTGTAATAGAAATATTATCAGTTTCCCATATACCAAATCCGTCACGTTTATTTAGGCTTTGTCCCTCAATGGTAATATTTCCATCAAGAACAAAAGCATATATCCCGTTTGATTTATCATTAAAATCGTAGGATTGTTCTTGTCCTTTTTCGAATTCTCCTAAATGAAACCAAGCATTTTGATAGATCCAAATACCAGCATCATGGTCATTGGGAGAAAGTATCTGAACGAGTTTATTTTTTAAATCGTTGTTTTCTAATGTGATTTGATCATAACGTGGTTCTACTTCTTTTTTATTTGGAATAACCCAAATTTGAAGAAACTTGACTTCACGGTCCATGTTCTTATTATATTCACTGTGAGAGATGCCTTTGCCTGCACTCATGACTTGTACATCACCTTGTTTAATGACCGTCGTATTTCCCATGCTATCCTTATGTTCTAGATCACCTTCTAAGGGAATTGAAATAATCTCCATATTTTTATGAGGATGTGCCCCAAATCCCATTCCTGGTTTTACTACATCATCGTTTAGCACACGCAACATTCCGAAACTCATTCTTTCTTGGTCGTGAAAATTTCCAAAACTAAACGAATGATGTGATTGTAACCATCCGTGATTAGCATTTCCTCTAGTGTTTGCTTTATGCAGTATAGTTTTCATTTTTTTTGGTTTTATTTATTCTACTCCTAGAATCTGTCGGATCATCTGATTGGTAAATCCCCATTCATTGTCGTACCAAGTCATTACTTTCAGCAAATCGCCGTCTACAACACGGGTCATATTCAAATCTACGGTCGAAGCAAACGGACTCTTCACAATATCAGAAGAGACGATGGGCTCTGTTGTGGTGGTCAATATATTGGTATACCGACTTGTTTTGGATTCCTCCTCAAAAATAGCGTTTACTTCTTCTACGGTTACCGGCCGTTCTGTCACAAAAGTCAAATCCGAAATAGATCCAACGGGAATGGGAACGCGAAGTGCCACACCGTCAAATTTTCCGGCAAATTCCGGTAAAGCCTTGGTAGTTGCAATTGCAGCACCTGTTGATGTAGGTATAATATTGGCCGCTCCGGCACGCCCCATTCTTAAGTTTTTTTCAGAAGGCCCGTCAACAATACTTTGGGAAGCGGTATAGGCATGAACAGTTGTCATTATGGCTTTTTTAATTCCGATTCTACGGCCCAAAACTTCGACTACCGGACTGATATTGTTGGTAGTACAACTTGCACACGAAAAAATGTTGGTCTTACCATCTTTTGAATTTACTCCATGAACTACTGTAGGGATATCTCCGCTTTTAGTAGGTGCGGAAATAATTACGGTTCTTGCACCCGCCTTGATATGTTTTTCCGCATCTTCACTAGAGGTAAAAAACCCTGTACTCTCAATGACGACCTCAATACTGTTTTCTTTCCAAGGCAATTCCTCAGGATTGCGAACGGAGTTGTATTGAATTCTTTTTCCGTCTATGATAAGGTTGTTTTCATCGTGCGAGACGTCCTTTTCATAAATTCCATAGACCGAGTCATATTTTATCAGATAGGCAATATTTTCTATGGATACAATATCGTTTACGGCTACCAAGTCTAACTCAGGTGTATCTAAAATTACTTTGAGAGCAGCTCTTCCGATGCGCCCCATTCCGTTTATTGCTATTTTTTTCATAATGAATAATTTTTAATTTTATTCCTGCGAGGCAGGAATCTGTTTAATATTTTTAGAATTCTATTTTATTCTCTTTAAGGATTGTTTCCAATTCTGTTATTCTCTTGTTCAAAGGATCCGTAATCGGTTCCAGTTGCGCTTTGGTAAAACGCGGTTCAATATGTTGCGGGCAATTGACATCCCACGCGGAGATTGTAAATATAAGAGCCCGCTCAACTCGACCCTGATACGAAGGGTCGGATAGGGACGCCAGCAGCTCTTCATCATCATCAACCACTGCTGCTGTACCCCAAATTTTTATCCTAGTCTTGTTGGAGTAATCCATCAAAAAAAGAGTCGCTTTATTATTTTCGGAAAGGTTTCCTACAGAAATATACTGTCTATTGCCAGTGAAGTCGGCAAAGGCCAGATGTTTGTTATCCAAAACCTTCAAAAAACCTTTCGGTCCTCCGCGATGCTGTATATAAGGTTGACCATCGTTGTTCGCGGTACCCATATAGAAGGAATCCATATTGGCAATAAATTGCCCAAGACCGTCATCTATTTCCGTCTGCCAACCTCCGCGCTCCTCCATGCGAACATAGTTCTTTCGCGAACCCAACTGTTCCTGTATTTGTTTGACAGCTGTTGTAAAAACTACATCGCTGGGGTATTTCGCATTTTCGCTTTTTGTGTTCATATGTTGATAATTTTCAAACTTAAGGTGCTTATAATTTAATTGTAGAATGGCTTTTTTTTAGTGTAGCACTCTACCTTCGCTTAAGGCTTTGGCATCTTTTGATCTA
>CAZRIE010000184.1:0-5380 GCA_964600075.1 uncultured Flavobacteriaceae bacterium
TCTAAAACATATAACTTACAACCAATACGTCAAAAATGCTTTAACAATTACAATTCTTTGCAGCTTAGCTCCCAGCGGTTTCGACTTTTATACAAACCATATACGGTTTAAATTTTTAAGGGATGAACAATTAGAGTTCCATAACCAGTTCCTTTCTGACCCCCCGCATATCCATTTCGTAAACTAGGCCTTTTATAGGGGGATTACTATAGTACCAAGTCACACCTTGCAGCGCTGCTGCACCGATCGGCTTCAGGATAGTATCGACTATCAATGTATGCAGCGGGATGACCGTATATATACTTATGCTAGACACCTCTCCCCAGTTAGTTCGGAGACCGTAGAGACGCTCTTGCATAACCTTCATTACCAAATTGGCTTTCTCTTCAAGAGCAGCAGCACTTGCTTCTTTGGGCCTGAAGATTGCGGATGGTGTTAAATCAGCTTGATCAACTAAGTCTCCAGCGCCGGCAACGACAAACGATGGCATTGTATAACCATCATTTACAGCAACGGTATACGAAAAGGCATATACTGAGGGTTCCTTTAACTCAAATTCAGCGGGCACAATATTGGTCCGTGCCACTGGGTTGACATCACCTAAAAGCAGCCCTTCACCCTTCAATAGCTGCTGATATTTGTTATTGAATTCTTTAAATCCCTCAAAGCTCAATGGCGCAGGTATTCGTAATTCCATAGCACAAAGTGCATGCACGGGTCGACCCACAGCTGAAAGATACCCGGCAATACGGTCAAATATTAACTTGTTAATTGGAAGCGGTTGACGTAGCCTAATTCGTATTATTTCAAATCCGGGCATAGCTACCACTCCACTCGAATATGGTGCAATGCCGGTTAGAAAACGGTAATTTCCCTGAGGATGGTCGATCAATATCATTTTATCTGGTCAATTTCGGTTGAATTAAATAGATTACAGTAAAATTATGCCTGCTTTTTTCAGGTTTAAAGTCCTATTTTTAATCATTAGTAAGATACATTACTTTTTTTTAAGTGGGCAATGTTCTCGTCTGTTAAAGGTGCTAATCAAAATATAAGGGATTACGCATATGTTTATGCCTATTTCACAAATAGAAAGATTATGAAAAATAGTATGTTCCAATTTTTTAAGGCAACTTTTTTGATCTATGCCATTTGCATTGTCAGTTCACATGTTACCTATGCACAATCCGATATTGAATTTGATATTGTGCTACAAGGAGGGCGGGTCATCGATCCGGAAACAAAATTGGATGAAGTACGAAATGTTGGAATTCGGAATGGTCGCATCGTCGAAATTTCAGCAAATCCTTTGGTTGGTCTTGAAAATATTGATGTATCCGATCTCGTTGTCGCACCGGGCTTTATCGACTTACATGTGCATGGAATTAGCAATAAAGAGCAGGAATATCAGGCTCACGACGGTGTGACTACGGCTTTGGAACTGGAAGTTGGCGTTCCCTTTATGGGTGCCTGGCATAAATCACGGCATTTAAATGCCTTGATCAACTACGGCACAAGTGTTTCCTGGCCTTATAAACGAGCAGAGGTCATTGAGGAATTTCGAGTTCAATTGGAGGAGTCCAGTATTGAAATCCAAGAAGGAGGTTGGAGTCAAGAAAAATTCACTCCCAGTCTTTCACTTACTTCAAATTATTCGGCTCTTGCATCCGACGATATCCCAAGTATGTTACTGAAGATCCGGTTAGCATTGGAGAAAGGAGCCTTGGGGATTGCTGTTCCTGTAGGGTATCTTCCCGGAGCCAGCCGAGAGGAAGTTTTTAGAGTTTATCAACTGGCTGGAGAATTACAAGTTCCTATAATTACCCATGTCCGAAATGGGGGGACTATAGCTATCCAACAAGCTATTTCTGATGCTTTAATTACAAATGCTCCATTACATGTTGTGCATATTAATAGTATGGCCCTAGACGAAATAGAACTTGCAATTGAGATGGTGAATAGTGCTCAAAAACGAGGCTTCAAGATAACGACAGAAATGTATCCTTATACTGCTGGCTCTACCGCTCTTGAAAGTGCTGTTTTTGATGAAGGTTGGCAAGAACGGTTAGGCATCAGCTATCATGATTTGCAATGGGTGAAAACCGGAGAACGATTAACAGAAAAATCTTTTACAGCCTTTAGACAAGAAGGCGGAACAGTAATATTGCACCTCATGAAACCTGAATGGATCAAAGCGGGAATTGTTACTGAAGGTACCATTATTGCCTCTGATGGAATGCCCTATGCAAAATTGGCTCACCCCAGAACTGCGGGTACTTTCTCGAGAGTGTTAGGAAAGTATGTAAGAGAAGAACAAGTCATGGGTTTGTCAAAAGCTATTGAGAAGATGACCCTTTTGCCTGCAAAAATGCTTGAAGAAGTTGCTCCCATGATGAGATTAAAAGGAAGAATTCAGGTCGGGGCAGATGCAGACATTACGATATTCAATCCTGATAAAATAATTGACAAAGCCACTTTCGAAAATGGGTTAGAATTTTCAGAAGGGATCCAATATGTTTTGGTCAATGGTAAATTGGTCGTCAAAAATGGAATTATCCTCGAAAATACTTTTCCGGGACAACCCATCTATGGCAAATATAAAAAGTAGGCCGACTGGTTCGAGCGTCCCTTTCGCACGAACAACCACTAAGCTTTACCTCGATGACCAAAACCATAGCTCATGATCCAAACTTCGATATTGAATGGCTTCGGGTATATGATTATCATTTGCGGCTTCAGTGTTTTCGAAATCAGCGATGGTTTTTGCCACTTTAATTACACCATCAAATTATAGGTAGCATAGTATATTAGAAATTGACGAGGTTTACAACAACAAATTATAATCTATTGACAATCAAATTCTTTCAAAAAAATAGGTGTCTTAAAAAGACAAGTTTAAAATCTTTCTAATAGCTTATTTTCACTAAATTCATTGCAACATGAAAATCCATGGTGATTTAGAAAAATTAAAAGAACAAACAGACTATGTCCATTAAAAATAAGATAGCACTCGTTACGGGTGGAGCCCGTGATATTGGGAAAGCCATATGCATAAAATTAGCGACAGCAGGCGCCAAAGTAATTGTACATTATTACCATTCGGATAATGCTGCCATAGAAACAGTCTCCCTAATTAAAAAAGCTGGTGGAACGGCACAGCTATTCAAGGCCGATTTGACCAAAACGGAAGAAGTACAAAAACTAAAGGAATTCAGTATTGAAAAATATGGGGACTCCGTACATATTCTGGTAAATAATTCTGGTGGCCTGGTCGCCCGCAAGATGTTGAAAGACCAAGATGAAGCATTTTACGATTCTGTAATGGATTTGAACTTCAAATCCCTTTTCCTAGTTACGAATGCCTTTGTGGGTATGATTCCTTCTGGTGGGGCCATTGTCAATCTTTCGTCTTTGGCGGCTCGCGATGGTGGCGGAGGTGGTTCATCTTTATATGCCGCATCTAAGGGTGCCATCACAACATATACGCGTTCGCTGGCTAAAGAATTGGGTCCTGATGGAATTCGGGTAAACTCCGTTTGCCCAGGCCTTATAGATACTACTTTTCATGATATTTTTACTCCGGACGAAGTGCGTCAAAGGGTGGCCGCATCTACACCCATGCGAAGAGAAGGAACACCAGAAGATGTGGCGAACTTGGTCTCTTTTCTGTCGTCTGATGAAGCTGCTTTTATTTCAGGAGCCAACTATGATATCAACGGTGGTCTTGCCTTCTCATGATGAAAGAGAAGCTTAAAAATTATCTGCATCGCCTCGGGCCCTCCATTCTCGCTATCGGTTTTACCATTGGCACCGGAAGTGTTACTTCAATGATTGTTGCAGGAAGTCGGTACGGTACAGACCTTTTATGGGTTTTACTGCTCAGCTGTTTGTTTTCTTGGGCCCTCATGGAGGCGTACGGCCGATACTTTATAGTTACGGGAGAAACAGCTCTTTTTGCCTTTAAAAAACATTTTAAATTCGGAAAGTCCATCGCCTGGTTGATCATTATCGGGTTGACGTTCGGACAATGGAATGCGCTCATGGGCAATTTGACGATTACATCAAATGCCATCTATGAAACCTTACATATTTTTTGGCCAAGCTTGAACGAATATGCAAGACCTTTGGTCCTGCTTTTCGGAATTGTTAATGTGGGAACTATTTACGTGATACTGAACACGGGGAAGTTTCATTTGTTTGAAAAAGTGCTCCAAGTAATTGTCAGCGTCATGGCGCTTAGTTTTCTCTTTTCCATATTCATAGTTTGGCCAGACCCCGTAATCGTCGCCAAAGGGTTTGTTCCAAAAATTCCTGAGGTGGCCGGTGCCAATAGACTAATCATTGTTTTTGTTGGTACCACAATGGCTGCAGCTACCTTTCTCTCGAGACCTTTATTTATTCAAACCAAGGGATGGAAAATAAAAGATAGGGCGCTGCAATCAAAAGATGCTGCAAATGCCGCATTCTTTATTTTTCTTATTAGTGCTTCCATCATGATTATTTCAGTTTCGACCTTGTTTGAAGACGGTAAGACGGTGGAAAAGGTATTGGATATGGTGGGTACGCTCGAACCTATTGCCGGAAAATTTGCGCTTGTTATCTTTCTTACTGGAACCTTAAGTGCAGGCTTATCCTCAATTTTCCCTATTATGATGATCGCGCCACTTATGTATTCCGATTACTCCACAGGCAAGCTGGACATGAAATCGCGTTTCTTCAAAATTATTACGGCCATAACGGCCTTAGTTGGACTTATCGGGCCGGCATTCGGAGGCCAGAATCCTATTGAAGTGCAGCTTTTTACACAGGTTTTTCTAGTTCTTGTACTTCCATTGGTAGTTTTAGCGATTATCTTGTTAATCAACAGCAAAAAAAGGATGGGCGAACATAGAGCTGGCTGGATACTAAATACGGGTTTGATATTGGCATTTGCATTTTCCTTGTTAATCGCCATTTACGGGACCATGGATATTGCCAATACCTTTCGAGTCTGGATAAGGTGAGCTACTAACAAAATCTTAATTAGAATGGGAGCTATCCATAATTAATTATTTGGTGCTTGTAATTCGATACTTGCAATCAGCCTAACAAGCCCTCACGATCCAAACTGCGGTAGTGAATAGCTACGGATATTCCGATGGCACACTAGTAGCCCGCATTTTACTCCCGAGCTGTGGTCAGCTGTTGGAATGCACTCCCATAGTTTCCTGAAGTTCCGCGGTATTCACATATTGTTGAAACTTGGTAATCTTACCGCCTTTAAACTGCCAGATATGGCACATCTGTGTGTCTTGCTGTTTCCCCGTTGCCTTAAAGGTTCCGGAATATCGGCCCTCAACAATTACCGTTTCTCCCGCATCATAAAATAAATTCGAATGTA
>CAZRIE010000185.1:0-5366 GCA_964600075.1 uncultured Flavobacteriaceae bacterium
AATCGAAATTAGTTGCATTAGCCTTATCTGCATAAGGCATAAAGTTTTCAAACCAGTTTTCTCCTAATATTTCCAGCCTATCATAGCCCAATATGTCACAGCCTTTTTGATTGATCATTTCTACATTGTGCTCCGTATCTATCAGTAGAAATATAATCGGGGCAAGATCAAGGTACTGCTGAATATTTTCTTTTTGCAGGTTTTCATACTGTCGTTCCAAGGTTTCCGCTTTTCTGAGTTTTGTTACATCTTGCATTGACAAGCGGCAAAGCGATTTTGTGCGATCTTCATTTGCATTTAAGGTACTTTGAAAAAGTGCTGTAAAACTATATCTGTCATTGGGCTTTATTTGAAGTTCGAAAGATGGATTAACTTCAGTATGAAAAGCTTCTCTTAACGCTAAGTACAATTTATCCGATTCACCACTGGACAAATAGGTATAAAAATCTTTGTTCTTAATGTCAGCACGTTCCGTTCCTAAAAGAATGCAAGCCGTAAGATTGATGTTCTTGACAATTCCCTTCTCATCCAATAAAAGGTAACCTACTGGAGCAAAGTCAAACAAGTCGGCGTATTGGTCGTATGCTTCTTGCAGACGGAGTTGGGTTTCACGTAGTTCCTCGTTCTGCATCTCCAACTCTACCTGATGTACCTCTAGCTCGTGAAAGAGTATCTTGGCCTTCAGAGGTGTTAGACCGTTCAGGGAATCAAAGGTCTTTTTTACCTTGGCTTCCGCTAAAATACGCAACTTATTAGGTGTAGCCTTTTTTACCATTATTGCTCCTTTTTAATTATTCCAATTTTTTTTCGACCTTTTGGAGTTCGGTTACATCATTGGAAATACAGGCCACCCAGGAACCCTGTTTTAGTTTATATATGGGTGTCACTGTGAGATTAAAATATCTATTTTCACCTCCAATACTTATGGCAAGCGTTTTTCTAATGGAATTCTCGGTTTTCAGTACTTTTTTCTTCATTTGGTCGAGCTTTAGCATCTATGGACGCCAGCGCTAAAATTCGTTCAGACTTTTTGTTTTGACATCCAGAAATCATTAAAAAGTTAGCAAGTAAGATAATTAATTGGCTTCATAAGTGCAGTTTTAAATTGAAGGCAGTTTACTCATTGATCTTGCCATTGCTTTAAAGGTACAAGGCAGGTATATGATTATCGACCATATATTTTATTTAAAATCAATCCCCCATTTAGGCTTTCAAAGTCATAAGGTAAGTTAAGCATAAAAAAAGTGGCGCCATAAAACGGCCGTTTTACAAAACCACTTTTCCAAAGCGCGGAATCTTTTATTCGAGTGTCTCAAACATGGTCTCTTTTAGTAGTCTCGTCAATTCACCTTTTACGAGACTACTTAAGTATATTTAAACGACCCTTTAAATATATTCTTTGCGATTACTTGTTTAATTGGTCTTAAAAGTATCACAGCGTTCTTTTTAGATACAACCGGAGATTCGCAACACGGTAATTTCTTGGTCAATATTTTTGCTTCCCTTGCTGAATTTGAACGCGACCTTATTAGAGAAAGAACAAAGGCAGGTCTTAATTCTGCGAAAAAGCGAGGGAAGGTTTTGACAACATACTAATTTTAATAATTGAAAGAGTACTGATAATTCCGTAAATTAATACCATAACAGTCAACCACTACTTCACATAATTAAATTCTTTAGAAAGACCAGCAAGAAACTTACTGACGACAATAAGCCACTGAATATGCCCGTTATACTGTTGGGGAAATTGTGTTGGTGGTATTTCGGATTCTGATTGCGCTTGAGATAAATAAATGAAATATGCACAGAGAATTCAAGTACACTGAACTAGTAACTGAAAATATATGATACCTAAAATAATTCACTATTGCTGGTTGAGTGCTAAAGAATATCCACAGGACATAAAAAATAACATAGCATCTTGGAAACTTATGTTACCGGACTATGAATTTATGTTATGGGATAGGAAGAGATTCGACATGTCTAAAAGTGTTTGGGCACAACAGGCATTTGAAAATAAAAAATTTGCATTTGCCGCTGACCTTATCCGACTACATGCCGTTTATACCTATGGAGGTATTTATTTGGATACGGACGTGGAAGTCCTAAAAAGATTTGATGATCTTCTTAACTTACCATACTTTATAGGTGCCCAACATGACAACTTAATTGAGGCCGCTGTTTTCGGAGCTGAAAAAAAATCCCAATGGCTATCGAAATGTATGCAACATTATGACAACAGGCCTTTCATAAAAGAAGATGGCAATTATGACTTGTTGGTATTGCCAGAGGTCATGAAATTGAGGCTGGAAGGCGTGAAAAAAATTTCTATTATAGAAAATTCCAAAGTGTATGACGCGGAGTTTTTACTCAAAAATGATGATGCCTTGTTCATATTTCCTTTCGAATATTTTTGTGCTAAAAATCATGAAACACGCGCGATTTCAAAAACAAAAAATACCTATACAATTCACCATTTTAATAATTCTTGGCTACCCTTTTTTAGCAGATTAAGACGAAAATCAACAAAAATCATTGGTGTTCGCCAAACGGAGAAAGTAATTGCCATTTTAAATTTAAGAAAATTACTTATCGTAGTAAAAGGACGCAAGTTAGAATATATTAGAAGGCAACCTATGTAGGTTGTGTAGGCCATAGACTAGTTCTTTGTCGAAGTGGAAGGAATATCGAAACCGATCGTATCGTTGATAAGGGAGTCTTTAAATGCGGTGATACCTTAGATAGTTACAGTAATGTTCCGAAGGAGATTTGAATGTTTAGTAAACCTGTGTTATAAATTCTAGGAAAATAATACCACCAATCTTATCGAGAACCTAAACGGAAAGATAAGGAAGTATACCAAGAACAAGCTTTCCCTCCCAACGGACGACGCCGTAATGAAACCCGTATATTTGGTCATAAGGGTAGCCACCAAAAAATGGTCAATAAGGAAAAAGTATATCAAAGAAATTTAATATGCACCTAACAACTGGTCTCTATAATTTTTTATGTAAGTTGATTTAAAAGAAAGAAAAACAAGAATTTGTCATCTTTGAAACCATCTCGTATTTTTTTAAAAGCAACAGCTAATTGGGCCTCCACGGTTTTAATCGATATTCCCAATTTTTCTGCGATTTCCCTATTTTTATATCCTTCTTGCTTGCTTAACAACACTATTTCCTTGCAACGCTCTGGCAAACCGTTTATTAGCATCTTGGTTTTCGCTATTCTCTGCTGTATCAAGGTATCGTCTTCTTCCAATTGGTTGGATAGTGCTTCGTACTTAAGGGTCTCCAATAGCGTAATCTTCTTTTTGCTTTTTCGAAATTTATCGATATATGCATTATGGGCCGAGCGATATAAATAAGCCTTAGGAGAAGCAACGATAGTAAGGGTCTTACGACTTTCCCATAGTAGAACAAAAATGCCTTGAACAATATCTTCCGCCTCGGGCATAGATTTCGTAAATTGAACTACATAAGTGCATAACGGCTTGTAATGCAGGTGAAAAAGTCTTTTCAATGCTTCGGCATCGCCTTGCTTTATTTGTTTATATAAAGTCTTCTCATTCATTTACTTTGGTCGGTTAGCTCAAGAGTGCCAAATATTGTACTATATAAAGATTAAAAAAATATCCAGATGAACTAAGGGTATATCTTCTTTTTTACGTCACATAGATGAAATAATTGCTAAAATTCAATAATTTGAAACAACTGGTAATTAAATACCTGACAGATACAATTTCAAAGGAAGAGCTTAATGTACTACAAGATTGGTTACAGCTCCCAAAGAATCAGGAATATTTTAAGAATGAGGTTCATGCTAACCAAATTTTGGATTTTTCCTATTCTTCTATTGATGTAGAGGAGGCCTATCAAAAGGCTCTTGGTTTTTCAAAAACCAATGAAACTCCCATCCGCAAGATTTTCAGAAATCTCCATAAATATGCTGCGGTTGCTATAATAGCGGTGTTACTGTCAATAGGAATTCATTCTCTTGTAAAAAGGAACAATCCCAACCTACCCAATTCAATTATTGAGATTGCCTCCCCGGTAACCTTGCAATTTGAAGATGGGACTCTTCAGGTTTTGGATGAAAATACCCGTAAATCGATTACAAACACCGTTGGGGAAAAAATAGCTGAGCAAGAATTAGGGAAACTCGTATATGAACAATCCAGTAAAGCCTATCCGAAATTGACCTATAACCGGCTAAAGGTTCCTTTTGGAAAGCGCTTTGAATTAAAACTTGCGGATGGTAGTTATATTTTACTCAATGCCGGTAGCGAGTTAAGGTATCCCCAATCGTTTGCTGGTTTAGATAGCCGAAACGTGTTTTTAGAAGGGGAAGCTTATTTTAATGTTGAAGAAAACCCAAATCAACCGTTCATTGTGCATACAAAGAAAATGAACTTGCGGGTTTTTGGAACAAAATTCAACGTGTCAAACTACCGAAATGACGATAATACTTCGGCGGTGTTGACTGAAGGGAGTATTGCGGTCTATGATCCTGCGAACACTTTTGACGAGCAAGATTATCTTCTTATAGAGCCTGGTCAGCAAGTTATTACCCAAAAAGATGGGTTTGTCGTACGTGAAGTGAATACCGAAAAACATATTGCCTGGTCAAATGACAAACTTCATTTTGTAAATGATCGCTTTGGGGACATTATTAAAGAAATGGAACGGCATTATGGCATTAGCATTGTAAACAAATCACCAGAACTTGATGACATGAGGTATACGGGAACATTTACCACTGAAACCGTGATTCAGGTTTTAGATACATTTAAAAGCACTACCTATTTTGAATATCAAGTTGAAACTGATAAAATAATAATCAAGGTAGGGGCATTAAAATGATGACCTTGAATATATAGCAGTAATAGACTATTTATTGGATTGTTTGGAACTATTTGAAAAATAATAAGGCATGAAAAAAGCGATAGTTTATTACGGCAAAATCGCACCAAGATTTGAACTGAAAATGAAATCTACCTTACTTTTTCTGATCATAGGGGTTTTTATGGGAAAGGCAAATTATGACCATTCCCCATATACAAAAATAAGCCTTAACCTTAATGAGGTTACTTTATATAAAGTGTTTAGTGAAATAGAGGATAAAACCAAATTTACATTCTTCTATAAAAATGATGGAATAAATCTTGACCGTAAGGTCACAATCAATATAATTCAGAAATCCGTTCCTGCAGTTTTAGACCAAATTTTTGAAAATAATGACTTGGTCTATGTAATAATTGGGAAGCAGATTATTATCAAAAAAAAACAAGAAACCCAAATCAGTGGCCTTATCATTGACAATGCCACTGGCGAACCCATACCCTACTGTAACATTGTTTTGACATC
>CAZRIE010000186.1:0-5301 GCA_964600075.1 uncultured Flavobacteriaceae bacterium
GCTAACCGATTTGCGTCTTCTTCATTATTATGAAAATACCAAGAGTCTGGTAGTTCGTCTTTTTTGAATTCGGGATTTGATTTGGTGAAATTGTTCCACATTTCATAAACGGTTTTGTCAATTCCGTTTTCAGTTTTCATTTCATTTTTTGTTTCGCTTTTACAGCAAATTAAAATCAAAAACAGAATGAATGTTAAATATCTCATGTTTCTTTCGGTATTAAGGGCAACTATTATTTAGAGTAACAAGTTGCTATATTTCTATTTTAGGAGTAATTTAATTATATCTCATCAATCAAAGCAGCTGAGGGGCAATATTAAGCTAAATGTATAATATACGTTTGTGAGCCATAATGTTAAGAATATGAACATCCTTGATTGTATTTCTTAAAAGTATATTTAAACGACCCTTTTCTTGCACCAAGAGCTTCATTTTTTCTTTTAGCAGCAAAATCTAATTAGAGATGGGTTTAAATGAACCAGTTTAATTAAGTGAAAATTGGTTATTTAGAAATAATGTCAGGTTTTTCATTAAGTCACGAAATAAGCCTAAGTTTTTCGACTCTTTAGATAAGACGGTTTTTGTAATAAGTTTATAGAGGTCAGTAGATAAATACATAACTTTAAATCTAATAAATATAGGAGTTATATGGATATTTTCAAGGGTCAAAACCTTCAAGAGTTCTCCGATTGGTTCAAAACGGACTTGGATTGCAGGGAATATCTCTGAAAAATCAAATGGAAGGACAGTTTCAAATGCGTTAAGTGCAACCATGGGGCAGCGCAGGCCCGCAAGGACCTGTAACATCTGCGGCCATACGGAATCGTCCAGTGCCAATACACTTTTCCATAAGATCAAGTTCGGATTGCGCAAGGCATTTTTCATCTGCTTCGAAAAGTCGACCAGTACCAAAAGCCTGTCGGCAAGTTATATGGGGTTCGCTACGGGGTGACCGAGAAGACCGCCCGCCTTTTCATGCTCAATGTCCGCGAGGCCATGGAATCCAGTGGGAACGACCCTATGGAGGGAATCGTCCATGTAGACGAATTCGTTCTTGGCGGAGTCGAGAAAGGAAAGATAGGGCGCAGTTACAATGCCAAGAAAAAGAAGGCTGTCACAGCGGTCCAACTCACCAATGACGGGAACGTCAAGCGAATGTACGCCATGCGGATAGAGGATTTCTCGGCGCGGTCCCTACAATATATTTTCGTCAAGAACATTAGCAGGTCCGCCGAAGTGACCACCGATAAATGGAAGGGCTATAGGCCAATTGCAAAGGCATTTGACATTGCCCAAATAGAAAGTAACAACGGACTCAACTTCAAAGCACTACATACCATGATACACCAAATCAAGTCATGGATAAGAACGATCTATTCTTAGGTAAGCGACTTCAACATAATTCGGTATTTCAACGAGTTCTGTTTCAGGATCAACCGTTCACAGAGCAAAGAAACAATATTCAATAACCTCATATCAAAAATGGTCGGCAAGGATAAAATCTATCAGAAGAATTTGATATGTGCTTAACTACTGACCTATATATAGATTAAAAAAAATCCAGATGAACTAAGGGTATATCTTATTTTTTACGTCACATAGATGAAATAATTACTAAAATTCACAGTATAGTAATCGTAGATTTTTTCTTTAATTTTAGCTAACATGCCTATACGCCAATCTTGTATCCTATTTTTTCTTTTCACCAACGCTTGGTGTGGTGCTCAGAAACAGTTTGCGTCCGCTAATTCCATTCCAGCGAATGCTATTGATGCAGAAAAGGTCTATTTGCAATTGACAGGTAAGGCTTTTAATACCTCAGAAGTAATTTGGTTCAAAGGCGTCGTAGCAAATGCTTTTAATAACTCCCCGTCCGATATTAGTGGGGTTCTGCACGTAGAATTGATTGATCCCATTGACGAACAAATAGTAGACCATAAATTACTGAAATTAGAAAACGGAATAGCGGAAAACTTTTTTCAATTACACGCCAATTATCCAGAAGGCAAATATTTGATACGGGCGTATACCGAATGGAACAAGAACTTCGGGGCCGATTTCATCTTTTCAACGTATGTAGATGTCTTCCATTTCCAAAGACCAGAAGATAAAATCGACCCTATTCGAGATATTACAGTTACCAAAGAATTAAATAGTGAAACCGTCTCTGTCTCTTCAATGCTATTTCCGAACGAATTGGACAGCCTGCATAAAGGCAAGGCGATGTTATACTTAAATTGGGGAAATGGAACCGACTCCATAGAAATCAAACAAAAAAAAAGCAGACCCGTCCCTGTGGAATATGACATAGCAAATGATGTAAAGGTGATTAGTTATCGATTAAAAACCGAAAGTAAGAGTTATTCTAAATCCATTGTTTTGGATGAGAATGAGGGTTCATTAAATTTTTTCCCCGAAGGAGGAGCCTTGGTAAACGATATAAAAAGTGCCATGGGCTTTAAGTACCTAAACTATAAAGGCAAAGGAGCCGAAATAGAAGGGGTTATAGTTGACCAGGAAAATAATGAACTGTCAACCTTTAAAAGTAACCACTTGGGTATGGGTAAAATGGCCTTGCTACCAGAAATGGGTAAAGGCTATTTTGGAGTTGTTCAATCCAAAAAGGGCACAACTTATAAATATCCTATTCCGATGGCTAAACCACAAGGTTCAGTTATGCGAATTATTTCTAGAATGCACATGAAGCTTATTGTTTTGGATGCGAAACCCGCAATAACCGATAGCATCTTCGTAAAACTTTACCACCGAGGAAAGGATATTTACATGCAAAAGGCATTGATGAAAAAAGGAAAGTTTAATTATTCTTTCATAAGCAGCAGCTTGCCAAACGGACTTATAGGAGCAACTTTATACGATTCAAAACATAAGCCCATCGCCGAACGCCATTTCTACAATCATAAGCCCGAAGATAATCTGGATATAAAAGTTGAAATGGACAAAAACGAATATAAAACCCGTGATAGTGTAGTCGTTCGCATTCGTTCAACCAAAGGAAAACAACCTACACCATCTTCAATATCTTTAATGGTGGTGAACAAAGACTATTTTGAGCAAACAAATCGTAGCCAAAAAAATATGGTTTCCTATTTTATGCTGGAATCAGATATCAGGGGTGAAATCGAGAAGCCCGCTTATTATTTTGAGCATGAAGATCATCTGAAAGATCTTGATTACTTGATGCTTACCCAAGGCTGGACGAATTATAAGTACGATAAACCCCAAAAACCTAAGATAACTCAACCTGAAAAAGGACTAAGGCTCTCTGGGTATGTTGGCGGAGTGCAGAAGATAAAAAGACGAAAGCGTTTTCAAAATGACACCTGCAATTTGGCATTAATGACTTTTGGAGAAGAAATCAAGGCCTATAATCAAGAAATCGATACTACCGGATATTTCAATTTCAGTCTCGAAAATAGTTACGGAGATGGAAATAAAATTGTGATACAGCCTACATCTTCCGGTCGAAAGAGTGCAAACTTTAAAGTTCGTATCACTAAAAGAAAGATCCCAGAGATAGCTTATGAAACCGAAGTAGTTATCGCTCCCGTAGATAGTATCATAGAAAAAACCATAAGTGAACGCATCGTAAAAGATATCGCTCTAGACCCTTATTTATTACCAAATACCATCGCATTAAACGAGGTGATTGTTAGTGACTACATTTTGACCCCAGAAAGGGAAGAAATGAGCAAATTACATGGTTTGCCTGATGTTGTCATTAATAGTAACGAGCTAATTGCCAAAGCAAAAAATTGGACTGGAACACTTTATTCATGGTTGTTGTTTAACTACCCCCAAGAGCTTTCCATTAGATTGGTTAAGCGTGCACCTAGTCTTTTATATGAACGTCGCGTCCCTGGTACGGCTTTTACCTATGGAAGGCTTGGGCGCACACCTAGTTATTCATACGCCGAAGTACACGGTGCGGGTTTTACCTATATTCTAATTGATGGAATACCTGTAAATAATAACAATTTTAGCCTAGTACCTGATATACCTATTAAAGCGGTCAAAAGCGCTGAAATTATAAGAAATACTGGTGCTAGTGCTAACCGCTATTTTCGCGAAACATTTCCTAAAGCCCCACTCGGTGCCAAGCCTCCGGAGTTTCCTGCGATTTTAGCTATTTATACGTATTCGGGCAAAGGTTTTTTAGGGGCTTTCCCAGAAGGATCAAACTTATTACTCGACTCTGCTCCAGAGTTCGCTCCCCAAAGGGAGTTTTATAGCCCGGCTTATGATGAACCTGATACCGATTTTGATGTGCCTGATCTGAGGACACTGATACATTGGGCACCCAATATTAGTACCGATACCCAGGGAAATGCCACCGTGAAGTTTTTTAATGGCGACATCACGGGAAAGGTGATGGTCATTTGTGAAGGCATCTCAATTCTTGGAGATGGAATAGGTCAAGGTGAAATATCTTACGATATTATTGAATAAGATGTATAATTGAATTCTTTATGGAATTTGAGGAGACATCAATTAATGATCTGAAGGCTAAAATTAGTTTGTAAATTCATAGTTTTTTCTAAATGCAAGATTTTGTAATTGTCCTTTGTGAGTTTATTTAAATGACCGTTGAGAGTAAACGAATGGCGGTTTTCGAAAAGTCTAATTATGGGTAGGTTTAAGTATACCTCTTTTCTTTAAGGAGTTTTGGGGAATAGCTTTTCATTTGAAAAAACTTCCTGTAAATTGAGATTTAGAGATATCTGTAATTTTTCTCGTGTCAGGTTTTCTTCTTCGGACAGACCCAATAATAAAGCGATATCTACATTAACATATTGTACTTTGAAACCAGCACCTATTGGAACAAAGGAAGCTGTGGGATATAAATGGAATAAAAAGGCAGGCACTGGGCATAAGCTCGGAGGTGACCCAGAAGGATTAAGTGAGGAGGAGTATCCTCTATGTAATTCATGTAATTCATGTAATTCAAAAATGATCTTTTACGCACAAATTGATTCCATAGGTGACAAATACGATTTGGCAGATTGTTTGGTAATTCATCAGTTTGTATGTTTCGATTGCTTCGAAGCAAGTAGTCAATTAACACAAACGATAGTTTAAATAAAGGATAAAAAAAGTTTATTTACATCTGTCGAGAATCACCGCTTTTAGAAATCTTCGACAAGATAATTGCGAACGATATTAGGACATAATGTAAAACTGCAGTCGTTCTTTTTTTCCAAATAAATACTGGATAAATTGCGTTATAGAGATTCTGGATAAACTTCAAAACAAAGACCATGAAATTAATGTCTTTATATCTAG
>CAZRIE010000187.1:0-5145 GCA_964600075.1 uncultured Flavobacteriaceae bacterium
ATTTATTCGTCATGATCCAAATTATAACCTAATTTTATTGCAACTGATTAGTTACTTATATTTTAATTGAAACAAAATTTGATTGCGACTCATGTTCTTTCACCCAGTTAGGATTCTCTTGAGCAAATTTATAGCCAGTTTTTGATGCAGGAATATTATATTTATCTTTTAATTTTTGAACTGATGGTTCCTGGGCAAAAATGATTTTTAAAAACCCTTTAAAGGCCTTCATCTTGTTACCTAAAGTTGATTCCATTTCAGGAGACTTTGCAAATTCCCTTCTGGCAATTGTTTCAAAATCTTCAGGGTCTTTTCCTGTTAAATCTTTTACTACAGTAGTTACGGCAGATGTTCCAAAGGCGAAAGCATTTAGTCTTAGCTCATCTTGATAGTAAGGTACATTCATTATCATGTGTTCCTTAATATTTGGGCTAGGAGTATCAAATGAATTCAACGACTTCAGGTATCTTGAGGCCGAAACTTCTGTTACTATTACTTCTCTTCCAAGAATTTTTCCAAATATATTAGCCACATCTACGAAGGATATCAGTTTGGGGCCCGTTGGTCTGTAAGTTTTACCTGCATGGGCAGAAGGTTCTTTTAAAATGTGTGCAACAACTCTTCCTTGATCTTCATCAGAAGGAGGAGCGTTTAATCCCACTTTTCCTTGAGAAGCACCTTCAATCGAGGTTGGTAATATTCCAAAATGTGCTACAACAGGACTAGTAAAGAAATAAGTAAAAGCGAACAATCCAGGATTTACAAAAGTATATTTAACCTTACTGTGCATTTTAACTACTTGGTCTCCCAACCAATGCTCTCTGGAGTGTGGTGAATGATGATCTTCGGATGATAGCCATTGGGTTAGATAAACCACATGCTCTAATTTCTCTTCCTCTGCTGCCAATACAAATGCTACAGTTTTTGATAAATGATAGTTAGTAGGAGGGGAACAATAAAAAGCGCGTTGTACTCCTTTTAGAGATTTTCTCAAATCATTAATATCATTCTGATCACCTACGAATAGTTGCGCGCCTAACTCTTTTAATTTTTTTGATCCTGATGAGTTAGGGTTTCTTACAAAGGCTCTAACCTGAAACCCCATAGCCAATAATTCGCTCGCTGCTGGGAAGCTAACATGACCGTTTGCACTTGTTATTAATATTTTCTCTTTCATGACTTTATAGTTTTAGTTACAAGTTCGGTGGTTGGCACTCAACCATAAACCGTTACAACAAAATACGGGAAGAGAGAACTGTTTGTTTTGGAATTTTAGGTCTATGATTTGGAATTTTGGGCCAAACGGTAACCGGAGGGTGTTAACTTGTATTTAGATTTAAAAGAATTACTAAAATGAGC
This sequence comes from uncultured Flavobacteriaceae bacterium, assembly GCA_964600075.1. GTDB lineage: Bacteria > Bacteroidota > Bacteroidia > Flavobacteriales > Flavobacteriaceae > CAZRIE01. The sequence goes on from CAZRIE010000187.1 coordinate 1,360, forward strand.
CAAATCATTAAAGGCACATTTAAAGGAAATATCCGATATGGATTCGTCTGTAATTTTTAAAAGCTTTGCAGCTTTCTCAAGTCGCATATTTTTAATATAAAGAGCAGGACTTGTTTCATAAATTTCATTGAATTTACGTTTAAAGGATGTTAAGCTGTTATTGGTCAGTTCCGCTAAATCTTCAATTGATAAGTCAGAAAAGAGATGCGCTTCAATTACATCTTTAAAGATAACTGTAGTTGGATTGAACAGGTTGTGGAGTATTTGGTAAACTCCAGAAGCATCAATTTTGGAAAGGATTAAAATAATCTCTTTTAATTTAAGTTCTAAAATGCTTTCTTCAGCCAGAGTAGTGTTATCAAACAAAAGTGAAATCGATTCTATATAATGACTAATTATTTTATTGCTATCGATATTGGTCATATCCGCCTCAATATTTCTATTATCGTTAAACAAGAATTCTGGCGGATTATCCTTAAAAACCTTTTTAAGTACTTCAGGGAAAAAATGGATGGCTATTAGCTTTGATTCACCAGTAGTTTTATCTGCAACAGGTTCAAATATAAAATTGCCGCATTTCATAAATATTCCACCGTCTTTTTTGGCCTCTATTAACTCTGTTGCTGAATAGTGATTATGGCCTCCTTCTAATACATGAAGGTAGCAGGCCTCATTACTTAAATGATTAGGCCGTTTGAAAGGAGGTCTGAATTGAGCTTTTTCAAATATTTTTTCACCGTATAAACTAAGCGTGTTGTGGTTAACTAGCATTTCTTGAAAATTGTATATAACAAGGGGATAGCATCATTGATGATATACTACTTAAGTATACTAAGATAATAAATACTTAATGTCATGGTACTACGAAAGATAAACACTCTCGGACTTTTACAGGCTAACAAGGTGATGCACCTCTGCTATCGCCTATGTGACCTGAAGAAGTACCTGAAATTCGTTAAAAACGCTCAAAAAGTGGCGTGCGAATGCTTGCTTTGGCAGTGTTGTTGAAAAGTGCCGTTCAATTCTTGTTCGCCGCTTCCGTAAAGCATCGAAAATCGGCTTTCCGTTTCCGGACCGGCAAGAAAAAAGCCTCTTGAAGAGGCTTATATTCATCCGTTTTGTGCCCGGTCAACCTCTTATGCAACGGTTACCATTGTTGGCCTTTCGTTATTTCTTTTCGCGAAACCCATTTTCAGTGATTACCTCAATCCGTGCAGTATTTGCTTGAACTTCAGCTTTTGTAAACCAAGCATTACGCAATTCTTTTTTGGAGAATAATTCTAACTGATCACCATTATGAGGGGAATCTTTTTGAGTTGCATTACCATAGGATAATAAAACTTTTGCTTTTACTGCATCACCGAACTCAATGATACCGACCCAAGAATCCCCACCGCCAACGTACATATTGTTTTCATCACCGCCACCTGGCCAAGCAACACGAAAAACACCCATAGACCCATCAATACCATTTGCAGGTAGATTTTTGCCGTTATAATTTATTTTGTAATAATCTCCCCAAGCGGTATCTAAACTACCGAATTTGGTTTCGATTTCCGTGGCTGCCTGTTCCAAAAGTTGAACTGCTCGCTTGGGGTCCGCTAGCCCATCTGGGGTGGTATTTGGAGCATCAATACTCCATTGTTCAGCGTAATTGGAGTCGTTCCACACATTGAATTTATTGGCCCAAGTGTAAAATAAAAGCATGCCCCTACTGTCAGCATCAGCTTCTCTGTCCCAACTTTCCAATATCTTTTTAGCTTCTTTTGCTTTCTCTGAAACGGAAGCATCGACCGCAGCAAACAAATCATCTAAAATTCTATCCGCGAATTCTAGGCGTGTTGAGAGTTTGTATTCCACTAGTTCGTCAAAAGTTATCGATTCATCTTCGATAAGCATTCTTGCTGCACGTTGAGGTCGAAAACTCATGCTTTGGGGAGCCATATACCCCGGATAATCTTCAGGATGCAAGGTCATTGGTATGGTACTGGTCCATGGTGGGTCATTGGCATTCTGAAGCCATCCGCCCTCAGGGTTTTTTACTTTGGGCAAGTCGGCATAATCATGAACTTCTGTCCAGACATCCGCCGATTTTCCACCCGGAATAACACGGTCCCAATAATCCCAGTCATCAGTACTTCGTTTTGGAACCAAGCCATTGAATAAATAGAAAATTTCACCTTGCTTATCTGCATACATCACATTAAAATAGGGTAATTGCGCCATTTTTAAGGCATTCTCAAATTCATTAAAATTAGAACTATTTATCATTCGCCACCATTGCAAAGTCATATTCGGTCTATCCATTCCAGCCATACGTAATGCTAAAACTTTACCTTCAGTCTTATTAACAACTGGGCCGTGAAGCGTTTTCATTAGGGGAATTTCTTTATCGACCAAAGTGCCATCTTCTTGTTTTATTTTTATAATTTTAGAAGACACTTCAAATTCTTTTCGTTTCCCATCCAACAAATAGCCTCCTTCGTTTAATTCTAATTCATAAGTGTCTGCATTATCAATTGTATTATTAGTATGGCTCCAACCAAGGTTTTCATTAAAACCAATTGCAATGCCAGGGAAGCCGACGAGCGTTGAACCGTACATGTTTTTCCCGTTTAAATTTAAATGTGACTCGAAAAACAAAAATTCTTGCCACCAGGGTAAATGCGGGTTTTGAACCAACATGGCGTTACCTGAAGCCGAACGTTTTGGCGAGATAGCATAGGTGTTTGAACCCAAATCTGGCCATTGCTGAACACGGCCTAAATCGTTGCCGCCAATAAAACGAGTGAAAACGACATACATGCTATGCATGTTAATATCCTTCGTAGTTAAGGGCAGCACGACTTTATTTTTTTTATCCACGGCATCAGGATGAGCTGCTACATACGCATTCATTCCTTTTATAAAAGAGGTATAGATGGTTTTGATTTCGGGGTCTTGTTTTTCCCCCCAGTCATCGGCCAATTCGTCAAAACCCAGGGTATGAATAAGCATATCATTTTCGACTTTCTCCTGACCCCAATATTCAGCACCTTTTCCCCTAGAGCTTCCATAAAGTTCTAAAATGAGATTCGCATGGTTATGCATTTGCGCCCAACCTTGAGCAAAGAACAATTCTTCAACAGTATTTGCCGTAATATGGGGAACACCCCAAGTGTCCCAAGCAATTTCAGTTTCTGTTTTTTCTGGTTGAGCGCACGAGGTGCTTAAAAAAGAAACTACAATAAGAGTAAAAAGAAGATTGATTTTCATATTTCTTTTATTTAGAGTTTGGTTATGTCTTTCATAATAAGGCAAACAAGGGGATAGCATCATTGATGATAATCTACTTAGGTGTACTAAGATAATAAATCTTTAATATCATGAGGCTAAGGAAGATAAACACTACCGGACTTGTACAGGCCAACAAGGTAATGCACCTCTGCTATCGCCTATGTGACGTGAAGAAGTGCCTGAAATTCGTTAAAAATGCTCAAAAAGTGGCGTGCGCATGCTTGCTTTGGCAGTGTTGTTGAAAAGTGCCGTTCAATTTTTGTTCGGCGCTTCCGTAAAGCATCGAAAATCGGCTTTCCGTTTCCAGACCGACAAAAAAAAGCCTCTTGAAGAGGCTAATATTCATCCGTTCTGTGACCGGTCAACTCCTTATGCAACAGTTATCATTGTTGGCCTTTCGTTATTTAAATAAGTTATGTTTTAGAATAATGTAGAATTTCGTTATCTTTATGTATAACCTAATATACGATAAATGGATCTTTACAATATTTTGAACAATCTGGACAAGGG
>CAZRIE010000188.1:0-5055 GCA_964600075.1 uncultured Flavobacteriaceae bacterium
CTAATTTATCAACGATGATAGCTTTTACTCTTGATGCAATGTCTGACATAATAATATTGGTTTTAAAAATTTAAATTGTTCGCAAAAATAAAAAACTTTGGTTTAATAACACCATTTCCCGTTAAAATGTATTGTAATTTAAGAAATTTAAATTCAAGAGTGGTATTTTCGTAAAGAATATTTCTACCGTGGTAACGCCTATTCCCCTCATGAAAAACATTGTACTTTTTGCCTCAGGTTCTGGATCTAATGTGGAAAACATTGTACGTTACTTTCAAGATAGGCATAACGTTGCTATTGCCTGCGTACTAGCTAACAAGAGGAATGCCAAAGTTTTAGATAGATGTAATGAATTGCATATTAATGGGTTGTATTTCAATATGAACGCTTTCTACAAAACGGATTGTATATTGAATATTTTACGGACCTTCAATCCCGACCTGATCGTACTGGCCGGTTTCCTTTTGAAAATACCTGAAAACCTACTACTAAATTTCCCTAATAAAATCGTCAATATACATCCGGCACTTTTGCCAAAATATGGAGGCAAGGGTATGTATGGGAATAAAGTGCACCAGGCAGTGAAAGACAATAAGGATATTGAAACGGGTATTACCATTCATTATGTTAACGAGAACTACGATGAGGGCGCCATCATCCATCAAGCAAAAACAGCAATTTCACCCTACGATAGCGTCGAAGCTATCGCTGAGAAAGTCCATATATTGGAGTATGAACATTTTCCCAAGGTCATAGAGAAACTCTTGACTTCCCCCGAAACTCCTGAAAAACCAGTTTCGACTCTCCTAAAGAAGGGTAAGAATTAATCAGATTTTCAAGCTGCTATGGCAAAAAAGGAAAAATTCTATACCGTTTGGAAAGGAAAAAGACCTGGGATCTATATTTCATGGGAAGATTGTAAGGCTGCTATTACTGGCTACAAAGGGGCACAGTACAAATCATTCCCCACATTTGATGCTGCAAAGAAGGCTTACAACGGTAATTATGATGATTACAAAGGCAAGAAAAAGGGCGAGCCCACCCTTACCCCCGAAGAACTTCTGAAATATGGTTCTCCCAATTATCATTCTATTTCAGTTGATGCCGCTTCAAGTGGAAATCCGGGAGTTATGGAATATCAGGGCGTAGATACTAAAACGGGCAAGAATCTTTTTAGTCAAGGGCCGTTTGCACAAGGCACCAATAATATTGGGGAATTTCTGGCACTTGTTCACGGCTTGGCCTTCTTAAAACAAAAAAGTAGTGACCGTATCATTTATACCGATTCAAGAACCGCTATGAGTTGGGTACGTAAAAGAACGTGTAATACCAAGTTGCAGGAGACGCCTAAAAACAAGCCTTTATTCGACCTTATTCGAAGGGCTCTAGATTGGTTGAAAAACAATTCTTACAATACGCCGATCGTAAAATGGGAAACGAAGGCGTGGGGTGAGATCCCGGCCGATTTTGGACGGAAGTAAACCATTCACCGAATTTTCAAATTTGATACATATCGCACTCGCAAGTCGAGTCTCAAAATCGTATATTTGGAAAAAATTTCTTAACTAGATGAGTAAACTTTTGATTGTAGGCACGGTCGCCTTTGACGAAATCGAAACTCCTTTTGGAAAAACGGATAAAATTCTAGGCGGTGCAGCTACATTTATTGGGCTCGCGGCCTCGCAGTTTGAGGTCGATTCGGCCATTGTCTCTGTCGTGGGAGATGATTTGCCCCAGAAATACCTAACCATTCTGGAAGATAGAAATATCGATATTTCAGGAATCGAAATTGTAAAAGGCGGAAAGACTTTTTATTGGAAAGGCAAATACCATAACGATCTCAATTCAAGGGATACCTTGGTGACCGAATTGAACACCCTCGCTGATTTTAATCCCAAAGTTCCTGATAATTTTAAGGATGCCGATGTGGTAATGCTGGGCAACCTTCATCCGAACATTCAAATGAGTGTTATCGATCAGATGAGTGTACGACCAAAGCTCATAGTTCTGGATACCATGAACTTTTGGATGGATAATAGTTTGGCCGAACTGATAGAGGTCATTAAGCATATCGATGTATTGACCATCAACGATGAAGAGGCAAGACAACTCACAGAAGAATACTCCTTGGTAAAAGCTGCGGAAGCAATTTTAAAAATGGGGCCTAAATACCTTGTTATAAAAAAAGGGGAGCACGGTGCGCTACTCTTTCATGAAGAGAAGATTTTCTTTGCTCCGGCCTTGCCCCTTGAAGAAGTTTTTGACCCTACAGGCGCAGGAGATACTTTTGCTGGCGGATTTTCAGGCTATTTGGCCGCGACGGATAATATAACGTTCAATAATTTAAAGAATGCGGTCATTCATGGATCCAATTTGGCTTCTTTTAGTGTAGAACGTTTCGGTACAGAGCGCATGCAGAGTTTGAAAAAGGAAGAGGTAAATAAAAGATTGCATCAATTCAAGACCTTGACCCAATTTGATATAGAATTAACATAAGCATATGCCCTGATGAATCGGGGTTTTTTGGCCTCGCCCGCAACTGCTTTTAGCGGTTACGACCTCTCCCAAGAAGGAGTAAAAAATTAAAGAGGCTTTGACATACTCGCAAATAGAGGACTTTGAAGAAATAAAAAGGTATAGTTAAAATGAGCGACGCTATCAAACATGAATGTGGTATTTCGGTAATACGGTTATTGAAGCCTTTGGAATACTATAAGGAAAAATACGGCACAGCCTTTTACGGGGTAAATAAAATGTATTTGATGATGGAAAAGCAGCACAACCGTGGTCAAGACGGTGCGGGCTTTGCCAGTATCAAGTTAGACGTGGATCCGGGCGAACGCTACATGAGCCGGGTGCGTTCCGCTGCCCAGCAACCTATTCAAGATATTTTTGCACAGATTAACGACCGTATCAACGCTACGCTCCAAGAGCATCCTGAATATGTAGATGACGTTGCGCTGCAAAAAAAGCATATTCCCTATATCGGAGAGGTCTTACTAGGTCACGTTAGGTATGGCACTTTCGGAAAGAATAGTATCGAGAGCGTGCACCCTTTTTTACGCCAGAACAATTGGATGCACCGTAACATTATCGTCGCGGGAAACTTCAACATGACCAATGTTCATGAGCTTTTCGACAATTTGGTACAATTGGGCCAGCATCCGAAGGAAATGGCGGATACGGTGACCGTGATGGAAAAAATCGGTCATTTTTTAGATGATGCCGTAGCTAAACTTTACAAGCAGATAAAAAAAGAAGGCTATACGAAACAAGAAGCCTCTCCCATAATTGCAGAGCGGCTAAAGGTGAACAAAATATTGAGGCGAGCCGCTAAAAACTGGGACGGCGGTTATGCTATGGCAGGTCTTTTGGGCCATGGTGACGCATTCGTACTAAGAGACCCTGCGGGTATTCGCCCCACGTATTATTACCAAGATGATGAAGTTGTTGTGGTGGCATCGGAGCGCCCGGCTATTCAGACTGTTTTTAATGTTCCGTACGAAGAGGTAAAAGAACTTGATCCAGGCCATGCGATCATTATAAAGAAAAATGGAACTGTGTCGATTGACGAAATCTTGGAACCTGTCGAAAGAAAGGCCTGTTCGTTCGAACGCATTTATTTTTCAAGGGGCAGCGATAAAGAAATCTATCAAGAACGAAAAGAGTTGGGCAAAATGCTCTTTCCGCAGATATTAACTGCAATAGACCATGACATAAAGAATACTGTGTTTTCATACATACCCAATACCGCGGAGACTTCTTTCTTCGGTATGGTCAAAGAGGCGCAAAACTACCTTAATAAAAGAAAGGAAGAACAAATTCTTTCCATAGGGTCTAAAATTACACGTGAAGAGCTTCATGCCATTTTAGAAATACGGCCGCGTATCGAGAAAGTAGCGATTAAGGATGCAAAATTGCGCACCTTCATTACGCAAGACAGTAGCCGTGATGATCTGGTCACCCATTTATATGATATTTCATATGGCTCTGTTGAGAAGGGTGATAATCTTGTAATTATTGACGATAGCATTGTACGTGGCACTACGCTGAAAAAGAGCATACTTCGTATTTTAGATCGTCTTTCTCCCAAAAAAATAATCGTTGTTTCCTCGGCGCCACAGATTCGTTATCCCGATTGCTATGGTATAGATATGGCCAAATTGGAAGATTTTATTGGCTTTAGGGCAGCTCTTGCACTACACCAAGAACGGTTGACAATGAATATCGTCGACGATATTTATGATAAATGTTTACAACAGGTCAGTACAAGAGATACAGATGTCATCAACTTTGTAAAGGAATTTTACGCTCCTTTTACAGCAAATGAAATTTCGCAGAAAATCGGGGAACTATTGAGTCCAGATGATATCAAGGCAGAAGTACAGATTATCTATCAGACTATCGAAAGCCTTCACCAAGCCTGCCCCAAAAATCTGGGAGATTGGTATTTCACTGGAAACTACCCTACAGCAGGGGGCAATCGAGTGGTGAACCGAGCCTTCATTAACTTTTATGAAGGTAAAAATGAACGGGCCTATTGATGGTTTTTTAGATGAAATGCACGAATATGCGCATTTCATCGATCATCTGAGTTTTTCAACGTTTTTTTAGTATTCTAGGGGTCTAACGGATATATTTTTGAGCTTGCCATAGCATAAGTAGGTTAAGTTCATGGTAAGATTTGGGGCAAAAAAGGTGGAGATTTCTCCACCTTTTTTATTTGGTTACATCCCATTTAAAAAAAATGGGATGTAACCAACCTATCCCTTCCCCAGGTGGTTCATCTCCCAAAAGACGCCATTATGCGCTACGCGGCTTTACAAGGCCTTCACCAAATTACACTTTACCTTATTTACAGACCTTTCAACAAAGATGTTTTACTACCGGATAGCTTCGCAGTATATTTGGAGAACCATAGCATAAGTAGGTTAAGTTCATGGTAAGATTTGGGGAAAAGGCGGAGCATTGCTCCGCCTTTTTATTTGTTTGAAAACCTGTTTTTAAGTGCATGTAATACTTCTCAAAACAGATGTTTTAACCACCTAGATTTTA
>CAZRIE010000189.1:0-4918 GCA_964600075.1 uncultured Flavobacteriaceae bacterium
TGCCTTAAAACGGACCTTTTGCGAAAAGACTCAAGGACATTCAATGACGTAAAGTCAGATACATCAACAACAAAAAAAAATTCTTCTTTTTTTACGCTTACGGCGTATTTAGACTGAGTAGGTATCGAATTACGTTTGGATGCACTTTAATTATATTATCCAAAAACGAGGGTAAGTTTGAGTGCTTAAATATTTGTTTTGGTTAATGGGTCGATAAATCGTGGTGTTGGAAAGACGTGTTAACAAACTTTATAATTTAGCACGCGGTTTTGAGGGTTCGGCAAACTTAAAAGTGTTCGATTTTTCGGACTCAAAGTTCTTACCGACTGCCACATGAGCACAGATTGTTAGCGGTTGTTCAAATAATCGATATACCAATTTCGTTGAATATAAGCAACAGATAATTAAGAAAGTGAACTTCCTTGCTACTATGAATGTTAACCGCTACAAAAAAGGTTGCCTGGACGAAAATATCTAGGCAACTATATTGATGATAATTTAATTTCGGTTTTCGGTTGAACGGCATGATTTCATACCTAAACCACTAAAATTAAGCGAGCTAATATCTCAATACTTTTTTGAAAATAGCAAGCTATCGACTATCAGGATCTTTAGGCCCTTCTCCAACACCCTCATCACCAGTTCCAATACCCATATGCCAAACTTTGTTTTCCGCGGCATTGCGATTTTCAGTATAATAGAATTTTACTGGCTTTTCATTACGTAGTATGTCATACCAGTATTCAAAATCGCTATCGTCCAACATTCCCACAAAGCTTGAGGAGCCTAAGTAGCCAACATTATCTTCAGGTCTTACGGGCCAAAAATAAATAATGGCACTAGTAACTGGGCCTGACTCACTTCTTCCCTTCAAGGAGATGAAAAAGCGATGAGCGCGCACATTTGTTCTACTGCGATTAGTTGCTACCCTGTACTCTGTAACGTTTAAGACTCCCATATCATTTGTTTTGTATTCGTTAAATATTACTTCAAAAGTAATATTAGGCAGTATTAAAAAAGGTAAATATGTATAGATGGTAAGCTATTAAGTATAAACCAACATTTTATAGGACTAGACTCAAACCGCTTATAGTTCATATATACTGATTCATGTTCTGTACAACATGTTCAACGCATTCCCACGTTTATCTATACTTCAACATTCAAAGAAAACCTGCAGACCTGGTCTCCCGGCAAGGGTCATTTAAATGAACATTAAATCTTTCCTGAAAAAGCTAATTAAGCAGAATTTCTAGAATGATAAGAGACAGGATGCTCAAAAGAAGGGTTTTACTTTTCAAAATCTCAGTGCTTTAAAACGACCATTTTACTTTGTAGCTATTTGCATATAATTTACCTTTAATAGGCAATTTGTTGTACAGATGTTGTACAGATTAATTCAAAGCCTATGTCAACTGAAAAAACCGTATTAAGAAAAACGAAGTTAGCTGATGGTAGTTACCCCATCGCTTTGAGGGTATCGAAAGATAGAAAATCAAAGTTTTTTCAAACGATATTTAGAGCTTTTCCGAATGAGTGGAATCAAACTACGGTGTAGTACAGCTAGACTCGTCTGTAAAGTGTATCGAAAAAGAAAAAATATCCATATCTAAATCGTTTAGTATAATTCAAATATAGGAAATATTCCATAAATTTGGAATGATTACGGATATGCAAAAACCTTTTAATAATGGTTGAAGAATCTACCCTAAACGTACTTTATCCTTCAAAAAGCAAAAGCTTGAATCCAGCAAATTTCGAAGGAGAAACCTTGGAGCTATACGGTATTGGCGCATATGATAATGGAACGCCTGATATCTTAAAAGGAAAAGAAATAGGTTCAAGTAAAAAAGTCCTACACCCTAATGACGTTATATTGAGTAGAATTGTCCCCCATATCCAGAGATGTTGGGTTGTTCCTGAGAAAGAAGAACTCGAACAGATTGGCTCGGGGGAATGGATTGTTTTTAGAAGTTCAAAAGTAATTCCTGACTATTTAAGATATTTTCTTATTTCAAAGCCTTTTTATTCCATGTTTATGAGTACGGTCAAAGGGGTTGGAGGAAGTCTTTTAAGAGCAGATCCAAAACAGGTAGGAAGATTTAAAATCCCCCTCCCTCCCCTAGCGATGCAAAAGCGCATTACCCAGATTCTAGACGATGCCGCCCACCTACGTGATAGGACACAACAGCTTTTAAAGGAATATGATTTGCTCGTACAGGCAATTTTTTTGCAGATGTTTGGGGACCCTGCAATAAATCAAAAGAGCTGGGAGGTCAAACTCTTTGGTGATGCAGGTATACTTGATAGAGGCAAATCAAAACATCGTCCAAGAAATGCACCAGAATTACTAGGCGGCACGTACCCGCTTATCCAAACAGGGGACATCGCTAAATCCGGAGGGTATATTGAAAATTACAAATCCACCTATTCCGAGATTGGGCTTGCTCAAAGTAAAATGTGGCCAAAAGGAACTCTCTGTATTACCGTGGCAGCTAATATTGCTAAGACAGGTATTCTAAAGATTGATGCTTGTTTTCCCGATAGCGTAGTTGGCTTCATCCCAAATGAGTTCACTAATAACGAATTCACACTATTTTGGATGTATTTTTTACAAAAAATTATAGAGGCAAAGGCTCCTGAATCAGCGCAAAAGAATATCAATTTGAAAATACTTAGAGAATTGGAATTTTATTGTCCTCCAATCGATCTCCAAAACCAATTCGCAAAAAGATTTGGCCAAACAAGAACTAAAAGAAAGTGAAAATTTGTTCAATTGTCTTGTGCAAAAAGCGTTTAAAGGGAAGTTAATTTAAAATAAATTCTCAGATGTTGAATGAAGAAGTAAGATATCCGCAAGGCCTAAACAAGCTTTTACAAGAAGCCAATAAAATTGCAAAAAAGATAGAAAACGAATTAAACAGCCCGAATTGTCAAAAGGTCAATGAGCTTTACGAGATAATCAAAAGCAAGGCCTCTAGAAACAAAAATAGTCTTGATGAATTGGGTTATGAAGCAAATATATATTCAGGGAGAAGCAAATCAAATGAAAACAAAAACAACGAGTTTAAAGGCTTGTACATTTTTGGAGAAGAAAAGGAGGGGGTAGTAACGCCATTTTATATTGGTATCAGCAGAACTGTTTTCAGAAGGCTTAGACAACATGGCTGGGGTAAAAAGCATAATGAGTGCTCTCTTGCTTATTTAATGACAAAAAAACATGTTGCCGATATAGACAGAACAACGGTAACCAATGATGATTTACTACCTGCAAAAGAGATAGTACAAAATTCAAGGGTAGTATTAATTCCTGTAAAGGAAGATTACGATTTGTATTTTTTGGAAGTCGCAATTGCAGGAATTCTTAAAACTAAATGGAACAGTTTTCGTACACATTAGTATCTTAGAGCTATGAATTCAGAAAGACTTCAAACCATACTAGACCAAGGCGAAAGCGTAACTATTGAGTTCAAGACATCAAGTATTGCACTCAATAAGGATGCCTTTGACTCCATCTGTGGGTTTTTGAACCGTAGCGGAGGGCATCTGATATTAGGGGTTCAAAATGATGGTACTATAAACGGGGTGCAAGAAGATAAAGTACAGGGCATTATTGATGGCTTGGTCACGAATGCCAATAATCCTCAAAAATTGAATCCGCCTTATTATGTTTCCCCAGAGGTAATAACCATAAATGGCAAAAAAGTCATTGTAGTCTATGTACCCGAAAGTTCACAAGTACACGCCACCAATGGGCGTATCTATGACCGCAACCAAGACGGCGATTTTAATATTACCAATCAACAAGACCAAGTGGCGCAATTGTATTTGCGTAAACAAAATTCGTATTCCGAGAATCAGGTATATCCACACGTAGCACTATCAGATTTTAAAGAATCGCTCTTTGATAAGGTTCGCAACTTGGCTAGAAACCAACAGCCCAAACACCCTTGGCTCGCCATGACCAATGAAGAACTGCTACGTTCCGCAGGGCTGTATAAAAAAGATATGAAAACAGGGCAATCGGGCTTTACGCTCGCTGCTGTTTTACTCTTTGGAAAAGATGAAACCATACAAAGCGTAGTGCCACACTACAAAACCGATGCCCTTGTCCGTAGGAAAAACATCGACCGTTATGACGATCGAGACGATATACGCACCAATCTCTTTGAGAGTTATGACCGACTCATGGCATTTGTAGCGAAACACCTATCGGAGAAATTTCATTTGATAAATACACAGCGTATCAATGTAAGGGACAACCTTTTTCGAGAAGTAATCGCCAATCTGTTGGTACATCGGGAATACACCAATCCCTTTCCTGCAAAGTTTATCATTGAAGCTAATCAAGTACGTGCAGAAAATTGGAACAAGCCCCATGGCAGGGGCAATATAGATCCATCTAATTTTTCGCCCTATCCAAAAAACCCCATTATAGCGAAGTTGTTCAAAGAAATCGGATGGGTAGATGAACTAGGTTCTGGTGTACGAAATACGTATAAGTTTACAGAATTATATACCCATGGAGCCAAACCAACCTTTACCGAAGGCGATGTGTTTGAAATTATAATTCCACTTAACGAAAAAGCAGGTGAGGAAACGTCGGAGAACGTCTCGGGGAAAACGTCGGATAGAATATTGAAGCTCTTAAAGGAAAATAAAAATAGGACTGCCAAAGACTTATCCAAACTCATTGGCATATCGGACAGAGCAGTAGAAAAACAAATTGCGAATTTACAGGAACAGGGCATGCTAGAAAGAGTAGGGTCTGATAAAGCTGGTTACTGGAAAGTAATAAATGAAGCACGTGAATAGAACGGTACTTTTGTTAGTACAGAAAAACTGTACGTTTAAGCTACTATAAAAGTTCGGAGTAAAGTTCGGAGTAAAGTTCGGAGTAAAGTTCGGAGTAAAGTTC
>CAZRIE010000190.1:0-4850 GCA_964600075.1 uncultured Flavobacteriaceae bacterium
CGATAGAGAAAAATTACCAAGAATTAATGATTCCACAACTTTCTAAAACATAACCATTCTAAACTAGATATTCTATATATAAAGCTCTTGACATACAAATGTTAAGGGCTTTTTTTATCTTCTATGATATGCCTACATTTGCCATCTTAAACCAAAATAATGAAAAAAATAGTATTGTCAATTTGTATTCTTACCTGGTTAATAGCCTGTGACCAAAAGCCGGAAGGTTATAATATTGAAGGAAATTTAACAGGGGAGGTCGAAAACGGCACCAAGGTATTTTTAAGAGGGGTGGGAGACAATAATCAGCTTGTAGATATAGATACAGCTTATGTTGAAAGCGGTAAGTTTAGTTTTACCGGCGCGGCTGAAATCCCTGAAATGCATTATATTTTTGTCGACAAGCAAATGGGCCAGACGGCAGTTATTCTGGAAAACGGTGAAATACAGTTTTCAGCACAGAAAGATAGTCTTGGATTTGCCAAAATCAAAGGTACGCCCCAGAACGAGATATTCGCTGATTATATGGATAAGTCAAGGGAACTCATTCAACAAGCCCAGTCCATACAGGAAGATATGCAACGGGCGGACCAAGCAACAGCAAGTGCGCTGCAAGATGAAATGCAGGAACTGCAAGAGGAATACAAAAGTTTTGAACTTACCTATATCAAAGAGCACCCAGAGGCACTTATTTCGGTGCTTTTGATTGGCAAGGGTATGGGGGCCAGAGCAATAACAGCCGAAGAAGGCCAGACGTTATTCGATGGTCTTTCTGACAATGTCAAGAAAACCAAAGCTGCGAAGACCATTTTAGAAAATCTAGAAAAACAAAAACAGGCCGAAGCAAACGAAAAAAACACCGATGTCGGTGCAAAAGCACCTGATTTTTCCGCTCCGAATCCAGAGGGGAAAGAACTTGCGCTTAACGATGTGCTGGGTAAAGTTACCTTGGTCGACTTTTGGGCGGCATGGTGTAAGCCCTGTCGTGCCGAAAACCCTAATGTTCTAGCTGTTTATAATAAATATCACGATAAGGGATTAAATGTTATCGGAGTTTCCTTAGATAAAACTGCCGAAGCTTGGAAAAAAGCCATTGCCGATGATGGCTTGCCATGGAACCATGTTTCGAATGTGGCCTATTTTAACGACCCAATTGCCAGACTATATAATGTCAATGCCATACCCGCTGCATTCTTATTGGATGAAAATGGTGTAATCGTAGCTAAAAATCTAAGAGGCCCCGCCTTGGAAGAAAAAGTGGCAGAGCTATTAAATTAATGTTTTCGTTCCGACTTTAAAATAAGAATCCCCGGCAGCTTATTATCCTGTCGGGGATTTTTTATAAAATTATTTAACCTAGAACTTGTTTCGAATGTCGTCGAAATCTCCTTCAATTGTTACGTTGCCCGATTTTTTGACCTCTCCAAAAATATTGGCCTCGGAAACACCTCCTATAAATTCTAATGTAGCACCGTCTTTAAGAATCAAATCTCCATATATAATTAGGTTTCCCTCAATTCTCAGTATAGCATCTTTCTCTACGGTCAAGTTTTTTCGCTTATTGTTCCTCCCGATAACCAAATTACCATTCATTTCGAAAAGACCGTTATCGTTGACGGAAGAGCTATTGTTAACAGTCCACGAACCGCAAAGTAATAAAGAACCATCGACGGTAATTGTGTTGAACCTTTTAGCGCCTCGATACTCCTTGGTTTCACCTTGGGCTACATTTAGTTTGGCCTTACCCGAATAGGCAGGTAAAGTAGCGCAACGATTTACCAGGCTTTGATCCGGCCTGTTCAATTTTACGATTTGAAGGCCGGCCCTACCCGAGGCAGCGAAAATGTAATCTCCTTTCGATACAACATAATTGATAGAGCCGTCTAGGTCTATTATTCCGACAAGGTCGGTATTATTACCTTGATCTTCCGATAAACAAAGACCAGCACCGCCATTGGCCATCAGTAAAATATCTTCGTTTGTTGCTACCGCATTTGTAACAATATCAATCTGGGCAGTACCTTCAGGGTTTATTAGTATCGGAATATATTCCAAGAGGGAACCAGTAGATTTGTCATAGACTCCTGCTCCTTTTGAACCTTCTGAAACTACAAGATGATCTCCAGCGATATCTATCGTTCTTTTACTGAAGTCGCCAAAATCGGAATCAATCGTAATCTCCTTCTGAGAAGTGAGATTCATGTCAAGAAAACTAACCCCCTTACTGGCATCCAGTATTGCAATAGTCTCATTTTCGACCGCTACCGAGCGTAAATCAGCAAAAGAAGCGTCATTTTGAACGGAAAGGTCCGATTTTTTATACGCAGTAAGCAAACCATCTCTTCCACTCGTCACGAAAACGGTGTTGGAGTTAACCGCAACATCAGTTGCATTGAATCCTTCTTGAAAACCGTAGGTCAATCCGGCCCTAATATTCATTCTTCCTCCAGAAACGGGAATCTTAACTACAAAAGAGTTTGAAGTAGCCCTAACCGATTTTTCGGAATCGACACCACCCACAGCATATACAAATCCATCATTATATTCAATTGAATTAACATCGGCATTCGTGTAATACAATCTAGAGGTTACCCTCGGGTTGTTGGGGTCGTTTACATCTACAATATCGATTGCTCCTGCGTACCCATCTTCTACAGTATTATAGGACACATAGGCATAGTTACCATCAACATGAACATGTGATGCAGTGAGGTTCTCACCACCGCTATAGGATGGTGGATCTACTCGAGCGACCAAGGTCAATGGATAATCACCCGCCTCATCGTTTAGTCCTTTTGAAGTTTTACCAGTAATTACATCCTCGCTTGCGATATCTAAAACACCGGCATCATCAAAGAGGATACTGTTTTCTAAAACAGATTCGCTGCTTTCAATGGAAACATCTTCTGAGGGATCACTGAAAACAGTAGTTTCGTCACTACAAGATACAGCAAATACAACAGCCGCTAAAGCGGCAAGAGAAACTCTTTTCATTATAAGTAGGTTTTAACACTATTAAATTTGGGTTCTAATAGTAACGACAAAAGTAGAATAAGTGTATATTTTCCTACATTATTTTCGATGAATTGCAGCTAAATTTAATTTTATTCCCATAAAGAAGCTTACAAAAGGGAATAGTAACTCAAAGTACAGCTGTTGAGAGGATTATAATCAGGTCAACGGAGTATAGCCTTAAATCTTGCCCAATTTTTCCATAATGAATAGAATTACAATGGGTACGGCAAGCAGCAAGACCATTAAGGTCTCTTCGACCATCAATTCGGGCTTAAAGACTAATGTAATAACATAGCCCCCGATAGCCCCACCAAAATGGGCGGTATGACCAATATTACCTAAACGACTTTTCATGCCGTAAATAGAATACAACAGATAACCCATACCAAAAACATAAGCAGGTAAAGGAATAGGAATGAACATAATACCGAGTTGCATGTTAGGTTGTAACAAAATGGCCGCATATAAAATACCCGTTACGGCACCACTCGCACCAACTGCACTATAGTGTGGTTCATTTTTATGGAAGAAAACCGCTAATAGGCTTCCCGCCAAAAGGCTGATAATGTAAACACCTATAAATTTGCCGGCACCAAACCAGCTGATGACCACAGGCGCAAAGAAATAAAGGGTGAACATGTTGAAGAACAGATGTGTAAAATCAACATGCAAAAAACCCGAAGTGGCCATGCGTTCTTTCTGCCCAGAATTTATAGCGGAAATGTTGAACTTATAGCGTTCAAAAAATGAGGTGTCGTTAAATCCTTTGATTGAAACCAGAATATTTGCGGCAATGACCACGATTGTGGCAATGTCAATGTCATGCATGGAAAGACGATTAATTTCGTGCGCAAATATAGCTATATTTGCGCATTAAAACATATTCATGCAGTTGCTCGTTTTCGTTCTGGTCTACCCGCTGTTATGGGTTATTTCTATTCTACCATACCAGTTGTTTTATGGTTTTTCGAACATGATGTTCTTTTTGGCATACCGCATCTTCGGGTATCGAAAAAAAGTAGTGCGAGGTAATTTGGAAATGGTGTTCCCGAATAAACCAAAAGAGGAGTTAGACCACATCGAAATTAAATTTTACCGCCATATGTGCGATATGTTTTTGGAGATGGTAAAAACGATGAGCCTTTCGAAAGCGGAAGTAAAAAAACGATATACCGTTGAAAATATTGAGGTTTTACAAGAAATTGAAAAAGAAAAAAGTATTCTTATCGTCTGTTCGCACTATGCCAATTGGGAATGGAACGTAAGTATGAACAATTATGTGAAAGCAAAAGGGTATGCCGTTTACCAAAAGATAAGTAACGATTATTTTGACCGATGGATAAAAAGGGTCCGGGCCCGATGGAATACGACCTTGATTACGCAAAAACAAGTGGTGAGAACGGTTGTGGCCAATAAGAGGAATAACATCACCGGCATCTTTGGTATGGTTAGCGACCAGTCTCCCCAAAGGCATTTGGCCCATTACTGGACCGAATTTATGGGAATAAAAGTACCGATAGTTAACGGGGCGGAAATTATGGCTCGAAAGATGGACTTGGCAGTGGTGTTTTTGAAAGTCTCCAAAGTAAAAAGGGGGTACTACAAGGCAAAGTTTATACCTATAACAATCGAGGGTTCAAAAACAGAAAAAAACGAGATTACTGATAAGTTCTTACGTTTGGCAGAGCAGCAGATTAATGAAAAACCGGAGTTCTATCTATGGACGCATCGCCGGTGGAAGCATCGAAATAATGTGCCCGGGGAGTTTCAGTGAACAGCAATCAGTAGTCAGTAGTCAGTAGTCAGTAGTCAGTAGTCAGTAGTCAGTAGTCAGT
>CAZRIE010000191.1:0-4832 GCA_964600075.1 uncultured Flavobacteriaceae bacterium
GTTATCCTTTAATCGAACTTTATAAATTCAAAATTTATTGTAAGGTGTATACTTTGGAGGTCTAATCTCGTTCATCCGTAAATAAGATATAGCCTGAGCTCTGTGATGTGCTGTATGACTTTCGCCACGCAAAATAAGATCTAAGTTGGAATGGCCAGAAAAAAACTCAGGCTTTTCTTTATTTTCCCCTTTTGTCAAATTTTCGTCACTTACTTTATCTAAACTAGAAATCACATAATCAAAAGTATCAACTACGTATTTTGATACCAGTGCTTTATTTGTTTTTGAATCCTTTTTCTTTAAGTAGTCCGGTTGAAACAGGTTTATTTGATCAGGACGCGCAATCAAAAATTCGGCTTCTATAAGAGCGTCAAAATCTTTGTAGGTTTTGGAATCAATTAATATTCCTATGTAAAAATTATTTATTAGGCCAAGATGCATAAAGTGCTGCGCAAAACTCATCTGATCCGCTGAGGGTGCATATTCTATATCATCTTCGGGTATGGCCTCGAACACTGCCATAGTGTATTCTTTAGATTTTTTCCATCTTTTAATGAGAATATCTACAATTGAGTTATCGGTAGGAATTTTAGAAGAAATCAACGTCAAGGGACTCAGTCCAATCAAACTTAATATTAACCTTCGATTCATATCATTTTTTTAGGGATTACATACTTTATAAATGTATTCAATAAAGGGGTAAAGGATAGGAATGCGGGAGTGAATTAGCACTTAAGACCCAATAATCAGATGGGACTAGTACTTTTTTTAACTAACATTTTAAAATACCATTCTTGAGTTGAACTTTCAATAGTTGTAATATTATTTCAAAATCGATTCCCCATAAAAATCGGTGAACGATTTTCTCCAAGCTTGGGGAAATGGGTGTTTTTTTAGCTCTTTCATATTATAGGCCATTAGCAGCGTTTTGGATATGGCTACAATACGTTCATGCTTTTTGCTATAGATTTTCCCTTCGCAGAGTACCCGGTCTTCCATTAATTCTATAATATCCAAAGCAATAATAACGCGATCTGGATAGGTTACAGGGAAGATATATTTACAATCCTGCCAAGCTAGTATCGGAACTATTTTCTTAAACTCGAACGTTCCTCCTCCGTTCATTTTTTGAAACATCTCAATACGCGCAGATTCTACCCAACGCAGGTAAACGGTATTGTTCACGTGTTGCGCAGCATCCATATCACCCCATTGTACGGGGAGCTCAAGAGTTGTATAACTATCGGGAATATTATCTTTCATGTTTTCGTTTATTTGAACTTTAACCTTAATTAAACCCTAAATTTATTGAATTAGTTTTTAGCGAATATTCTGAAAGAATTTTATCATATAAACTAGTTTTTAAGTGCGTTCTCAATCGGTTCGGGTTCAAACCATCTTTTCTTCATTTTATATCTACGGCTTCGATATGTGGCAGCAGCACCAAATTCAATGAGGTATAATTTTTCAGGAAGCTTTTGAAGGCCATGATTTTCCTACTCAGAAGTAATAGGGTAGTGGTACCAAGATAAATTGATGGGCTTGGTTGGTTTGGTCATGTCATAAATTAGCTATTTAATGCCCTTATTGCAATAACTTACTACTGTGACCACTATATAAATAGTTTATAGTTAGACGTTACTGGCAGTTATTTTTTATAGGGTCGTTTAAATATACTTTTGGTATTGTTCTGGCACTAGTCTTTGGTTTTATTAGTAATATTATTCTTTGCAAACGCTTATTATAAGTATACTAACCTGATAAAGCCGTAGAACAACTTACAAACATTAGAATAATCGTAAATTACTGTGATAAAAGAAATAAACGTCTCCAGGTACGTTTATACAATTGTTACCAACAAGCTTAAAAAATATAGCCTAGAATGGCCTTTAGAGAAGTAAAAAAAGAATTAGGCGGAATGGACAAAACTGAAATCATTAAATTGGTTTCAGAACTGTATAAAAAAGTGCCAGCGGCTAAAACCTATTTGGACGTTTTTGCAACCGGAGAAATCAAGCAACTTGTAGAGAAATACACAAAAGAAATCGAAAGATATATTTATCCAAATGGATGGAATATGCAGTTACGTGAAACTGAGGCTCGGAAAATAATACGGACTGTCCAAAAAATGAAAATAACAGAACTTAATGTGGAATTGGAACTGCATTATGTTGACTGTTGCTTAGAGGTTATTGAAGATTTTGGATATTGGAACCAAGGCTATTATGTTGCATTGGAGAAAATGTTTTATAATGCTACAAACGGAATTCATGAATTGGGTATGGATGAAAAATATGAAGAACGTATAATTGGAATTGCTAATAAAGCAAGTGAGTTCGGAATAGAACTTTCATGTTAGTACGCAAAAAGCCAGCAGGTAACAATGGTAACCGTTGCACAAGCCGTTAATTCAGTACAAAATCTATCAATTTAAGCCTCTCTAAGAGGCTTTTTTCTTGTCAACTCAGAAGTAAAAGGTCAAGTTTCGATGCTTTACACGGGCCTCGAACAGGTTTTGATAGGCACTTTTTACAAATACAGCCAAAGCAAGATGCACCGCACCGCTTTTTACCCGTTTTTGAACGAATTTCAGGTATTTTTTCAAGTTGTAGGCAATGATCCACAACAACTTTTTTCGCTAACTTGTGCAACAGGCACAATGGCTAAAATGACAAGTGCCGCTAAACGCGGCACCTGGTTTTAGCCCGACGTTAATATAAATATCAAACAATGAAACAAATCATAATAGTCTTCGCCCTTGCCATCTGTATTTTGTCATGTAAGAAAACGGAACAAATAGAAAACATTGTAGTTATTGGAGGTGGGCTTATGGGTAGTTCAACTGCTTGGGCCTTATCTAAATATGGGGAAAATGTTTTATTGATTGAGCAACAAGATTCTGTTTATACTTTTGGTTCAAGTTTTGGCGAAGCACGCATTTCAAGAAGTTTGGGGCCAAAAAATGATATCTTTTCCTACTTACATCAAACTTCAGTACGTGAGACCCAAGGCTTGGTTGATTATTTAAATGATAATTCCCAAGTTCAAACACATAAGATGGAAGATATCTACACCACTTCACCAGTGACTTATATCTATTATAACTCCAACTCAAAAGAGGTGGAACAACTCCTAGATAACCAAACGGACAAATACGAATATGCTCCAAATGCTGAAAAAGCCTTAAATATTTTTGGTATGACTGTTCCCGATTCAGCAATAGTTGTAAGGGAATATATGCAATATTCTGGCACTCTAAATCCTAAGGTATTGATTGCAAAACTCCACGATGCGATCAGAAAGAAGAGAAATAGAATACGATATAATGAAAAGGTAACAAGCTTAAATAAGTTAAACGGAATTTATGAAATTGAAATCACCAATTCCAAAACTGGAGTAGTCGAGAAATTATTCAGTAAGAAAGTAGTTACTGCGGCCGGCCCTTATAACGGAGATTTGGTGAAAGATATAGCCCCATACTTTGAAGAATTGATAACACCTAAGCGATTATTCTTGGCCTTTTTCAAAATCAACAAAAAAGCGTATGAAGGCTTAATCGAGGATCAACAAAATCGCATTCGGGAATCCTACCCTGTAATTAATTTTAATTCGGGAATGTTTTATTCAATGATAGAAAAGCATGATGATCTAGGAATACCAATAATAAAAGTTGGAGGTCATGTTTTAAGGAATGATGTTGACGACCTTAACACTGTTTGGCAAAAAGAATTAAGCACACAAGAAATAGATTGGAGTAAAGAAAATACTGCTGATTATTTGGGCTCATTGAATTTACCAATAAAAATGACGGACTTAGAATACTATAGTGGATACTCTTGTGTCTACTCTCTTACAGAATCAGAAATTCCTTATGTAACAAATGTTTTACATGGTTCTGAGATTGATCCGAATATTGTACTTGTGGGCGGGATGTCTGGTATTGGGGCTAAAGGCTCCCTAACTTATGGTCTTTTGGCTGCAAACCTTCTATTAAATAAAGAAGACACCTCACTTTTGTATCAAAGAACCAAAGATGCATTAGGTTCAGATAGATTATTGAAAGATATATCAGACTTAAAGTAAATGAATAAACTAGTAATGATTTTGTCTAGTATGGGGAAAGATGGTTACGTTATCGGAACAGTTGTTTCTGAAAGTGCGAGTATTAAGGGGCCATGGACATACAGCTCATACCGCTTATTTAAAAAAGATGGTGGACACGGAATGATTTTCAAAACAGTCGATGAGCAATTGGTGATTTGTTTGCATCAACCCAATAAAAGACAAGATGAACGGATGCAATTATATAAATTAAAGGACTTAGGTGACAATTGAGAATTAGGTAAAAAGTTATTTCATTGATATATATAAACTGGCTACAACAAAAAATAAACGATATTAAAACAGCTGTTTATTCAGAGCATTGGCAAACATGTAATTACTTAATATTTATATGAATAATATATAGTGCAATAAAAAGTGACTAATAATTGTCATACACTCTTTTTTCTGTAATTAGTTTACAACAATGAACGATAAAGATTATTTTTCTCATTTATATGAAATAGCGAGTCACCTTAATAAGGAATTCTCTCTACATTCTGCACTTCGCAAATCTTTAGAGAAAACTGTGGAAATCCTAGATATAGAAACCGGCTGGTTCTGGCTTACTGAACCAGATAACAAATCGGTTTATCTAGCTGCTTCCTATAATTTACCTCCAGCTTTAAGCAATCATCCTGAACGATTGTCTGGTTGGTGTTATTGTATAAAACAGTACTTGGCAGACGATATTGATCAGGCAATGAATATCAGTGAGATTACATGCTCAA
>CAZRIE010000192.1:0-4820 GCA_964600075.1 uncultured Flavobacteriaceae bacterium
TTGCGGCAGCCATCAACAATGGGGGCAATGTTGCATTTATGGCTTGAATCCAGCTTTTAATATTTTTAGATTTCTTTAAACACTTACTTTTAAACCGACCGCACGATTATTTTACTTCCCGAATATAGGCCAACAGATTTGCCATTTCCTGATGATCAATAGTCTTTTCTATGCCTGCCGGCATAGCTGACATCCCTAATGGTTGCAATGACTGAATATCTTGACGGAAAATAGTTTTTTCTTGTCCACCAGCTTGGCGCAGTGTGATAGCTGTAGGAGTTTCTGCCGATATAATCCCCTGTATTGATTCGCCACCATTAAGCGTCACTGACCATAGATCAAACCCATCTGCGATCGATTGGGCCGGATCTAAAATATCGTTAAGAATGGAGGCAGGCTGCCGATTTCTTATGGCGGCAAGATCAGGGCCGTAATTGGTTCCCATAGTGCCTCCGATTTGATGGCAGATGGCGCAGTTCTGTTGGAATATCTGCTTTCCTTCCACTGCCTTTCCCGAAAGCTCAAGGGAGGCTGCATATTGCTTCGTGATTTCCTGTCTCTGATTGTCCCCACCCTCTGAAAACATGGTGCGGGCGCGATCCTTATGTGTCTGATCTCCGCTCGTCATGAGGCGTACGGCCAATGCACGGTCTATATTCGTTTTCCGTATCCGCCCTGTTTCGATGGCGTCCAAGAGTAACGCAGTTCTATTTGGATTGTTTAAGAACGTTTGTAGGGCGGCGCTACGTACATCCGGCGTCATTACCAGCCACTGCTCCAACACGTAATCGCTCACGGTCTGGTCGGGTATGGAACTGAGTGTTTGCAATGCGGCCAGTTGAACAGGCAATGGTTCATCGGGAGCAATTAATTCTTTCAATAAGGTACTATTTTGCCCAGAATTTCCAAGCGCAAGAAAATTTAGGGCCTCTGCCCTTCGTTCTTCCGGAAGTCTATGATTCTGCGCCATTTTTTCGGCCCGCGCGATGGCAGTGCCAATTTCTGATCTATCAGGAAGGCCGATTCCTTGCAACAACTGTAGCGAGGCATTCCTTATATCCGCCGATGGGTGCTGAAAAAAGGCCTTGATCAATGCATTTTGTTCCATCCGATAATCGGTAGCCGACAATTCCTTGCTTTTGATTCCCTCTGCAAGACCTTTTAACGCCGGGGCCTGCCAGGCGTAAGCTTCTTTTGAACCAATGCTAGTGGCTCTTTTCAAGAGTTGCCGTACATTCGCTGGTGGCCCTTTCCTTCCTATCATAGCACTCAAACGTTGCACAAGTGAGGCATAGGCCTGGATATCTCCCTCAAAGCGATCGAGAACTGCCTCTAATAAGTTATTGCCCTGAAGAGAAGTCGCAGAAAGTGCGGCGACCTGAATCCACTCGTCTTGAATATCCTTAAATAACATCGCCTGTCTTGCCTCTATAACGGATGGCGTATCAATAAACCCCAATGTAAGCAACAATTGATACCTTACTTTCTGATCCTCATCATCTTGTAAGGATAGTAATGCATCGGTCATCGAAGCCTCATCAAGATGTGATTCGGCAAGCCTTATAGCGTTTTCCCGAATACCTGGAACCTCGTCCGTTAGAGCCTGTTTTATTATTTCCGTAGAAAGCCGTCCCAATCCCTGTAATGTCCATAAAGCGTGAAGCCGGCCCAACGGAGATTCAATATTTTTGGCCATTTGCTTTAATGTGGTAACGGCATCTTTGTCTTTCCGGTCCAGTAAAAGACGTTGCGCATTTCGGCGCCACCAAATATTGGGGCTGGCCAATGCATCTACTAATTGTTCCATCGAAGCATCCCCCAGACGCAAACCTTTGGGTTGACCAACAGGTTTTGTTCCAGTAGAAGTAATGCGATAAATACGACCCTTTTCAGTTCCAGCATAAAGTTCACCAGATTGGACCACCTCTTGTGCCATCCATTCCGGATGCTCAATAAATTTCCTGTAATAATCGATTACGTAGAGGGCACCATCCGGTCCGATATAGATGTTGACGGGACGGAACCAAGAGTCGGTGGAGGCCAGAAACTCCTTTTGTTCATAAATCCGAGATGCAGTATAGCTGACACCGTCGTTAGCTAGCTTATCCGCATGAACAAGATTGCTTACCGGCTCGGCAACAAATATCGAGTTATCAAATTCTGTTGGAAAGGCCCCACCTTGATATGTTTCAAGACCTGTGGCCGAAGTAAAAACCCCTACAGAAGTCAGCAATTGGTGCTGTGGGTCTTTGGTTATCGGAAAAATGTCGGCAGGTTGGCCATGGTCGGAAAGGGTTTGGGTAACTCTTGTTACAAGCAGATCTGGGTTACGCTGGAGGTATCGCGCGGCTATCAGTTCTTGGAAGATGTGATTGGAATTGGTAAGCAAAAGGTGATGGCCCCAAGGGTCAAATGTATGACCGAATTGTGTAGCGGCAGCGGCCATTTCCAACTCATGGCTATCAGGTCGGAAGCGTACATTTCGGCCATTGGCATTTTTGGCTAGACGTGGGCCCTGAGGTCGTTGGGGATAAAAGATATCTTCTCCTTCATCACCGAACTCTTCCTTGTAAGCTTGTGTTGCAACTGAAGGCTCATGGGCCAAGTAGATCCAATTATCCAGACCATACAAAGGGTTATTGAGGTTATGCTGCGGATTTGACAAAGCAAAACCGGTGAGTATGGTATCCCTGACATCTGCTTTTCCGTCATCGTTTGTATCTTCTAAGTAAAGAACATTGGGCGCATCGGTTACTAAGACACCTTTCTTCCAGCGCATGATACCTGTGGGAAGCATCAGCCCATCGGCAAAGATGGTGCTATTGTCTATTTTTCCGTCGCCATCGTCATCAGTTAATAGCTTTATCTTACCAGTACCGCCTTTGTCCAAGGGATAACCGTGCATTTCTACCACATACATCAGTCCGTTTTCATCTACCATCATATCTACGGGGTCGGCAATCAGAGGTTCCGACGCGACCAGTTCGATCTCAAAACCTGATGCTATCTCTAAGGTCGAAAGTGCTTTTCCGGCTGATTTGCTATAGGGAGTACTTGGCTCATTAAGGCAACCCAAAATAATTACCGACAAACTATACAACAAAACACGAAAACAATATATATGTGCGCAATGGAAATTCATTTTATCTTTTTTAAGTTTTAGTTCTTTTTATACTTATGCACTTAACTAACGACCTTCAAAAATGATTTTAGCAATCTGGAGAACAATCTCAAGAGTCGATTATTCGCAAGTAAATCAATTAGTAACCGTTTCCCGCTTTTCCTTCTAGATATCCAAGAACTGCCTCTGTAAGATTCTTGGCGGCCGAGGATGTAAAGGGAGAAACTGTTTCAACCTCATAACCCCCATGCTTCCATGCGGAGGCAGTAGGCAAATAGCCAAGCCAGCCGTTGGTGTACCCAAAATAGAAAGTGAATGGGAAAGGGGCACGATTACGCACATCATTTGAAATTTCATTGAACAATTCCAATGGAGCACTCCATATTGCAATATCATCGTTGATGGTCAAAAAACGAACGGGAAGTAGTACCATCTTTTTTCCATCACTAGTAGTTTGGGAATAGTTCGCAAGTTCCGATGGCCATCCAAGACCAGGTTTTCGTGGGGTTTCAACCGTCAGAGCTCCGAAATTTAATTTTACCTCTTTGGTTGTGGACAAAATCTTTCGGTTCGCCTCAAGAATTTTGTCTCCCAAGAGTACGCGAAATTCCTTTAAATGTCCAGATTCCGGAGTTGGATAGGTACTATATATGGGTGCCAGATTACCAGCTGCTCCATTAATAAAGAGTACTGGTGCACCTATCTCTTGTTCGACATATTCCGAGACAATTCCCGGGGCGTCACCGCTAACTTTCAAGTTATCCTGTCCCAAAACCGTTCCATGAATAGCATAGTTAGAAATCAGCGCCAGCGTGCTTCCATCTTCCCTATCAATTCGTAACAGGCCAATACGCCTATCAACCGCTCCATCAGGGTTCATGCCAAGGGAGGCCTTGCCATCAATATCTAAAGCCCGTCGGTTAATATTTGCTTGGGAAAAGCCCCAGCCAACACCTAACCGTGCAGGTTCAAGGTTTTCGAGTGCTTCCAAAATTCCCTTTATCAGCTTTTCCTCTACTTGTGCTGTATATTCAGGATTAGCTTCATGTTGATAACGGTCGCCCATGAAAACAGCCGGAAGACCGGGAGGGCCAAGCTCAGGGGCAGAGTGCGTGTGCGTAACTGTCCACCATAAATTAACCTTACCAATTCCATATTCATCCTCAAGTTTGGCTGCGATACGATCATACTCAGCGGGTGAAATAACGCATATATCCGATGACACTAGAATAAACTGATTTGTACCATCGTCCAAAACGACAATGCGGTGGTAAATGCTGTCGTTGACTCCTGTCGATTTTCGGGGACCATAACCCAGTAGCCATTGCGAGCTTTTAGGGGTAATATCCACTTTGGCTACAGATGCCCGAAACATAGTAGTAGGAGCTTTTTCTTCAAAAGGAACATAAGTATAAGACTGTTGGGTAAAACCCAACTCAGCACTAAATAAAAGAAGATTAACGATAAAAAGATTTTTCAATACCATGTGGGATTTAGAATTATTTTTATTCTTCGGGTAAAATACTATAGATTCCTTCCATTATTTTTTCTTCGACATCCTCTGTAAATCGAGAGTGCAAAAAACGGATAAAGTGAGCTACCCAGATCGGGTGAAAGTGAGCCACTTAAAAACGCATTGCAGTCTAAGCTTTATATGCAGTTTCAATAATTATTGCTATGCTCACTTTAATCCGGCGCA
>CAZRIE010000193.1:0-4709 GCA_964600075.1 uncultured Flavobacteriaceae bacterium
GCGCGATGGACTATGCAGAAAATATTGGAATCATTTCTATGCTAACAGCTTATCCCACAATCTCAAATAGAACTGTAACAATAACAAGTTATTTCAGTCTTCTTAAGAGTATGGCCACCACATTATATTTCGTAATTTTAATAGCATCCCTCGTTATCCTTGGAATTAAAACCTTTAGAAAATGAAAAAGTATCATATCATAATTCTGGCAACTATTCTGCTAACTTCTTGTTCGCAATCCAAAAATAAGGTTGGGAAGGAAGGAATATATTATGGTGCTTTTACGCACGGAAATTTTACTGACACTATATCTTTTGAAATCAAAAAAGATTCGACCGATTTCAAGGTGTTCTTTACAAGTCTAGAACAGAATGCATTTCAAATTCCTGCAAAAGAACTAGTAATAAAAGGGGATTCCATAAATTTCAAGCTGCAGAGCGACACGTATACCTATGACTTTTCCAATAGTTGGAACGATGATAAAACCCAATTATCGGGTGTCTTACAGGTAGATACCGTATCGGTTCCCTATACCTTAAAAAAGCAAAAATCGGCTCGAGAAGACGTAATTGAACCTAAAGAAGTTAACTTCCAGTCCAACGGATTACAATTGGGTGGCACTATTTGGGAATCTCAAAAACCGAACAAAAAAGCCCTCGTCTACATTACATCTTCTGGCAGTGCAGATAGAAGCGGTTCACGGGCCGAAGCTATTTATTTTGCCAATAAAGGCTTTACCACGTTCCATTACGATAAAAGAGGAACGGGAATCTCGGATGGCGATTGGCAATCGGCCAATATGGAAGAACTCTGTTCAGACGACATAAATGCCATCAATTTCTTTTCTGAACAAACAGGCATTCCACTTGCAAAGATCGGTATAAAAGGAAGTAGCCAAGGGGCGGCCAAAATCCCCTATATCTTAAACGAACAAAAAGGCTTGAATTTCGGCATTGCCGTTAGCTGTCCGGGAAGCACTTTATTGGAAAGCGACCTGAACTATTGGAAAAATAGAAATCGTAAAACCCTGGGCAACAATTTGGAAAATGCGGCTCAATTGCAACAAAAGGTCTTTGAGCATATTGCAGCTAAACTTTCTAGAACTTCATTGGAAAAGGCTGTCGAGGCCAAAAAATCAGAACCTTGGTTTTCCTCCGTATGGGTTCCGAATCTGGATGACGTACAAACTGATGAAAAACTGCTGTACAGCCCCGTACCCTTTTTTGAAAAGACAACTCAATCTATTTTGATTATTCAGGGAACTAAAGATGAAATCATTCCCGTTGACAGTCATACTATAATTTCGAAGGCTTTGGAAAAGGCCGGAAATCAAAAGCATAAAATTGTCATGCTCGAAGATGCAAATCATTCCATGTATTATGTTGGGGAAAGCGATTTTCCATATTGGGCGAAATTGCACCACGATTATTTGAGAACAGTAGAAGATTGGATAACTACATATTTTTGAAAACCGCTACGATCCAATTAATTCAAAGATTTTTGCATAGCCAAATAGGGACTGCCCTACGATGAGAATTTCAAATCGAGATTAGCTTAAAGGCACTTGTTTTTAACTTCGTTCTTTGTTGGTCACTGCTTTTTTTATCTTCTTTATTGCATCAATTACTTTTTCATTGGAAGATGCAATATTCATTCTCATAAATAATGCTCCTTCGCGGCCGAACCAATGACCTGCGTTAAGTCCGATTCCAGAGTTTTCTGTTACATGGTTGAACATTTCTTTCGTATCTTTATAAACCTTTTTGAAATCTAACCAGACTTGATAAGTTCCTTCTGGCTTTATAAGTTCAATTTTAGAGTTTTCCAATTCTCTTTCTATACCTATAACATTCTTCTCTATGGTGTTTATGACTTCTTGCAACCAAAATTGTCCTTCGTTATAAGCAGATTCCAATGCAACGCGTGTTAACGCATTTGTTCTTCCCAGATTATATTTTTTGAAGGTACTTGAAATAGACTTTTTGATTTCTTCGTTTGGAATAATTGCCATCGAATCTGCTATTCCACAAAGATTAAAGGTCTTGGCTTCAGAAGTGCAAACGACTATATTTTCATAGTCATTACTGAATTGTAAAGCCGAAGTAAATTGATTGTCGAAAAGGATGATGTCTTTATGAATTTCATCTGATATAAGAAGTATGCCATTTTCTTTGCATATAGTAACCACCTTTTTCAGTTCTTGCTTTGTCCAAACTCGCCCCACTGGGTTGTGAGGATTGCAAATAATCAAAATTTTATTATTTTCTAATTTTGCTTTTTCTTCCAAACCTAAAAAGTCAATTTGATATCTCTTATCAATTAGTTTTAAAGGGTTTTTTGTTATCCTACGCTTTGTATTCCGTATCACATCTCTGAACTCCATAAACACAGGAGGCTGAGTTATGATGCCGTCACCTTCAGATGTGAAATTTTCAATTACAACAGAAATGGTCGTTGTAATACTCGGACTATAAATGATATGGTTTTTGTTTAATTCAATGCCATAATTTTTATGATACCAATTCTTTTGGGCACTAAAAAAAGAATCTGGCTTATATTCATATCCAAAACTTGAATTAGAAATTCGTTGCATTAAGGCTTTTTGAATAGATTTGGCAATCTGAAATTCCATATCTGCAACCCACATTGGAGAAATGTCAGTTTTTCCAAATAGAGACTCCAAAGTTTCTGGCTTTGATTTGGTTAGCGGTAATTTTTTTAAATTCTTGTCAATTTCCATTGGTATCTTGAAGTTGTGCCAGACGGTTTAGCCAATAGCAAAAGCTTTTTGTTTTGATTTATTTTTTCTTGTCCAAAGCAAGACCGAAGCGTCGGGGCCAAATATTTTTCAACCTCTTAAAATACGCAAACCCTGCGAATAAGCCCGAAGCCGGTATTGTTTATAGGTATTATTACCACACCTTATTCAATTTTAATCTATCCAATAGATACTAAAATCTTTGATATTTGGTTCTCCTTTTGATTCACCAATCTTCAATCGAACTGCCGAAACCTCGATTTCATCAAACCGATAAATGAATTTATGACCTATACAAGAACCCTCAAAAATAGTAAACCAACCTTGTTGGATTTTTCCCTCTATTTTAAATTTTCTGACACGTTCTCCTTTTGAAATATCTTCCATTAAGACAACCTGATTTACTTTTTTCTTTTCAGCAAGTTTCAAACTTATCTTTTTACCAGTACCGGGAAGAGCGGCAATCGGACTGGCAAACCTTCGCTTTATTTCATCTCCGAATTCCTGGAGCCGTTCAATATCAGATTCAGGCATCAGGCCATCTGAATTGGGTGTAACACCCAAAATGAGACTTGTATTATGCCCCACAGAATTGTAATACATCTCCACTAGTTTGTCCAACGGATTGATGAGTTGCTCCCTGTCAGGTTCCCAAAACCAATCATGGCCTCCATACCCCCTCAGTGGAGCATCACTCATAGCAGGCATATAATATTGGCCTTCGGGATCTCCAGTTTTTAGCAAAGCAAAATTGTTGGTAGCTATCTGCTTTTTCGCGCTTTCCCCAGCTCCAGTCGAAACATAAGGAAATGTACCCCAACTTGGGTAGGGTACTGTTCCTGACTCACTCCCGCCCCATCGCATATCGGCCCTTTGTAGATTGTGGTAAAACAGGCAATTGGGCTGGTACTTTTCAAAAGCCGATAAAACATCGGGACCTCCCTGTTCCGGCCCATGGGCGCCACCATCGAACCAGACCATTGCCCAGTCGCCATATCTGGTAAAAATCTCTTCAACAATATTTTCTACCATTGTGTTATAGTGTTGTTGACGGTTTTGGGCGAATGCACTCTCGCCTACGACCTTGAAATCGTGTATGCCGTAGAAAGCATTCCAACGTATACCTATGTATACCCCTGGAAGAATACCATACTTTTCGCATGAGGCCTTGAAGTCCCCTAGCACATCGCCTTTTCCATCCCTCCATTTTAGTGCCTTCATGTTATAGGGTGTGGCATCACTTTGGTGAAAAAAGAAACCTGTTTCATGGCTAACCGTAAGTATCGCAATTTTAAAGCCCGCATCCTTTAAAGACTTGACCCATTGGTCGGTATTGTAGCTTTGTGGGTCGAAAATATTGTAATCCTCAATGGGGCTAACCCGTGCTTCTTTTTGAATATAAAACTTACCGTCGAAGGAATGCAGGTCGATACATACCAAGGCAGCAAGCTCGGCATTTTGCCAATTCAACTGGGCTTGTGTCGGAATGGGGACTTCATTCTGGTTTTGAGCATTCAACGATAACAAGGCAATCAAAAATAGGCTCAGTGTTCCAATATATCTTTTTAGCATAGGCCTAATCCTCTTTTTAATTTCTGAAACAGAATTCACTGTTTCATGTTTAGAATGTGTGCTAACATTTTAGCTAAACTGCGTTTTAATGTAGTTTAGCTTTTGTTGGCAATACTGTTAATACAACCTTCCATAGTAAATCAAATCAATAATTTCGCCTGAAGTCGTCTTATAGTCTCGCCTAATAATCCCTTCTATTTCAAATCCACATTTCTCGGCAACAGTTTTTGCAGCAGTGTTACTATGGTGTGTTCTTAGAAACAATTTTTGGAATTTGTACTCAGTAAAACAAAAGTCGCAAAAGAGACGAAAGGCTTTGGTTGCAATTCCTTTGTTTGCATAGTCTTCGTCAATATAACAGCCTAATTCTGATTTTGGA
>CAZRIE010000194.1:0-4637 GCA_964600075.1 uncultured Flavobacteriaceae bacterium
TATTGCCAACCTTGATTTATTTGGAGAAATTGATCTTAATGATTCATTAATTGACATAGGAGTTGAAGTTAGGTTATCCGATTTATTTTTTAGGTCGAAAAAAAACAGAATAATAGAAACCCGTGAAGGAAAAATTAACCTTGATAAAGACCTAAAGGTGTACCTGAAAATGGAAGGCCCACTTTCTGAACATAAGATCAAAAAAAGTTCTAAAAGGGCTTTTAAAACAAAAAGGAACAACCTTTCAAATACGATTGAGAAGGCAAAAAATGAATTAAAACAAAAAGTGCAGAACAAGCTTTAATCTGGTTATTTAACCAACTTAAGCCATAAAAAACAACTATTGGCCTAGAGATTGTTTGCTAATGCTGTAATCGCCACTGAAGATCTTGCTTGCCACAACCTACCTTAGTAGCGTGCTGAATTTGTTCAAACTCTATGCTTTTTTACCTTTGATATAATGGTGTTCGTTTCGCAAGAAATGTTAATGGGCGCCATCGATGGGAAGAGCTTTTGTAGTGCAAATTTTCCTCATTGTACTAAATTGAAAGAAATTTTTATACCTTCAATAATCATACTTGTACCAATAATTGCAATTATTAATCCCATAATTTTTCCGACCACTGAAATCACATTATCTCCAATTTTTCTTGCTATAATATCGCTAAAACTAAAAATCATATAGGTTAATAAACACATTAAGCCAAATATTAATATAACTATAGTAATGTGTATATAGCTGCCGTCTGAAACAAAATTTGTTGCAGTAACAATGGTTCCTGGTCCTGCTAGAATTGGAATTGCCAAGGGTGAAACTGCAATATTCTCATCAAAGTTTGTGTCTTGTAATTGTTTTATGTTAGACTTTTTAGATTGTAACATCTCAAAACCTACATAAAAAATTAAGATCCCACCCGTTATTTTGAACGCGGGTATCGTTATCCCAAATAATTCAAAGATAAATTTCCCTAATATCACAAATATGGATACTATAATAAACGCGATGAGCAACGCTTTTTTATTTACTCTTTGTTTTGTTTTATGATCAGCTCCTTTTAATAATGCAAGAAAAATAGGCATATTCGAAATTGGATTCATAATGGCCAAAAAGCCTGTAAAAACGGTTACCGAAAATGTAATAAGATTTTCCATATACTATTTTTCAGTTTTTTTATAAATCCATTCTGCTAAAAAGCAAAACCCAATGATAACAACGGAAATTAGTACACCTACTGTGTTTGTTTGGTATTGTTGGTTTATCAAAATCACTGACGCAAGGATACACAAAACAAAGCCAACTAAAGGAATTATTTTATTGCTACCCGTATTATTTGATAACCTATATCCTACAAGGTTTACTATACCAAAAATGAGTAAAAACCCAATACTTCCAGCCGTTGAGATACTTTCTAAATCAAGAATGTTTACTAAAACTAATGTGGCCAGTGCTGTAATTAGTAATCCAATAGGTTGATTCCATAGTTGTGCGAGAAAATGGTGTGGAAGTTCGTCATCTTCTGCTATTTCATAATTCACCCGACTGGCACCTAATAGCGAAGCATTTATTGCAGAAAATGTTGAAATCAGTGCAGCAACGGTAATAATTGAAAAACCAATTGTTCCTAACATTGGTTTGGCAGCTTCTGCTAAAACATAATCTTCTGCTGTCGCTATTTTAGAAAATGATAGTGACCCTAGCGTTACTATGGCTATAATGATGTACAGTATTATGACAAAAATTACAGAAATATAATAAGCGCGGGGAATATTCTTTTCAGGATTGATAATATCAGGTGCGGCATTGGCAATTAATTCAAAGCCTTCATAAGCAACAAAAATAACCATTCCGCCAGCAAATAATTTGATAGGTGTTTCCCAATTAGAAACTGCTAGTTGAGTTATGTTTGGATTTCCAATTAAACCATAGGCTCCAATGAAAATAAATGCGATTAGAATGGCTAACTTGATAATAACGGCGTAAGATTCTATTTTACCCACAACAGCAATGCTGTAATAGTTGATTATGGTTGCAAAAACAATAATAGCACTGGCATAAATATGAAAGTCAATGGTTCTATTATCTGTTAGTTCAAGTAGATTGGGGGCGTAAGAGCCAAATGCTGATGCATAAAGTGAAAGCATGATGATATAACTAATCCATAAAAGATTGCTAATAGCTCCACCAAAGATAGATTTACCAAAACCTTGATTGATAAATTTCACTGTTCCACCTCTGTCGGGATACGTTTGAGAAAGTTTAACGTAGCTGTAGGAGGTAATTAGAGCCAAAATACCAGCAAATAAAAAAGCTATAGGTGTTCCTCCTTTAGCAAGGGATACGGCTAGTCCAAGCACTGCAAAAATTCCACCGCCTACCATGCCTCCAATTCCTATAGAAATGGCTTCTAGCAATGCTATTTTTTTGTTCATTTACGGCACTTTTTTAGTGTTCGTTGAGGCAGATAGTTTACAAAGTTGAAGAAACGAGGTTTACACCCTATTTTGAGTTAACATTTTTTCTTATCGCGTGATAGTCAAAAGGCCGTTCTTTTTCATAATACATATCATCAAATTTCGAAATCGATTTATAAATTTCACTATTTTGTTCAATGCTCGCTACAAATTTGTTAGAACGACAAGTTGTTGAAAATCCATTTCGGATTGTTTAAATATAATTGAAAATAGTTGTTTTTCCCGATAGTAGAGAAAAATGTGGGGTTAGTAGGTTTGAGAATGGGCTCGGGTCAGGAAACGGCCATTTTAATAGACACTTTTACCAACATAAAATCTTCTCTAAGAGTGCTCCACGATACTTGGTTTTTTTAAGTGTTTTAGTTTTTCTTTGTCGGTATAGGTCGAAAAACTCGACAACAATAATTTTAATTTCGGGTCGATGAACGATGCGCAAAATGGTTTTTTCGGATTTTTGTAATAATAGTTCTCAATTTCTGTTCCCGAAGGCTTAAAATCTGCGTACGGTAATACCTGCGTTATCAATCGATTATCGAATTTGATTTGAAAACCGTTCAAAAGTTGGTTTACGGCCACTTGTTGCTCGGCATCAAAATAGTAAATGGCGGAACGGTATTTTTTTCGCATACTATGCTCCGAAGTGCTTTTATGAGTATGCAAATGGACTTCGATAAGTATTTCAATTGGAATATCTAAAGGATTGAAAGTAACGATTACGGCTTCTGAAAAAGCAACCGCCTGCCCAACGGATGCAATCCAACCTTGCTCTACTTTTTTTACTCCTTTCAACGATTGAAATACAGCCTCGGTACACCAATGACACGCGCCACCAAAACCTATTCTTTCAAAAGCTCCCATTATTGAGTTGCGCGTATTAATTCCATGTTAATTGTTTGCGTTCTTCCCAATACAATTTCGGATCGG
This sequence comes from uncultured Flavobacteriaceae bacterium, assembly GCA_964600075.1. Classification (GTDB taxonomy): domain Bacteria; phylum Bacteroidota; class Bacteroidia; order Flavobacteriales; family Flavobacteriaceae; genus CAZRIE01. Next base: position 3,397 of record CAZRIE010000194.1, read on the forward strand.
TTTTAAATTTAGCGAACGCTTCTATTTCTTGTGGGCTCAACTCAAAATCGGTTGCTTTTAAATTTTGTTCCAGATATGCTGGTTTATCGGCCCCACTCAATACCATAGCTCCCTTCAGTTTTGCCGAACAAAATTGTAGAACGATGGCATCGACCCCTACCCCGTATTTATTCGAAAGTGTTTCCAACTCTTTGTACAAACCCTTATAAGCTGGATACGTCGCATTCGGGAAAAGTCTTCCGTTCGCCAAGGCCTCCTTTATGACCAATTGCTTTTCATCAGCTAGAATTTGCCTACCCAATTCATAAATACTCTGATCCAACACATTGTACGTACATTGAAACACCTCAAAAAGTGGCTCTCCCTTAAAATGAACGTCCATCGCTTTTTGCAAAACTTCAGATTGATTGTTTCCGGTGGTGGTCAAACCTACTTTTATGTTGTTCTCCTCCTTTAGTTGAAACAGTCGTTCTAAAACGGCCTTATTTTCAAGCACACCCGATTCAAGGGTGGCCGAATGTATTTGATAATAGTTGAGGTACGGAAGCAGTTGCTTTGAAACGCTCCATTGTTCATTGAGTTTTTTCAAAGAATGTTCCTTGACCTCATGTATTTTGGTATTGGGGTCAAAATTGGCCACATAGGTATAGCCCCATTTCGTTGCTACGATTATACTAGGGTCATTCTTTTTTGCGACCCAAGCTATCAACAATTGCTCTGCGAGCCCATAACCGGGTGCTGTATCATAGTACCGAATACCTGCATCATAGGCAATATCGAGCATTTCAAGTCCCTTTTGTTTAAACGTACCCAAAGAAAAGGGGGCTTTGGCCTCACGCTTGATGTTAATATACTGCGGTCTGCCTATGGCAGCGGTACCCAATCCAATGAACTTATCTTGGTTCATAGCTTTTATATAAAGCTGTTCTCAAATCTTTCAAAGTGGCAGGTATAACCATTCGGAATTCGAACCAGATAATCTTGGTGCTCTGGCTCTGCTGGCCAAAAGGTCGTATAGGGTTCTAAAGTGGTAACGATTTTACCTTCCCATTTGTTGGTGTCATCAACGATTTTGATAACCTCTTCCGCGATGGCCTTTTCTTCATCATTCTGAATAAATATGGTAGAACGATAGCTAGAACCGCGATCATTGCCTTGCTGGTCAACCGTTGTCGGATTGTGAATACGAAAGAAATAATCCAGAATCTGCTTAAAGGAAGTTTCATTGGGGTCGTATGTCA
>CAZRIE010000195.1:0-1502 GCA_964600075.1 uncultured Flavobacteriaceae bacterium
TTGAACATATAAAAATGCCTATCCTATAAGACTGCCCTTTCATATATTGATACTTAAATAATCCAACACTTTATTTAGACTCTAGGACTAGATTATCGGCAAAGAACTCTACAAAATGAAAATGATGAAGACAAGACCTATAAGCAACAAGAATTTTATTGAGAAAAATAGGGCAACAAAGAAATCCCTGTTGAAATTAAGAACCAATCGCTATTGAATCTTGTGATTTTTAATCTTTTTATAAGTACCCTGTAGTTGAACTTCCTCGAGGTTATACCGGTCTTCCAGATATATCCAAAACCCCTAAATGGTAGTAGCTCACTGATTGAATGTCGTAATACGGATTGCAAATTTTTAGTCCACCCGTTTAGATATTTTTTCTGCGAATAACTTATTTTTTTGAATCTTGAACCCTTTCCATACTTGGCCAACTTAAGATAACGGTATAGATTCAGAACTCGAACGATTCTCTGTAAGGCGCATCATACAACCCTTAATATGTACAGCTGGCATTGTCGGCCTTCACGTAATAGGTTTTATAGTTTTTTGCTTTCTTATCCATACATCCGCAAAGATTTAGGAGTTGAATCGACTTGAAGTCAATGGGATGGGTCTCCGCTTGAATGGCAATAAACCCTTCCTTTAATGGAACCCCCTCGCGGTAGGCGCTTTCCTTATAACCGCCTATGTTACCACCTCCAATAGTCGGCTTACGATATTCCATGACTACCTGGTCCTCTAAAATGTGTTGAATTAGAGAATCTCCAAGTACTATGGTCTCCACTTCTACCCATTGATCTCCGGGATAAGTCTTTGACGACGAATTGATACAATGCGGGGTGAATAACGAATCCCCAAGTACGACGTTAGTGCCAGGGGTGCATAAATTAGCATTGGTACGGTCATTCACGCCATCGCCTCCCAAAAGTTGCAGTTCCAGTGATATTGGAAAATCTTGATCTAGCCCAAGGGAGGTAGGGTCTTGACAGTGGAGCATAAGGCCATTGTTACGAACGGCCCAACCTGGGCCTCCGGTCATCTGCTGGCCTACAAAACGGTAAACTGCCTTTAACTTGTAGTATGAAAATTTATGCTGGTAGTAAAGATGTCCAAAATCCCCATTGAAGGTATCGTTTTCTGCATACCTCACACTGAGAAGACTGTCTTTGACATGGAATCTTTTTTTATAGTTTATACCCAATTCAAATCCTGTGAATTTTGGGGTCCATTGATTCATGTCGGATCCATTAAACAACGCAATCCATTCTTTCTTATCCGGGTCAGGCGTCGAAGGTGCACAGGAATTCAATAAAATGGCAGCTATAAAAAGTAGGACCAACACCGGACTTTTATAATTTTTGTATGTAGCATGTTTCATATCCTTGTTGCTTTGGCTTAATGTTCTAATCGTTTATTTGAACTATAAAACTAGGTCACGGCTGAGTTTGAATGAATAGGAATATTCTTGACTCGCATCGTAATATACAATTAAATAATGCTTG
>CAZRIE010000195.1:1602-4615 GCA_964600075.1 uncultured Flavobacteriaceae bacterium
ACGGGAACGATAAGGTTTTCACACTCTTCTTTTTTCGGCACCAAAGATTTATAGCTTATCGGATATGGCTTAAAGCCATGCGCCTCAACATTGCCTTCGTTTTGTACAAAACCATTGGCATCAACATAACGCTGAATATTATGGCTATCCATACCATATGCTGCCATACCTATTGGGTCATTGGGAATATGCAGACCTTCGCAATTGTGCTGTGTCATTACATAGTCGCTTACCATACGCCTCGCCTCCCTTATGTAGAGCTGTTGCTGCCACCCATCGGGTCTTTCGAATTCATCTTTTGTCGTACCCCACCTTGAAGCTTCATCTCGGACTTCTTTCGGAATTCGGGGGTGATTGGCCAATGTCCACATCAGACCCATTTGGTAGTTTCTGTGGTCTTCGACAATCTCTTTTCGTTGTTCATAAGAAGCATCCGGGTACTCATAATTCTTACCAATATAGTCCGTAGAAAAACCGAATTTGTTGTTGGTATCCGTTTTTCGGTTTGGCATCGAGGAATTGATCCATGGCAACAACGAATTTCCATAGCTGTACATATCACGTATTGCACCCGTTCGGGCTTCGTAATTTCGAAGTAGCAGCTCGTAGTTAATTTCCTTATAATTATCGGGCTTTTTAAACGCAATACGGTTTTCCGGAAGATCGGTCAGGCACATACGAAAACAATAGGCCTGTATTTTATGGTCCCCATTACCTTCAATACCTGGCTTATCGATAACATTGGGCAACAGACCACTTTTTGGGTCTCCCTTTTTAACATAAGGATCTACCTTGGGAAGAAAGTTATGGTTGTAGGCATTTCTAGAAACGGAGCCTGTTAGTGTCGTATTTTTCATATTTGCCTGTACCCCGTTTAGCGTCTCACCGTATTGGTTATTACTTTCCCTGCCAATAGTATAAGAAACTCCGGCGGCAGCCATCAAATCGCCCTCGTAGGTCGCATCTATAAAAATATCGCCTGAAAAAACCTTTCCGCTTTCCATTTCTATAGATTGAATCCTTTCATCGGCCTTTTTTACCCCGTTCTGTCTATTCAGACGTTCGTTATATACCAACATGATATTTTCTTTTTCGATCATATCTTTATAAACCGATAGCGCTGCAGAAGGCTCAAAAGTCCACATAGAGTTTTCGCTTTCTTTCGTTCTGGTCTGTCCGCCATCCAAATATTCCGATTTTTTCTGCCACTTCCAATTTGCCAAATCATCGTAATATTTCTTGATGTTTTCATAGAATTCCCGCGAGATACCACCTATGGCCTGCTTATTCCCAATATCTGTCTGTCCTAAACCACCTGTGGTCAGCCCACCGATTCGATTTGTGGGCTCGATAAGAACAACGGATTTTCCCATTCTGCTACTCTGAATTGCCGCCGCAATTCCGGAAGAAGTGCCACCATAGATTACAATTTCGTATTTTTTTGATTGGCCTGCTGCGAATTGAACGAACAGAATCAGTACTAAAAAGTGTTGTATTGCTTTCATTTTTTTTTTGAAGGATACCATTATATGGTATAAAAATAGCATGGTTTATTTGAACTTTCACTACTGAATTCCTTTTTAGTTGATAAAGGAAAGAAAGAACCAAATAAAATAGGACACCGATTAGGACACCTTTAAATATGGCCTTCATACTATTCAAATAGAACTAAGGAAAATTTAAATCCTTGGTTTTCATCTGTTTAGTATTATTTTGGTGTCGTTTGATACAATTTTCTTCGAGATGACAGAACGAATTTTACCATAGTAATGTGTTAACTACCAAAAACTTACAATCTTCATTTTGAATGATTAACCGAACTCTAGACTAGGTTCAAAATGGCACAAATCGATGCGGATTTTATGCGTTTTTTGCAGTACTAAAATATGGATTAAATCAATACAATTCAAATGGAAATTAACTATACAAAGCTATTGCAAATAATTTAAGAATATGCTGAGATTTTAAATACACTAACGGGAATATTTACATTTTTTTTTGTCAAAACAATATTCAGTTCTTTGGTAATTATTGGCTTATCAAATATCACTCTATTGACAGCTTGATAATTGTCTAACTTTTCGTAAAGAAGATTATTGTTATCGTCATAAATTCTATACTCCATCACGGTAAAAGGGATTTCCGCTGTAGGATGTGTCACAAATACAGAGGGTAGTGCATTGTCAAAATCACAATCGAAAAATAGCCTTAGCGTACTTATTTTTTGTTCTTTCGCCCAACTGATTTTTAGTTTAGGTTGTTCATCGTTCAATTCGGCTAGCCAAGCATTGTAATAGCCGTTGGAGGTTGGCCTTACATGGTTGTTCTTAATATTTACAGAAGAAAAATTCTGAATAGCAGGCTGGATAATCATTGCAATATTTTTACCCTCTGGCATTTTTTCCGGAGTCCAAAAATCAAAAGTATCAACACCAATACCTTTAGGTGGTTCCTGTCTTCCATAGTTTGAAACTGCCCTGTTTTCTTTTTGCAAAACCGTCATAATTCCTGTAAAACGCTCATCTGAGAGCATAATTTCAACCATTTCATTCTTCATAAAGCACACATATGCATAGCAGTTTTTAGAAATGCTAACATCACAGATGAATGTAATCTCTTGAATTCCCTTTTCTAACTTATACGTTTTCGATTCTAGTTCCGTGTCTGGGGTAAAATGTGTTTCCCTAGAACTTGTTCTTAATGCTACCGTAAGAATGCTATTATTTTCAGCTTTGAGTTTAACTTTAAATTTATAATTGTTTTTTGCTTGTAGGGGAAGTATTTGAGCCATATTAAATAAAAGCGGTTTCCATTCCCCTGATTCTTTCATATGACCTAATTCTAATTCTGAGGAAGCTGATATCTCTGCACTGGTCGTCAAATCTTCCAAATCTGGCAGCTCTAATCTTGGTATACTTTGACCATCTCGATTGAGAGCAAGTTGTAACAGACCGATTTTATCTTTTGCCGCTAGATTGCGCGGAGTCCAGTTGTTTTTTAAACACAGGGCCGC
>CAZRIE010000196.1:0-4595 GCA_964600075.1 uncultured Flavobacteriaceae bacterium
GATTAAAAAGTCACAGGATGAGATTGTCTTGGATGGGGTCTTGGATGAACAAAGTTGGAAAGATGCTGATGTAGCCAAAGATTGGTATCAGAATTTTCCGGTCGACAGCCTACCTTCACCTTTTCAAACGGAAGCGCGCTTGACCTTCAACGATGAGTTTTTATATGTTTCCTTTGTCTCTTTTGATGATGACACCCCAGATGTTGTCAGCACGCTACGTAGGGATTTCAACTACCCTTTAAATGATAATGTCTCCTTTATATTCGGACCCTACAATGACCGTTTGAACGGATATTTTTTTAATGTTACGGCCGTAGGGGCAAAAAGAGATGGCACAGTGTCGAGCGGGGGCAATGGTGAAAATGCCTTTAATATCTATTGGGACAATAAGTGGTATTCCGAGGTGAAGAGGTACAAGGATCGCTGGATTGTTGAAATGGCCATCCCCTTTAAGAGCTTTAAGTATAAAAGTGATGTGAAAGAATGGAACGTTACGTTTGACAGGCTCGATAAAAAACGAAATATCAAGTCCGCCTGGGTACGTACCCCGCGACAATTCTATACAGGTACTTTTGCCTATGCGGGTCAGCTCGTATGGGAAGATCCGATTCCTAAGGCCAAGACAAATATTTCTGTTATTCCTTATATATCCGGCGGGGGATTTGAAGATAGAGAAGTAGATCCGATTGAATCCTCTACTCAACTTCAGACTGGTTTCGATGCCAAAGTAGGCATAACCCCCTCTATGAATTTAGACCTTACCGTGAACCCAGATTTCTCGCAAATTGAAGTCGATGAGCAAATTCTTAATTTATCTAGATTTGAATTTCAGTTCCCAGAACGAAGACAGTTTTTCTTAGAAAACACGGACCTCTTCGCCAATGCCGGTTTCGAATCCGCTAGACCCTTTTTCTCAAGACGCATCGGGATTGTGCAAGACACGGCAGGTATTTCCCAAATAGTACCCATTTTGTACGGTGCTCGACTTAGCGGAACGTTAAACGAAAAATGGCGTTTGGGGGTCATGAATATGCAAACCAAGGAAATGTTGGAATTGGGACTGCCTGCCCAAAACTATACCGTCGCAACGGTGCAAAGAATGTTCTGGGAACAGTCGAGTATTTCAATGACTTTTGTGAACAAACAAAGTTTGGGGGTTCAAGAAGGTGATTCCCTTAAATACTATCATCCAAGTATTTTTCACAAAGCGACCATGGAAGATCGCCTAAGACCGAACACCTATAATAGGGTCATCGATGCTGATCTTGTGCTTCGAAGCAAAGACAACAAATGGTACCATAGCTCATTTTTGGCACAATCCTTTGATGCTAAAAATAAAGCAAAGACGTTGTCGGGCTCCGCCTTTTTGCAGTATGCAGATCGCAATTTAGATGCAAATTTTGGTACTTTCTTCGTTAATGAAAACTTTAATGCCGAAGTTGGGTTTGTTCCAGGAAGCACCGTATATCCAGGCCAAATTGGTTACTATTCTGAAGTAGGCTATAAAATATACCCTAATAGTAGAAGTGTTCTATCAACAGGTCCACTAATAGGGTTAAACAATATTTTTCTGCCTGATGGAACCTTGGCAGATCGGGAATACACTATTGGGTATGCTCTGGATTTTAAAAATTCCGCGAATTTGACCATCGATTATAAAAATATCTTTCAACAATTGACCTTTGATTTTAGCCCTGTTAATAATCTAGAAAACAGAAAGTTTTTGGAAGGGGAAAAATTTCGATGGAATACAATTTCCGCTACGTATCAAAGTAATACGACCCGAAAATTCAATTTTTTGTTGAACTCTACCTATGGTGGGTTTTACAATGGCACGAATCTGAATTTGGGCGGCGAGTTGAATATGCGCTTTCAACCCTATGTCAATATTACTATGCGATTTGATTACAATAATGTAAAGTTACCCGACGATTATGGAGATGAAGAGCTGTTTCTTCTGGGACCAAAGCTAGACGTAACCTTTACGGACAAAATATTCTTCACAGGTTTTTACCAATACAATAATTTGACCGATAACATGAATTTGAACGCAAGATTACAATGGCGCTACAAACCAGCTTCAGATTTTTTTATCGTGTATACCGAAAACTATTTCCCTGCAAATTTTACCAGTAAGAATCGTGCACTGATCTTTAAACTAACCTATTGGCTCAACCTCTAGATGAAGCCAATCAACCTATTGGGCTTTACAGGCAACACGAGGCAAATAATTAACTGTTCTTAAGCCAACCAATAGGCAAAAGACTTTGAAAATTTTGGAGAACGTAACCATACAATTGATAACACCAATTAGCACCTGTTCGTAATGATGACAATTGAATTAATCATATGAAAACCGGATATTATTACAAGCCTAAATAAGGTTAGAATTGGGAAAATTTAGTACTTTAAAGGATATAACAGAAATTAGATTTATTATGCCTTTTTTTATATGATATATTCATTCTTTAATTACTATTTTCAATAGTGCATCCCTTCAATCAGGTCTTTAAAAAACATAAGATACAATCAAACAGGCTTCGACTAAGCGTTAAAGCAACGCCCGATAATCAGATTGGCCACAACAAATAGGGCTTTAAAGTTACGACTTAATAGCTAATCAACAAGACATGAAAAAAATCAAATTACTCATCCTTCTTCCGTGTCTATTTCTCACAGTTGCATTCGTTCAAGTACGGGTATTTGAGGGTGCAGAGAACGTGGTCAATACCCAAGAAGAGCAATTTTACGGGGTTGAAGATTTCGAGTCCGTTAAAAAGTTTGACATTCATATTCATATTAACACGGAAGAGATTTTTTTTATAGAACAGGCACAGGCTGATAATTTTCAATTTTTAGATATTGTTGATGACCGGCCGTTTGGATTACACATGGATGAGCAGCAAAACATTGCCATGATCCATTTAAAGAATTTTTCAAAGAGTATGGCCGTTTCTACCACCTTTCCGGTCAAAGACTGGGGCAATGATGACTGGAGTGAAAACACAATAAAAGGGTTAAAAAAATCTTTTTCGGATGGTGCGATAGCCGTCAAAATTTGGAAGAACATCGGCATGGACCTGAGGGATGAGAACGGAAAATATGTGATGGTCGACAATATCCAACTTGATTCCATCTTGGATTATCTTGTAACTAATAATATTCCCTTACTAGGCCACAACGGTGAACCGAGAGATTGTTGGTTGCCCCTTGATGAGATGACCTTCGGTCAAGGTTATTATGGCTCTCATCCAGAATATCACATGTATCTGCATCCGGAGTACCCTTCTTATCAGGATCAGATAGATGCCAGAGACCATATGCTTGAGAAGCACCCTGATTTAACTTTTATGGGTGCACACCTGGGCAGTCTGGAATGGAGCCTTGACGAGTTGGCAAAACGGCTGGATAAGTTTCCGAACATGCATGTGGATCTAACGCGTATGTCAAATTTGAAACTTCATACATTTAATAACAGACAAAAGACTAGGGAGTTTTTTATTAAATACCAGGATAGACTTATTTATGGTACTGACAGTCAGATTAATACAGCCACCAATCCTGCAGAATTCAAAAAAAACATTCATGACCGATGGGTACGTGAATGGAAATTCTACGTAACGGATGAGAAGGTCAACTTAGAGAAGTTTGGAGAGTTAAAGGGACTAAAACTGCCAACTGAAGTAGTTGATAAAATCTATGCAAAAAATGCATTGCGGATATTAGGACTTCAAAATTGGTAATCACGAATTAAAAGATATTTAGATGCATAATATGACCAGACGTGAATTTACAAGAAAATCTGTATTAATAGGTGCCGGAGTTGCAGCTTCAAATTTTGTTGCATTTGCAGGAAAGCGGTCTGTTCGCAATGATGAATTGAGTGTGACAATACCAATGCCAATTCAGATAGTTATTGATGATGTAGGCTGGTGGTCGGGAGAAGACGGTAATGAGCGTCAGGAACCATACCGCACCGGCATAAGTCGAAATCATGTTCCTGCGGATTATCAGGCGATCATAGATCTGGGAATAAAATTGGGCGTACGACCACAAGCAGCAACTATTCTTTGTGAGTGGGATAGAGAAAATATTTTGCGAGATGTCCCAACAATTACATGGATGCGTGAGAAATGGGATAACAGCAAATGGGTCGGTCCCTGGTTGGATGAGGCAGCAGATATTATACGAAATAATCAAAATCACTATGAGCTAACAATGCATGGCGTAGGGCATGAGTATTGGCACGATGAAAATATGACCAGGGCAGAATGGGCAGACCCTTCTGGGCAAATGCGCCCCCTGGATCAGGTTGAACTTCACCTTGATTCTTTTGAAAGATTGCTGGATCAAAATCAATTAGGTTCTTTTCCAACTTCTTTTGTGCCCACCGCTTTTTTACATGGTTTTGGTTTGACAGGTAATCATCAAATCAGTATGGCAGAAGTAATAAAGAAACGTGGGATTAATTATATTAATACACCTTTTTATAATATGTATAATGCCGAGGGTGCTCAGTTTGGTTTATTTGGGATTGATTCTGGGGTAATTACCGTTGACCGAGGAGAAGATTTGCTTGATTGGGATGTTTTTGG
>CAZRIE010000197.1:0-4574 GCA_964600075.1 uncultured Flavobacteriaceae bacterium
GAAAAATTGGTCGAAGTCTGTCGTATGCGTAACATTCCTATGATAGTTTTTATCAATAAATTGGATAGGGAAGGAAAAGATGCATTCGATCTTTTGGACGAGCTAGAACAAAAATTAGGGCTAGCGGTAACTCCCCTTAGTTTCCCCATTGGTATGGGCTACGACTTTAAGGGAATTTATAATCTTTATGAGAAGAACATCAACCTTTTCAGCGGTGATAGTAAAAAGAATATTGTAGAAACTATAGCTTTTGACGATTTAAAAAGCCCTGAACTTGAAAACATAATAGGTAATAAGGCAGCTGAAGAACTACGTGAAAATCTAGAACTCGTTAGGGGTGTATATCCTGATTTTGATAGAGATAATTACCTCAAGGGAACACAGCAGCCGGTATTTTTCGGTTCGGCATTGAACAATTTTGGTGTACGCGAACTGTTAGATTGTTTTATCGAGATAGCACCTTCACCTAGGGCAAAAAAAGCTGAAGAACGATTGGTAGCGTCCAATGAAAAGGAGATGACAGGGTTTGTCTTTAAAATACATGCCAACATGGATCCCAAACACCGCGATCGGTTGGCATTCGTAAAAATAGTATCGGGTACTTTTGAAAGAAACAAACCCTATTTACATGTCCGTCATAATAAAAAACTAAAATTTTCAAGCCCCAATGCTTTTTTTGCAGAGAAAAAGGAAATAGTGGATATCTCCTATCCCGGTGATATCGTGGGATTGCACGATACCGGAAACTTCAAAATCGGTGATACCCTTACGGAAGGGGAGGAATTGCATTATAAGGGAATACCCAGTTTCTCTCCCGAACATTTTCGATATATCAACAATGCCGATCCCATGAAATCGAAACAGTTGTACAAGGGTATCGATCAACTGATGGACGAAGGCGTAGCCCAATTATTCACTCTCGAAATGAACGGGCGAAAGGTAATCGGCACCGTCGGAGCACTTCAATTTGAGGTAATCCAATACCGTTTGGAGCATGAATACGGAGCCAGGTGTACGTACGAAAATTTTCCGGTACACAAAGCATGTTGGGTCAAACCCGAAGACCCTAAAAATGACGAGTTCAAAGATTTTCAAAGGGTAAAGCAAAAGTTTTTGGCCAAGGATAAAAGGGGGCAATTGGTCTTTTTGGCCGACTCTCATTTTTCGCTACAAATGACACAGCAAAAGTATCCTTCGGTGAAATTGCACTTTGTTTCTGAGTTTGATTAAATTGACATTCGAGTGAATTTAATCAAATGTCTAGAGGAAAAATTTCGCCTAATTTATTGCTATGTTCACTTAACTGCTTTTTAAGAGTCTATTCCAAAAAGTTTTGGCTGCAAATAGTTAGTTTACCCGTTGGATTAGTTTTTTTATTTCTGGATTTTTCAAAAAACCTCCGTATGCTACATCTGACAAGAATAGACTAGCACCCACATTACCTTCAATGATTGTTGGCCCATCAAGGGCAATGGCTATATCCCAACCCACAAAGCTGTTAGGCATATATTTTGCCGCATCCATAGCTAGGGTACAGGCTTCTTTAAAATATGGTATCCGAAAATTTTCAAACTCAAAGCCGGTATCAGGGTGTTTTTCAAGCTCTCCCCCTCCAAATTTTAAATTACGGTAAGCCTTTCGCTTCAGGGTACCATGTTCTTGATCTATTCCGACAAACAAACCACCCAAAGATGCGTTGTCAACGATATTTCCACCCACCCCGATACGCAGTAGGGAAGAAATGATACCAACATTTCCCTTCTCGAAATGGGTCAATATTCTAAGTGTATTTATCGATTTACTATAAATAGTATTGATTTCCTGATGCTGTTTAATTATCTCGGTATGGGTATAATCTCCACTCAACAGATTCTCGTATTCCGCTTCTAACTGCCTTGAAAACGTATCATGATTAAGTCTAAAGCTTCCACTCCCCCCCCAAGTGCCAAAGGCCTAAAAAAAATAGCCTCTACATTGTCAGAGTCAAACACATCTTTAAAAAAGTTTATTAAATCTCCTAAATTCGAAGTTTCCCATACTCTATTCTTAAAAAAAAAGCTCGGACCAAAATTGTAGCTAATCAATCGGGGTGTCTTTATTTCATTTCTCTCGCAGTAGAGCGCAAAATTTAATTTATTATCTATTATAGAGATGTATTCCTGTTTATGTAGTTTTTTACTGGTGTGAATCCGAGCTATCTCTGCCGTACCTAAGTAATCCCTATAATTCGTGATCTCCTTTTTATAGATATGTTTGAAATAGTACATGGGCAACTCTCTTTTAGTTATCAATAGTACCATGACCTCCTTAAATATTTTAAAATAGTTCTTCTTGTTGGGGTCTTTGAGAAAAATCTTGATTCTTCCGGGTTCTTTAAAACGCATTATGTGTAAAGATTAGAGCAGTAGCACCTACCAATTAATATTTAAGAAAGATATAAGTTTCAGTCGTATAAATATAATAAATTGGACTTGGACAACTAAATATCGGTCAACTATCGACTTCATCCCTATCAAAAATCTAGAAAGTCTACTATCTTTGATTTGCCTCAAAATTACACAATATGCTTTCTACTTTTCGAAATTCTCTTTTTTGGATATCTGATTGGCTTAAAGGTGCCAAAATTCGAAAACATCACGATGCGGTAAAAAGGATCAACGAAAATCACTGTTCCGATTATTCCGTGAGGAAAAGAAAAAAATACCTGAGTAATCTACTTCGGCATTGTCAGCAAACTGTACCTTATTACAGAAATCTTGGAATAACAGATACCCAATTGGAGAGCTACCCGGTAACCAATAAAAATATGATAAAGGCGTCTTCCTCCTCTTTTCGGTCGGACGATTATGTGGGCGAAAAAACCTATAAAGCCAGCACTAGCGGGTCTACAGGAACGCCTTTTACGGTACTGCACAATGTCGATAAAAAGAAACGGCACACGGCAGATGTACGATTCTTTTGGGAATCGGTCGGGCATGCCTATGGCACTCGATTTTTCTACTTAAGAATATGGACCGATCAAAACAAAAAAAGCAAAATCGTTCAAAAAAGGCAGAATATTGTGCCGGTAGACGTATTTAAACTGGACGATAAATCTATACAAGAATTTCTCGAAGATGTTGGTTCAACCAACTCTCCAAAAAGTATTTTGGGCTATGCTTCCGTATTAGACCGTATCGCAAAATATATACAGCGGCACCCTATGGATCTGTCGAATGCCAACGTTATCTCTATTATTGCCATGTCAGAATCGCTTGATATTCCTACAAAGAATGCTTTAAACGACTATTTTGATTGCCCAGTTGTTTCGCGGTATGCGAATACCGAATGTGGTATGCTTGCACAACAGACCTCTAAGTTCAAAGACGATTTTTTAGCCAATTTTGCCAGTTATCATATTGAAATCTTGGATTTGCAAACAAACACCCCTTTAGAAGAAGGAAAAATGGGGAGAATAGTCGTAACTGATCTATTCAATTGGGCTATGCCCATGATTCGATACGACACAGGGGATTTAGGAGTATTAGAAAAATCTAAACATAACGAAAAAACCCATTATGTATTCAAAAAAGTTGAAGGTAGAAAGATGGACGCCATATACGATACGAAAGGCGAACCCATCTCCTCGTTTACCATTACCAACAATATGTGGAAATATATTGAACTGTCACAGTATCAGTTCATCCAGATTTCAAAAAAGGAATATACTTTCAAACTGAATGCACTTGAAAAGTTTTCGAGAGAACAAGAACTAGTTAAAGAATTTATGGGCTATCTGGGTAAAGACGCCAGTATAAAAGTAGAATATGTAGCTGAAATTCCGCTTTTGTCTTCAGGAAAACGCAAAAAAGTATTAAACAAATTCACAACAAATACGAAGGAAAAAGATATATTATAGTTCTCAGAGTTTGAGCGGTACTACTCGACGGTCGCCCCGGATACAGTATCACCACTCAAATATGAATCTGCCGCTCTTCTTCTTCTGACGGTACGTGCCGGAGAACCGAATACCACTAAATAACCCTTGACATTCTCAACCACCAAAGAACCAGCTCCAATAATGCTATGTTCCCCTATGGTGATATCTTCTATAACGTTTGCTCCCAACGATATTCCGGAGAATCGACCCAAGAAGAGGTTCCCACCTGTGCAAACACCCGATGCAATGCTTGAGAAGTTTTGCATATTGCCGTCATGCCCAAGTGATGAATTGGTGTTCACGATACAAAAATCTCCTAATTTTGAATTAGTATTAATTATAGCCCCCGGCATGACTACAGTACCCTGGCCAATCTTAACATCTTTACCGATTATGGAACTGGGGTGAATTACAGTTACGAATATAAGATCTGGCGCAATAAGGCCGATTTTATCAGCTACTCGTTTTCTCGTCCAATTATTGCCAATTGCAAGAACCACACCGTAAAGATTAAATTTATCGATTAGCGACGGTAAGTCTTGCTCGCTTCCTAAAATTTCATACCCATTAATTTTTGTTCCGTTTTCTTTAAAAGAATCAAGAAAGCCCATAACCCTGAATCGGCCTTCCTTTTCAATACAGTCCAAAATCATTC
>CAZRIE010000198.1:0-4563 GCA_964600075.1 uncultured Flavobacteriaceae bacterium
TTGATTACTGCAATAATCAGATACTGTACGGCGTAGAACCTCGCTTTTTACTACTTTTAACAATCGTATCCAACTTTTGGAAAAAATGAGCAGTCAAACCGGAAAGCACAAAACAGTAAAGCGCATAGCCCGGGTTTTTTTCCTGCTACTGGTCTTGTTTTTAGGTGTAATTTTATTCATTCGCAGCCCATGGGGTCAAGATATCATTGTTAACAAGCTCATCGATTACGTTTCGGATAAAACGGAAACCAAGGTAACAATCGACAAGCTTTTTCTAACTTTTTCAGGTGATATACAACTAGAAGGCTTATATCTTGAGGATAAAAAAGAGGATACCCTTTTGTACTCCAGATCATTGGAAGCCGACATCGAATTTTCACCCTTGCTTTTTGGTAATACCTTAGAATTAGACAATTTGGAGTGGGCGGGAGTGACCGCCAGAATACTTCGAAATGAAGGCACGGAAAAATTTAATTTTACCTTTTTACAGGAGGCGTTTGCAGCTCAAGATTTGGCTGCTGAACCAGAAACAACTGAACCGTTCCAATTGGTTATTGGAAGCGTAGCGCTCAAAGATTTTGATGTGGTCTATACCGATGCGTATCTCGGTATTGAAAGTAAAATCATATGTGGCGACCTACTCCTTGACGTTGATGAAATAGATTTAATTGCTATGCATTTCGCAGTTGATAATTTGGAACTCCAAAATTCCCAAGTAGACTACGAGCAGACGAAAGCCATACCCACGACTGAGGAAGTAACAACCACGCCACTCCCCTATATCTCCATTGGTGATTTGAGTATTGAAAACGTACAGTCCAATTTTGGTTCAAGACCCGATAATCTTGAGATTCATACGGATCTAAGCGAGTTTTCGTTCAATACCTTCAAGGCGGACATTGCTACGGCTACCTATGAAATTGAAGATTTGAAATTGAACAATTCTAAGGTTTCCCTGAAAATTGACGAAGAAAAAGGGGGAGACCTAGATGCGATTACAAATCAAGGTTCCTCTGATTTTCAATGGCCAGCGTTCAACATCGCCGCATCAGAAATTGAAATGGAGAACAATACGCTATTCTTTGCAAGTGGAAATACGGAATCGATTAAAGGGGTGTTTAATCCCGATGCAATTTCCTTACAAAATTTTCGCTTTAAGGCCAATGACCTAACCTATGAACCAAAGCTGGCCAATCTGAATGTAGAAGCATTGTCATTTTTGGAAAAAAGTGGTTTTGTTCTCCAGAATATGACTTTTGAATCCCATTTGGGGGAAACTTCCTCAAAACTCGATAATTTTTCCCTCCTCACTGATAATAGTTCAATCGCTGGGGAGGTAGCTTTGAAATATCAATCGGTAGATCAATTCTTCAATACTCCAAAACAGGTACACGTTGAGGTTACGGTACCAAAGCTCCAATTTGGAGTGGAAGATGCTTTTTACTTTCAACCGGCCTTGGCATCTAACGCCTATTTCAGTAATGCGAAACAACATGGCTTCAAAGGCCAATTGTTCACAAAGGGAACCTTGGAAAAGATAACCCTTGATAAGACACGATTGCAATGGGGAGACAGCACATCCGTTGCCCTTACCGGCACAATCACCAACCCTACGAACGTAGAATCATTGTCCTTTGACCTTACCAATCTCACTGCGGTAACCTCCCACAATGATCTAGTGTTGTTTGTTTCAGAGGCAGATTTAGGCATAGCTATACCCCAAGAAGTGAACTTGAATGCCACAGCACGGGGTACGCTTCAAAATTTTGTTGCCAATGCCACTGTCAGAATTCCTGATGGAACGGCACGACTCAATGGAAATCTGAATTTAGAAAATAGCGTTGACTTCAAGGGAACATTGGAAATCGACAGCTTGCAGCTCAACAAATTGTTGCAAAATGAACAATTTGGAGCGGTATCACTCGTTGCGGATGGTTCCGTTAGCGGTACTGATCTAAATACCTTAAATGCAGATTTTAGCTCGAACATTTCCCGTTTTCAATACAATGGATATGACTATGAAAATGTAGTTGCCGACGGCAAAATCAACAATGGCAAGGGAGATCTGGCATTGAACTACAAGGACAAGAATCTCGACTTTACCACTGCTATTGCTATGAAATTAGATAGCGCGGCCTACGATATTCAACTTGACTTGGTACTGAAAGGAGCAAATCTTCAGGCCTTGAAACTGGCAACGAACAATATAAAGGTGCGAACTGGGGCAAAAGTGCTTTTTAAAGGTACGCCAGAAGATTTTGATTTGAGTTCTACATTATCGGGTAGTGTCGCCGTAATAGATAACATACCGTACAAGACGAATGATATTGATTTAGTCGCCCATATAGATAGTACGGCTACCCAGTTGGAAATTTCCAGTAGTTTTTTGAATGGGAATCTCGATGCGAATAGTTCTCCTGAAAAGATTACTAGCGCACTAGAACGGCAGCTTCGCAGTTATTTCTCCGAGGGTCTGGAAACAAAAACGGCAACCGATTCGGTCCGAGTTCAAATAAATGCAATTCTAACCCCCGAACCTATTCTGACCGAGGTGTTTTTTAAAGGCCTAGAACAATTGGATACGGTAACCTTGAACGCAAGTTTCGATGCTATGTCCAAAAAGCTATATGCAGCTCTGGAGGTACCATCTGCAGCATATGAATCCAGTATTCTGGACAGCCTGGAAATCAGTCTGAATGGTGATGCGAATGATCTTGATTTCTCCGCAGCAATTGGTGGTCTTAAATATAAACCCATAAACATCAAGAAAACCTTGTTTAAAGGCAACCTAAAAAATAAGGAACTTCTTTTAGATTTTGTTTCTTATGATAAAGACGAAGAGTCTGTTCACCTAGCAGCGGAAATGAGCCTACGAAAAGATACTGTGCAGCTTCATTTAAACCCGAAGGAACTGACCTTCAATAAAAAGAACTGGTCGATTCCCGATGATAATCGAATGGTCTTTGCCAAAGAATACCTGTACTTTGAACATATGGTATTGTCTAGCGATAATCAGAAAATGGAGTTGAGCGGAGCAGTCCCCGAAATTCAGGAAGACCATATTGGGCTGCTTTTTGAGAACTTTCGACTACAGGGCTTATTGAGCTTCTTTAATCCCGATAAAGAACTGGCCTCAGGCATTTTGCAAGGCCGTCTTATTATGGAGAACCCTTACGGGGCGAGTGGTTTAATTGCCAATCTTACCATCGATGAATTAGCCCTTTTGACAAACCCTGTGGGCAAACTTTCAATAGATGCTACCTCAAGTACTTTTTCAAACTACACGCTGAATATGGCCCTCAAGGATGGTGGTATAGATGTAGACCTGAGCGGAAATTATACCGCTTCGGCCCAAGGAGCAAACTTGGATATGAACATTGACCTACAAAAATTAGAGACCCAGTTTATTCAAGGATTCTTTCCAGAAGAAATCGCCCAAGCCAAGGGCTATCTTTCTGGACAACTGAAACTTGGCGGTACTTTGAAAGATCCTTCGTATCAAGGCCAAATTTCTTTTCATGAAACGGCCTTGGAAGTGGTGCCCTTGAATGTAACGTTTAAGATAGATACGGAGACCATCGCTTTTGATGATACAAAAGTTTCGCTAGACCAATTTGCCATTCAAGATACGGGCGGAAATTCGCTTACCATAAATGGGGCCGTCGATACAAAGACCTTTAGTAATCCCAGTTTCGACCTCAGTTTTAAGACTGAAAATTTTAGTTTGCTAAATGCTACGGTGGAAGATAACGAACTCTATTACGGTATCGTTAGCGCTGATGCTGATGTGCAAATATCGGGCGACCTTAATCTTCCGAAAGTTGGCGGAGAAATACGAATTCGAAAAGGCACCGAACTCACTTATGTGGTACCCGAAGAAACGCTAGATATTCAAGAGCGAGACGGGGTGGTCATTTTTGTAAATAGGGAAAACCCCGATGACATCCTGACCGGAAACGAGAAAGAGGAAAGCCCAAGCATACTAAAAGGCTTTGATATTGATATGGCTATGGAAATTGCGGAAGATGTGGTATTTAATATCGTGCTGGACCAAAGAACGGATGACCGCCTTCAGGTACAGGGAGAAGCGAACCTTAAACTTAATATTGACCCCAATGGCACTATTGGACTTATCGGTAGTTATGAACTGAATAATGGTTTTTATCAGACCAACCTCTATAATTTGGTGTCCCGTAAATTTGACATCAAACCTGGAAGTTCCATTACCTGGTTGGGAGATCCCTTTGACGCCAAATTGGATGTCACCGCAATTTACGAGGTAGAAACTTCCCCTGCGCCCTTGATGGCTGAGATTACCTCTGGTATCGATACGGGCCTGGCATCGACATATCAGGATAAAATACCTTTCTTAGTGTATCTAAATGTAAAGGGCAAAATCACGGAGCCAAACCTATCCTTCGAATTGGACATTCCCAAGGATGCCCAAAGCGACGTTGGCGGAGTCGTCTTTGGCAGGGTGCAACAGTTAAACGAGCAAGAATTTGAGTTAAACAAACAGGTGTTTTCACTATTGGCTTTCAATCGTTTTTTTCCGACTACCGG
>CAZRIE010000199.1:0-4507 GCA_964600075.1 uncultured Flavobacteriaceae bacterium
AATTTTAATTAAACATTCTTTTGATTTTCACTCTTTAATGAAGAAAAAAGTATGAGGTTAACATTTTTATTTAAGAATCATTGGTGAAGTGCAGTTACATAGTCAACCGTTGGGTAGGTTAAATGGTTACAAATAATCAATTACTTGTTACCGCAACACAATATAATTTGAAGTAAAATACCATTCCACACACATTGTCTTCCTTCCTACCGTCCGTCAGATACTGAGTGTTTATTCATTGCTTGTTATTGTTTTTAGAGGTATTCATTCATCTCTCAAACGCTCGATGTCATTACCTTTTTGAAGAAACTTTTTAGAAGGCGTAATAAATTTCAGCAGCTAAAGTATTTTCTAAATTATGAGCGAGACGGAGCGTTGGCGAAAGAAAGTACAGTGCTAAATACGCCACCGCGCTGACCAGCTTAAAAAGCAAAATGACAGGTAGACCTTCTGGTTTTATGCCATGTTCTAATCGGATTTAAACTATGCTATTCTGGATTTAATTCATCGACATGCAGCATATAGGTGGCTATGGTTTTCAGTTCTTCATCAGAAATGTCTTTTAAAAAGCCGTCAATGTTAGCTTGCATTATGACCACTTGGCTAGCAGTGGTGTCAACAATTGGATTAGCCTTACCCTTTAAAAAAGCAACGATATCTCCATTCTTTTCTTTATAAATAGCCATGATTTCCTTGACTGAAGGGCCAATTTTTTTTTGGTGTACATCATGACACGTAATACATGTTTTTTCTGAAAATAATCGATTCCCCAGAAAAATTTGCGAATCTCGGCTCAATGCCGCACGTTCGGGAACAGCTTTATCGGTAACTTTTTTTGATTTCTTTTCCACATTACAACCACAGACGATGAGAAACACAATAAAAAATGAAAAGAAACGCATATTTTTTTGGATTGACTTTTTTTAAAGATTCTTTTTTAAGGGTAGCGACCCATCTTTATTTAAAGATGTATCACATGCCCAGGTAACCGGATATCGAACGCCCTTTACTTCTATTTCTGCCTTTAGTCGCAGACCTTGCCAATCCGTATTTTTTGGGACTGGAATTTTGACTTGCCTTACTTTACCAGGTAGTGGATAGCCGGGGTCTAGACTACCACCAGTTTCAAAAGTATTTTCCTGATCGGTCAGATATATCCGAAGTACGCCTGGGACACCTGATATGCCATCATTGACCATTCCCAAGATTAAATAAGGTTGGTCATCATTTGCACAGAACCACACCCAAGAAGGGCGTACCCTATAGCCTATGCATTTTCTAAGGCTAGCAATTTCCTCTGGATATTGATCAAAGTATCGCTTTAGGTTTTCTGCAGACAGGTCATGCCAATTCCAAAGGGAACAATAATTCGGACCGACATCTTTAATATGTTGGATGATCATTTCTGTTCTGGGGGTGCCATCTATCATTCTTAGTCTGTCTGGTTTTCCATTAGAGAATCCGTTCTCTATGGTGGCACCTATCCAAGGAGGCCTATTACTAAGGGCGTCTATCTGCTCTGGTTCAATAAATATGGTATCGGTTCTGAGCCAGTTGTGGCTTCTGATTGTTTCGTCAAGCACTTCGGAATTGCTCACATTATTATAGTCGGGCTGTGTATTTGTCACCAGTGGGGTTTTGGTCCAATTATTGGCTTGATGCCCGTACATTAGCATTGAGGTTTCTTCGGCAATTTTATCGTTAGGAAAAGGATTGCCCTCAAACGGCCAGCTATGCCCTTCTCCCCAAAAACCATACATACAGGTATCGACATATTCTATGAGATCATGACCATTGTATTCATCAGCCAAAAGGTCATCAAGCTCTTTAAACGCAGCAATAAAATTTGGATCATCGAATCTGGGCGAATAGTGAACCTTGCCGGGAATGCCGATTTGATCGGTCTTGCCTAATTTGACAAATGGAATTTTATCTTGGAGAAAATCTGGAATAGAATGGTCTGCGATGACCGGGCTCATCAACTGAATTCGGATACCAACACGCTTGTTGTATTGGCGAGCAAGATCAAAGGTCATTTTCCAATGCTCAGGAAAATCTAATCGGCCCTTCTTTTTTTGAATATCCCTCCAATCGACTCGAAGGTATAGTTTATCTCCAAGCGGAAATTTTGCCAAAGCTTCTAATTCATCATAAAGCTTTCTTTTAGAAGCTTTTGGAGGGCCTACCTCATCACATAGGTAGGTGACCATACCCATGCCGTAGTTAGAAATGGGTTCAAAGGAAGGCGAGGTGGCCATGACGATATCATTTCCAGCTGCAGTGGCATCAGACCCATTGGAAGAGAATGGGCCTTGTTCGAGGCGATCCGTTATCTGCGGTGGCGGACCAAAGTCATATCCGTGCCAGTTATGTGGTGGAATCCTTTCCCCCTGCAAACATATTCCCGCGGGAAGAAAAGGAATTAACCCAAGTGCTTCCCCCTTTTTGATAAAAGAACGTCGATCCATTGTTAAAAGTTGAATTTATTGCTAATATCTTCTGGGCAATTATTTACGCTTCAGTTATAATCATAAACAGGAAGTAAACCCCAAAGCGTTGAAGCCCTTTTGACTAAAATTACATAAAAATAGCTTTCGAATGATAGTAGTACGTATAATCCCGTACTTACACAGCCGCCTTCACGCTAAAACCACGCCCTGCTGGCTCTGCAGTTTATTCTGAGCGCAGGCGAAAGGACTAAAAAGGTCTAGTAGACGATTTGGTTGCCGCCATACAGTATAACGCAAGATAGTATAGTACATTTTGTAGTATAGGCTTAGCCAGTGGCTGAAGTAATAAAATTTCAAGTTATCAAAACCCCAGCGACAAATCGTATTATCTAGATAAGATTTGGATTTCTACTCTTCTATTTATTTTTCCTTTTTCTATATCTCTAGTTCTAATCAAAGGTTTTTGTTGGCCCCAGCCCTTTGTTGCTATATTGCTTATTATAACCCCTTGCTCAACAAGATATTCTTTGGTCGATTTCACCCTTTTCTCCGATAACACCCTATTTTTTCTAGCATTGCCGATGGCAGTGTGGCCTTCCAATAGAATTTTCATAGAAGGCTTGTCTGTCATGATTTTTGCCAGCTTATCCAATTCCGTTTCAGCTTGGGGCCTAATAGCTGATTTGTTCAAGTCGAAGATTAGGTTTTTCAACACAAACGTATCGTTGTTCTCTATTAACACGGCTATGTCTGTACTATCAGGAAGGGCTGAGTCTTGTACTACCGCAGGGGGTATTACTATTCTATCCTTTAAAGGGTGATCAAGCGAATCAGCAACACTTGTTAAGCAGTTAGACCAGACTACCTTATAATTACCTAACTCCGTTATAGGTATTTCTTCCTGATCATCATAAGCTAGCTTCTCACCTTCAAAAAACCACTCTATTTTATCTAAATCGCCAAAGCTACCTGATTTAACCAAGGTTGTTTTCAAGAAAAGGCTAGAGCCTCTATTCCCTTTCACAAGCGTAATTTTTTTCTCTGGATCAGGGTTGCCAACTTTTAAAACAGCAAAAGCATTTTCGGGCGAACACCTAGGCCTTAATTTATTGTTTTTACAGGAGTACTCTAATGACCCCCCCATGGTTATGTAATAAATACCATCTTTCATAGGTGCCTTAAACTTATGTGTGGATTTTTTCTTAGTGAATTGATAGCCATAAAAACTTTTAGCACACACTGAGGTGTAATCTCTTATACCCCAATATATTTGTACAATACAGCCAGGGCAATAATCCCCGTTCTTCTTAGATGTTATGCTAGTTTTGATTTTAACCGTTGCTCCTTTTTGTACCGATAAATACGTAGTTTTCTTGCCATTCATAGTGACATCGGAAAAAGTAACCTCACGAGTAGCATAATCAATTTTTTTAACGGATGGCGGGATAATAAAGTCAACCTGGCCATATACGTTTTGAAATCCGAACACAACTAATAGTATCGCGTAAAATGGTATACTTCTCATATTTTTGAATTTGATTTTCTTAGTACAGGTATGTAAGCAATTGTTTGTTCCAGTTGACCGCTACTTGATCATAGTGCACAAGAAGTAATCACATGGATATTGAAAAAAGTAATTTGAATGATTTCAAACCTGTAGTTTAAGGTCTACACTTAACGTGACTAGAACGCATTTAGTGTCATTAAGTAGACTATTTTGCGATATACTAAGAGACTTCCCAAGATATTTAGACATCACAAGTTACCAATGAAGGTTAACCGTTAGGATATAAAAATCTCAGCAAACTAGTTCAAAAGTAAAACCGAATAAGCAATTTCTTTTACCACGTTATGGGATGATAATCTTTTAAGAATTTTCCGCACCAATGTTTCGCTGTATTGATGCCATCAAATAAAGGGTCAACGACTCTTGCAGCACCATCAACAATATCTAATGGTGGCTGAAAATCATGAACTTCTTTTTTCTTTTTAGCTAATTCCACGGGGTCTTCATCAGTCACCCAACCCGTATCAACGGCATTCATATAAATGCCAAA
>CAZRIE010000200.1:0-4493 GCA_964600075.1 uncultured Flavobacteriaceae bacterium
TTATGTCAGACATTGCATCAAGAGTAAAAGCTATCATCGTTGATAAATTAGGTGTTGATGAAAACGAAGTGGTAACGGAAGCTAGCTTTACAAACGATTTAGGGGCAGATTCATTGGATACCGTGGAGTTGATCATGGAATTCGAAAAGGAATTTGACATTCAGATTCCCGATGATCAAGCTGAGAACATCGCAACAGTTGGCCAAGCTATAAGTTATATAGAAAAAGCGAAGTAATCTTTATGATTTCTTGAATGAGATTTAAATTTATCCATGTGGTAACCCTATCGCATGGATAATTTTTTTTAATTTACGCTTGGCTTAAAAATTAAAATTAGGTTCAATGCAATTAAAGCGAGTTGTAGTTACCGGATTGGGCGCATTGACACCCATAGGCAACAATATCGAAGAATATTGGGAAGGTCTAAAGAACGGCAAGAGCGGTTCAGCACCTGTAACGTATTATAATACTGAAAAATTCAAGGTCAAATTTGCCTGCGAACTTAAAAATTTCAATGCCGAAGATCATTTTAATCGAAAAGAAGCCAGAAAATTAGATCGTTTTGCACAGTATGCCCTTGTCTCGTCGGATGAAGCCATTTTAGATTCGGGGTTAGACCTAGAAAAAATCGACAAGTTTCGTGTCGGGGTCATCTGGGGTGCCGGTATCGGCGGTTTGGAAACCTTTCAGAACGAAGTGATGAATTTTGCCGCAGGTGATGGTACGCCACGTTTTAATCCTTTCTTCATTCCAAAAATGATTGCTGATATCGCCCCTGGACATATCTCTATCAAGCATGGTTTTATGGGCCCGAACTATACTACGGTATCGGCCTGTGCATCCGCGGCCAATGCCATGATCGATGCCCTGAACTATATCCGTTTGGGCCATTGTGATGTTATCGTTACCGGAGGTAGCGAAGCAGCGGTGACGATTGCCGGTATGGGTGGCTTTGGAGCCATGCACGCCTTATCAACAAGAAACGATAGCCCCGAAACAGCTTCAAGACCTTTCGATGCTACCCGCGACGGATTTGTTCTCGGTGAGGGTGCAGGAGCATTAATTTTGGAGGAATATGAACATGCCAAAGCTAGGGGTGCAAAAATATACGCCGAAGTCGCCGGTGGCGGACTTTCAAGCGACGCGTATCATATGACCGCACCTCACCCGGATGGTATTGGAGTGGTACAGGTAATGAAAAATTGCTTGCGCGATGCCGGCATGAAACCCGAAGATATCGATGCCATAAACACGCACGGTACATCAACGCCCTTGGGCGATGTGGCCGAGCTGAAAGCTATTAGCGAAGTATTCGGAGACCATGCACCGAATATCAGTATCAATTCAACAAAATCAATGACCGGTCACTTACTTGGTGCCGCAGGGGCCATTGAAGCTATCGCCTCTATCTTGGCTATGCAACATGGGGTAGTACCCCCGACGATCAACCACACCACGGTCGATGAAAACATAGACCCAAAACTCAACCTGACGTTGAACAAGGCCCAAAAACGGGAAGTGAATGTAGCATTGAGCAATACGTTCGGGTTCGGAGGGCATAATGCCTGTGTAGTTTTTAAGAAAATCAGCGACTAAACACAATGGGTTTTCCTTCCAATATATTCAATTCCTATTCGAAAGCGGATGGGGATTTTTTTTTGGGGATAACCAATATCTTAGGGTTTAAGCCCAAAAAGTTAGGTGTCTATAAGAAAGCCTTTTTACATCGATCGGTCAATCAAAAAGACAAAAAGGGTATCCCAATGAATTACGAGCGCTTAGAATTTTTGGGCGACTCTATGTTAGGAACCATCATTTCACGCTATTTATATGATGAAGTTCCTGAAGGTGACGAAGGTTATTTGACCAAGATGCGTTCAAAAATAGTGAGTCGAAAACACCTAAACGAACTCGGCAAAGACCTTGGCCTAATCAATTTTGTAAAGAGCCGAATACCAAAATCACATTTTGGAGAGAACATACATGGCAATGTTTTCGAAGCTTTAGTCGGTGCCATTTATCTTGACCGCGGTTACAAGTACTGTAAAAAGTTCATTGACCAGAGGGTTATTGAACCCTACGTCGATATCGAACAACTAGAAGGCAAGGTCATCAGCTACAAAAGCCTTGTGATAGAATGGTGCCAAAAGCAGAAAAAATCGTTCGATTATAATGTATACGAAGACACCGGCAACGATACTTTAAAGCATTTTGCCGTAAAGCTGACCATTGCCGATAAGGTTATGGCCAAAGCTAGGGCAACTTCAAAAAAGAAAGCTGAGGAGCGTGCCTCGAAAAGGGCATATTACGCACTGCAAGATAAGATGGACAAGTCTTGAGGGATACCCGTACGTAACTAAAACGTTATAGATTGCCCAAATTCAGCTTTACACTTCACTAATCTAGGCGTTGTACCTTATTAATATTATATTTGCGTCTTTGTGCGCCTATGGTAGCAATACATAAAATTTCGACCGAATTTTACGAAGATTCCTTTGATTTAATCGCTTTGCACAGTAGTCTTGAAGATTACGCTATGGCCTACGCTTTGAATCTCTGTTTGAAATCAGATTTTAAAAGACGGCAGAAAGATCTCGATATATCAGCGCATATTACAATTCCTATTTTTGAATGGAAAGATGATATTAACGATAGGTACTGGACTTTTTTTACCAATAACGGTTTAAAAGAAGACACCTTGGTCAGAAGCGATCTTTTTAAAAACGAAACGTCTTATACTGCGTTCAACATAGTACCCGAGCATCGTGATGTAGATTTTTTTATCAAAATTGAACAAGACGATTCGGATAGTTATTGGAACGGCGAAATAGAAAACCTGATCAAAGCATTATTGGCCATACCCAAAATAGTGACGGCCTACACTATAGAAACCGACAAACTTAAATCTAAGAACAACTTAATTTTTTAACCAATGCCAAGTAATAAAAAGACAAAGATAGTTGCTACCCTAGGGCCAGCCACTAGCAAGAAAGAAGTGCTGAGAGAGATGATCGAGGCCGGTGTGGATGTCTTTCGCATTAATTTTTCACATGCCGATTACGACGATGTAACGGAACGTATCGAAATGATCCGTGAACTGAACGAAGAGATGGGCAACTATACTTCGATTCTAGCGGATCTTCAAGGTCCCAAATTGAGAGTAGGCGTTATGGCAGGTGAAGTAGTAGTAGCTCCGGGTGATGAAATTACTTTCGTTACGGGCGAACCTTTTGAGGGCACTAGTGAAAAGGTATATATGAACTATGCCGCTTTCCCGAGGGATGTTAAAGTCGGAGAACATATTTTATTGGATGATGGCAAACTGATGTTCGAGGTAATGACCACGAACGGAGAGAACGAAGTCAGGGCCAAAGTAATTCAGGGAGGCCCATTGAAATCAAAAAAGGGAGTAAACCTACCCAATACGAATATTTCCCTTCCCGCCCTTACTGAAAAGGATGTAAAGGACGCCATTTTTGCGATCTCGCTAGATGTAGATTGGATTGCTTTGTCCTTTGTACGGTTCAGTCAAGATTTAATTGACCTTCGGAACATCATAAACGAACATTCCGAACATAAGATTCCGATAATAGCCAAAATCGAAAAGCCCGAGGCCGTAGAGAATATTGATAAAATAGTTGCGTACTGTGACGGCCTGATGGTGGCCCGTGGTGATTTGGGCGTAGAAGTACCTGCACAAGAAGTTCCATTGATTCAAAAGCAGCTCGTATTACGTGCGAAAAAAGCACGTATACCCGTAATCATTGCGACCCAAATGATGGAAACCATGATTACGAGCCTTACCCCAACTCGTGCCGAGGTGAACGATGTAGCCAATTCGGTGATGGACGGTGCCGATGCGGTAATGTTATCAGGTGAAACTTCAGTTGGTAATTACCCCGTTCAAGTTATCGAAAAGATGACTAGCATTCTACAAAGTGTTGAGGGCTCAGACCTTATTCGTGTACCCCATGACCCCCCACACATTCGCACCAATCGATACATTACCAAATCAATATGCTACCATGCCGCGATTATGGCCAACGAAATACAGGCGAAGGCGATATCTACATTGACCAATAGTGGATACACCGCATTTCAAATATCAGCATGGCGGCCTAGCGCCCATATTCTCGTGTTTACCTCGAACAGACGTATATTGACCCAATTGAATCTACTTTGGGGTGTGAGGGCCTTTTATTACGACCGATATGTTACTACCGATGAGACTATTGAAGACGTTAACCAAATCGCTTGTAAGAAAGGATTTCTAGATGTTGGCGATATGCTAATCAGTCTAGCTGCCATGCCGATGAAGGATAAAGGTATGGTTAATACGCTACGGGTCACGGAAATTGACAGCTGTAGTTTCTAATAATAGGAAAGACAAAAAATCGCTGTTCGTAACTACGTAGAACGTAAGGCTTTCAATCTACGTCCTTTCGAATTTTATGCTAAGCGAGAGGCAGAGAATGTTGTAATTCGGATTTTGA
>CAZRIE010000201.1:0-4488 GCA_964600075.1 uncultured Flavobacteriaceae bacterium
TTAAAACTTTCTTCCGTTGGATACCTCGATGGCTCTGCCTCGGGGTAGTTCATTTCCGAACAAAAGATAGTAAGCGAGTTTGCCGATTACAACAATAGAAAACTGAAATTTTCACTGGTGTCTTCTAAATATTTTTGTCTATTATCAAGACCATCTCTTATTGAATGAGACTAACTAACTTTATTTCTGCTACGCCCTAAAAGGTTGGGCGTCTTCTAAAGTACAATTTTTGAGACGTATTAAGTCTACTGAGTAATTGGTAATATTGGTAATATTGGTAAAGTAACTGCCAACCGCTATTCCACATGATTAAGTTCTTTCTTTATCAAATCATTGTTTTGGAATGTCCCGTGAAATGAACGTTTTATGGCAAGAATCGATTTCAGATATGACTATTTGATATGTTTTGATTTTAAAAAAATATTTTCTTAAATTTATAGAATAAAGAATTACATCATTTGTGCTTATTTAGCTCATAAATTGCAAAGCGGTGTACAGCTTGAAATTAGCAAAGTAAAATATTGAAAGTCAAAGTGGCACGATGGTTCTTTTAAGTCTGGCATCTCGACTTTTAACATTTTGCTAACACTTAAACCCTGTCAATTGATTGACAGGGTTTTGTGATTATACGCGAAATTGCAAATCAACCCAAATAGCATCAGATTTCATATTGAACGTGCCTTATAAGAAATTAATAGTGCTCCACTTTATGAGATTGCTTGCCGTAAAACCTCCTTGATCCGATTGGCTACAATAGCGACCTGCTCTGGTCTTAGCAATACCAAGCCGACACTCAAAAGTGCCTCACCATCTTTTTGCCCGAGAGCACAGAAAATACTTGGTGTTCCGCTCTTTAAGGCCTCATGAACTTCTTTAGGGGTTATCTTGACCTGTTTTTGATCCCAGGTCACATGTAGGCTGGGTACTACATTTGCTGGTCCGTCAGGTACATGGGTCGCTCCCTTTACACTTCGGATGGTTACGATTTCCGATTTAATGCTTTCGGCACGGGCTAGCCAATCTTGCCACTCTTTTTCGTGGTCACGTTCCAAGTAACTTTTTAGCGCGGCATACATACCGAACATCTCTTCTTTGTTTACTTTCATAGGCCTGCCGATTGGTGCTTCATGTGGGCTACTGTTCAGTTTAGCGGCCTCGATCAGGTCTTTCCTGCCGAAAAGTATACCTGCGCTCTGAGGGCCCCGAATCATCTTGCCACCAGAGAAGGTAACTAGATCAAACCCCATTTTTTGATATTTGAATAGGTTTTCTACAGGAGGAACATCGGCTGCAGCATCTATAAAGGAAGGGATGTTATGTCCCTTACAAACGGCTACAAATTTTTCATGGCTTATCGAATCTTTGATGCCAAACCACGATACGGCACCATTAAAGAAAAGGGCCATTATTGTGTTCTCGTTAATGGCCTTTTCCATTTCCTCCGGGCCCTCTACCTCTATAATCTTTGCACCGGTAGTGGTAATGGCCTGATCGAAAAGGTAGCGATGGCTTTTTTGCATGATGACTTCGGGGCCCGGCCCGGGGATATGAGGCAGTTGTTTTCTCTTTTCAGCATCGGTGCCCGTAATGACGGCTGCCGTACCCAATACTAATGCGGCTGCAGCTCCGGAGGTAACCATGGCCGCCTCGCAATGTAGCATTTCGGCCATCTTGGCTCCGATTTTGTCCTGTAGCTCGTACATATCGGCAAAGTCGTGTGCTGTTGCATTGATTGCCTCCACTGTTTCGGGCATCATTAAAGACCCCGATAAAAACGTCATGGTTGCTCCTGCATTGATGACACGGGTAATACCCAGTTCTTCGAAATAATCATGGGTTTTTGGAGAAGCGATCGCTTTTTCTGTCGCTTTTTTATCGTTCGCAACGGCCATATGTCCAAGACCGACCAATGCTGTTGTCGAAGCCAACATTTTTTTTATCGCTGACCTTCTTTTAGTTTTCATCTGTTGTTATTTGATTGGTCTCTTTTATTCAAAACCGCTTTTATTTACTGGATATTTTTCTGATTTCGGCCACTTCTTCGGGATCTATGCCGTTTGAACTATTGCCAAAATTCTGCCTGATATACGTTAGAATGAGGGCTATGTCTTCGTCTTTCAGGCGGTCTTGCTTGGGCATCACGTTGTTATACGATTTGCCACGGACCATGATCTCGCCTTCAAGGCCGTTCAATATCACATCTATCAACCTTTCCTTGTCGCCAGTAACCCAATCGGAATAGTTCAAAGGCGGAAAGCGATCGTTGCCCCGCCCGTTCTTCTGGTGGCAAAGCGCACAATGTGTATTATAAAGTCTAGCACCTTCCGCCATATTTCCCTCTTTTGGGAAAAATCCATCCTCTTCGGTAGCTACAATATCCTTTACCTCATCGGGAATTTTTAAATTCGGGGCCTGTTTTTTTCGTTCTTCCATTTTCGCCAATTGCGCTTTGCCGAATTTTCCCCTATCTCCTTTGTACATTACGCGCCATATCTTGCCCTTTTCCGAATCGGATATGTATATCGAGCCGTCCGGGCCCATTGCAAGTCCCATGGGCCGATATTTGGCGTCACTGGTATTGATAATAGTATCGACTCCGGCAAAACCATCGGCGAAAACTTCCCAAGGTCCTGAGGGCATTCCTTTTTCCATGGGTACAAAGCCAATAAAGTAGCCCGTTTGCGGATAGGGAGCACTGCTGGTAGAGCCGTGAAATGCCATAAAAGCCCCATTTTTATAATGCTCGGGAAACTGGTCTCCCGTATAGAACAAAAGGTCGTTGGGGGCAAAATGCCCTTGAAACCCTACTA
Source organism: uncultured Flavobacteriaceae bacterium (assembly GCA_964600075.1). GTDB lineage: Bacteria > Bacteroidota > Bacteroidia > Flavobacteriales > Flavobacteriaceae > CAZRIE01. The sequence goes on from CAZRIE010000201.1 coordinate 2,811, forward strand.
AAGGCTTTTCCAATGACTTTACATTTTCACCTTGCTTGATCCCGTCCCCGCCGTATTCGGGACTTAGAAAATAATCATCCTTTATCTGATTGTAATAATGGTATGGCCAGCCCCCATCGGAACCGTATTTAATCTTTAAAAAAACTTCAGAAGGCAATACGGAGCCTTCCCATACCGAAAAGGTCTCGGGCCAGGTATTGTAAAGATGGTCCCTGCCATGAACAATTGTGAACAGGTTATCATCCTGATCGTTCCATTCCAAGGCTACGACACTTCTCAGGCCCGTGGCGAACTTTTCCCCGTCCTTTTGAAACTGCCCTTTTTTATTCGCATCGAACTTCCATACGCCCGCCCTGTGTTCAAGGATGGGGCAGGGGTTTATACCGGGTGACATGAATACCCTATCATCTTCTTGACAGGCATCAGAGGGCGCCCCAAAGACGGTGTATAGATTTCCCTTTTTATCGAACGCTATGGGTTTGGTGTCGTGTTGCCTTGGGGGCTGGGTGTCGCGCACTATCAGTTCCATTTCGGAATCCGGTACCAACTTATCGGTCAATTTTTGACGGAAGATGCGGGTTACGGAACTAAAATAGAGATAGCCGTTATGAATGCGCATCGCCGTTCCGTAGCTGCTTTTGTCGAGATAATCGTTAAAAGTCTTTATAATATCGGCCTTGCCGTCGTTGTCGATATCCCGTAGGGCAGCGTTTCCTCCCAAGGAATCGGGAAACCGCAACTTTACGTAGATGTCACCGTTGTCGTTTACGGCAAGGTGTCTGGCACGGCCCTTCAGGCTATCGACCACGACCACTGCTTCGAACCCTTCCGACAAAAAAAGTCCACCATTGCCCTTATCGCCAGCGGGCAATTCCGGGGAGCATTGACAAAGGCTTAAACAAACTAGAAAGGTGAAAATGTATATGGGCCAATTTCTACCCGATGTTACTATTTCATAAGAAGATTTAGATTTTTTTCTCATGTAATACAAAGCATTATTTTTGAAATCGTGATACTCTTATCATCTTTATAAAGATAATCCAATTTTATATTCGAACAAAGTCAGATTTAAGAAGATGCCTTCAAAAGTCCCTCAAAAATTCGTTTCCCGACAATTTTCTCATGTCCCGGCTTTAACATAAATATGCTCAAATATTACAGATACGACAGAACCTGTTTAAGGGGCTAGACGAATGGTTCTGTCTCATCTGTCAAAATTTACAATAATTTGGTCATAACAAAATAAATATTTAGACTAATCTTCAGGTACTTACGTTTTTTAAGTTTCCTACTATCTTCTAAAAATAGTCTCAAATATCACAGATGCGACAGAACCCTAAATTGGGCTTGTATGTATTAATATCAATGCATTAATCCATATGAGATGCTTATTTTTGGAGCGTTAAATTAACTAGGACTTCCAAAGCATATGGAAATTGCTTAATAAACCTTAGTAAATTCACAAACTTCAAGTACAATCACTTTTGGTTATTGATCTAACAAATACCAATAAAATTTAGAAAAAATGAAAAGTATTCTTGGCATTCTGATTTTTTTAATCACTTTTAGTTCTGCATTTTCTCAGAATGAAGATGATAAGCACCCAATTCTTAAGGATAGATATTCTATTGGACTTGGCTGGTATTTTCCGAACAGAGATGTGAAACTTGGGGTAGCG